>NZ_JAWRXJ010000182.1:0-286 GCF_046535095.1 Pseudomonas sp. SIMBA_041
GTGCCGACGCCAGCGATCTGCTGATGATTGCGGCGCGTAAACAAGATCCGGATACGATCTTCTTCCAGCGTCGGCTGGTGATTGAAGGCGATACGGAGCTGGGGCTGTATGTGAAAAACCTGATGGACGCCATTGAACTGGAGCAAATGCCGAAAGCCTTACGCATGATGCTGCTGCAACTGGCGGATTTTGTTGAGGCGGGAATGAAAACCGCGCCTGAAACCAAACAGACATCGGTAGGTGAACCATGCTAATTCGAGTAGAAATTCCCATTGATGCGCCGGGT
>NZ_JAWRXJ010000183.1:0-285 GCF_046535095.1 Pseudomonas sp. SIMBA_041
ATTGCTGAGATTAACCCTACCTTTGATATTGACAGTCGTAGCTGCAAAGTTGCTGCTCGACTGCTAGCGACTATTGTAGAGCAGCACTTACTTAGCGCTTAAATCTTTAATAAAGGTCTCTGACTCCACAATAATTAGGAGAATATTATGAATAAATCAAAGAACTCCGTATTGAAAAACCCTACAGAACAGATGCTAGACGAATCTACTATGACATCATTTGACCATGTCATTATCAATGCCAATATCGCCACTTTTTCAGAGCAGCATGGTTTTGGTATTGAA
>NZ_JAWRXJ010000184.1:0-285 GCF_046535095.1 Pseudomonas sp. SIMBA_041
GTTAATTTAAATAATAAAATTGCTAATGGAGTCGATCATAGAACAATACTAATCGACAGTACAGGAAACAGTGTTTATTATAATAATTACGGAAAAAATATACGTTTTGACATGAAGCCAGGTGACCCATATGATGCTTATCTGGATTGTACAGGATGTGGGAAACCTTTATCAAATAGATTTAATTATTATAATAACGCCAAAAAACAAAAAAAATGAGACTCTATTTAATAGGTATTTTTTTACTTCTTGTTACTTCTTGTAAAGCAAAGAATAATCAAAATT
>NZ_JAWRXJ010000185.1:0-285 GCF_046535095.1 Pseudomonas sp. SIMBA_041
ACCGCAAGAGCTGCGTCTACATCAACGCGGCGGCATGGACTATGATAAAGGCTGCTACTTGGGCCAAGAAGTCATAGTTACTCAGATGTCGCTGCTGCCGCTTCGGCTTCCGCGGCTTCTTTTTCTTCCAAGGCTTTTGCTTCTTTATCACGAATGGCATCACGCATGGCTTTTTCGAAAGCTTTTTGGCGTTTAATAACTTTTAGCTCATCAGCAGAAGGTGGCAGCACTGGATCTGTCTTACGTTGTAATATCCAGTAGTCAAATAGAGCACGGCCAATAGGC
>NZ_JAWRXJ010000186.1:0-284 GCF_046535095.1 Pseudomonas sp. SIMBA_041
GTCGTTGCGCTTCCTCCTTCAGGCGAGCTCGGGTCTCGACGCCGTCTGAACGAAGGGTTTTTCCTGGTGCCATCATTACTTTACCGTCTATGGTTAACTAAGTAGACTTGCATAACTAACTCGATAGGAGAATCTAACATGAAAGTCATAGTAGTTGGAGGAGGCGTCGGCGGACTCACGACCGCCCTGACGTTGCTGCGTCATGGTATAGAGCCAATTGTACTGGAGCGTGCTCCACGATTGACGGAGGTCGGGGCAGGCGTCCAGATCGCCGCAAACGGTAC
>NZ_JAWRXJ010000187.1:0-284 GCF_046535095.1 Pseudomonas sp. SIMBA_041
GCGTTTCTCGGCTGGCTGTTCATCCGGCATCTGTTCGCGCCGATGTTGCCGGCGGAGCAGCTCGACAGCTACATTGCCGGCCTCATCTTGCTGGCTGCCGCGCCGTGCACGGCCATGGTGTTCGTCTGGAGCCGGCTGACCGGCGGCGATCCGCTGTTCACGCTGTCGCAGGTGGCGCTCAACGACAGCATCATGGTGGTGGCCTTCGCGCCGCTTGTCGGCCTGTTGCTCGGCATCTCGGCCATCACGGTGCCCTGGGCGACGCTCTTCACTTCGGTCGTGCT
>NZ_JAWRXJ010000042.1:0-512 GCF_046535095.1 Pseudomonas sp. SIMBA_041
GGCTACTGGTTCGTTGCACAGCAACAACTCACCAGCCACAACGGTGACAAGACCCGCGGTCTGAACATTGCGGCCAACGCCACGTTCCACGACAAGGACACCAACTTCGTCGACAACTACCAGTCGCTGATGTTTGTGTACAAGGGCCCGTTCGACGCGCGTCCTAAAGATGACATGGGTATCGGTTTCGCCCGCACCCACGTCAACGATGACGTGAAGAAAAACGCCGAGCTGGTGAACGCGGCGAACAATGTCACTGATTACGAGAACCCACTGTTCTCGCCACTGCGGACCACCGAGTACAACTACGAAATCAACTACGGCTTCCACGTTACCAACTGGCTGACCGTGCGTCCTAACCTGCAATACATCACTCACCCGGGCGGTGTTGATGAAGTCGATAACGCACTGGTGGCCGGCCTGAAAATTCAGTCGGTGTTCTAACGCTGTTGCGATAAGCTCCTCTCTATGTGCGCATATTTGCGGACAGCCCAGGCTGTCCGCTTTTTTTT
>NZ_JAWRXJ010000188.1:0-283 GCF_046535095.1 Pseudomonas sp. SIMBA_041
GCGTACACCTACATTGCGCCGTTCCTGGGGCATGACGCCGGTTTTTCGCCGAGCGCGATCACCGCGATTCTGCTCGGATTTGGCCTGGTCGGCATGTTGGCGAACTTCGCCATGGCCGGGAGCATCACCACGCACTTGCGTGCGTCGCTGGGCGCCGTGGTGTTGCTGATGGTGATCGCGCAATTGGCATTGCCCGGGTTGCAGGATTGGGGCGTGACGTTGGCGGTGTTGGTGTGGGGTGTTGCCTACGGCGCAATTCCTCTGGGCGTGAGCAGTTGGATGC
>NZ_JAWRXJ010000189.1:0-283 GCF_046535095.1 Pseudomonas sp. SIMBA_041
CTTTTGCTGCGCTGGTCTATGGCCTCATTTCCATTGGCGGCTATGTCGGCGACCACCTGCTGGGGACCAAACGCACCATTGTTCTCGGAGCACTTGTGCTGGCGATTGGCTACTTCATGACCGGCATGTCGCTACTTAAGCCTGACCTGATTTTCATCGCCCTGGGGACTATCGCTGTCGGTAACGGCCTGTTTAAAGCTAACCCAGCCAGCTTGCTTTCGAAGTGCTATCCGCCGAAAGATCCGCGGCTTGATGGCGCATTCACCCTGTTCTATATGTCGAT
>NZ_JAWRXJ010000190.1:0-283 GCF_046535095.1 Pseudomonas sp. SIMBA_041
CATGTCGGCGAGCGACTTCAGCGGACGCTTGTTCGCGCCCGTCATCGCCTTGCCGCGACGACCGTTGTCGAGCAGCGAGTCGACGGCTTCCTGCAGCATCCGCTTTTCGTTGCGGACGATGATTTCAGGCGCCTTCAGCTCGAGCAGACGCTTCAACCGGTTGTTACGGTTGATCACGCGGCGATACAGGTCGTTCAGGTCCGACGTCGCGAAACGGCCGCCGTCCAGCGGCACGAGCGGACGCAGTTCCGGCGGCAGCACCGGCAGCACTTCGAGGATCATC
>NZ_JAWRXJ010000191.1:0-283 GCF_046535095.1 Pseudomonas sp. SIMBA_041
GGAGAACCCGGAGACGGGGGAACTGCTGTGGCAGCATGAGACGAAACACGCATACAACGAGCAGGGGCTGGCAAACCGCGTCACGCCGGACAGCCTGCCGCCGGTGGAGTGGCTGACGTATGGCAGCGGTTACCTGGCGGGCATGAAGCTGGGCGGGACGCCGCTGGTCGAGTATACGCGGGACAGGCTGCACCGTGAGACGGTGCGCAGCTTCGGCAGCATGGCAGGCAGTAATGCCGCATACGAACTGACCAGCACATACACCCCCGCAGGCCAGTTACAG
>NZ_JAWRXJ010000192.1:0-283 GCF_046535095.1 Pseudomonas sp. SIMBA_041
TCTGACGCGGGCCATTAATAGACCGACGTATACGCTGTATTTTTCGAGTTGACGAAACGGCATTTCGTTATATTCTGAAAAATACTGAAAAAAAGGCGCCGACGGCAACATGCCGGCTTCATTGCCAACGAGCTCGGATGCGGGACCATCGAGAAGAATGACGAAGGGGACGCCATGGTCAATCGGATCAGAAGGTATTTCGTTGCCTTGTTTCTGCTGGCCGTGGCGGCGCTGTCGTTTTCCCCCGAGGCCACGGCAGTGCCGGCATTCGCGCGGCAAACCG
>NZ_JAWRXJ010000193.1:0-283 GCF_046535095.1 Pseudomonas sp. SIMBA_041
GCGGGCGCTCGGACCAGCCGAACGGCAATAAAAAACCCGCGAAGCGTGACGCTGTCGCGGGTTTTTCCTGGCAACGCGCCGAACTGCGTTGCCGTGTATTTGGTGGAGGCGGCGGGAATCGAACCCGCGTCATTAGCTTGGAAGGCTAAGGTGTTACCATTATACCACACCCGCATTTACTCTTATTCAGGATAACTCTAATCGAGAGTTATGAGATATAGAGAGTATGCTTGGCGCTATGACAAACTTTAGAAAATATGGTGGTGGGGGAAGGATTCGAACC
>NZ_JAWRXJ010000194.1:0-282 GCF_046535095.1 Pseudomonas sp. SIMBA_041
GTGCGCGGCGTCGATCACCGCCGGCAGGAACTCGCGAGGCGACTGGCTGGCCTTGATGCTGATCATTTGCGAGCGCGGCACCATGATGTCGCGCACCTGCAGGTCAGCGACCTGGATGGCGCCTTCGACGATGGTCAGCGCTTCGCTGTCGAGCAGCTTGTTCTGATGGGCTTCGCGCAGCAGCTCTAGGAGCTCCTGGCGGTTTTTCGGCTCATGGGCAAAAGCCTGGGTCAGTTTACCCAACCAGGACTTTTGCCCGTTGCTCGATCGATCTTCGCTCAT
>NZ_JAWRXJ010000195.1:0-281 GCF_046535095.1 Pseudomonas sp. SIMBA_041
GAATGGTTTTAGCCACTTTTTATGCAATGCTTCGGATGCATTCTCGGTGCAAGTACATATAAATAAACGTCTAAAATTGACATACGATTGTCGGATAGACGTGTCCGTAAATATATGTGTTATAAAAACATGACTAAAATATCGCCAAGAGGCTTAGCTATTGAGAGTAAACGAATAAGTGGTTGCGGCGTCACGACTGGCATGGGCGCGGTTATGAATACTGCAAAAGTCGAAGAGGGCGCTACAGTGGCTATCTTTGGACTGGGCGGTATCGGACTGTC
>NZ_JAWRXJ010000196.1:0-280 GCF_046535095.1 Pseudomonas sp. SIMBA_041
AACTTAGTGACAGACCTCTACTGCTGTGGCATGGCCTCGACGATGACGTTGTGCCTGCCGACGAATCACTACGTTTGCAGCAGGCCTTAAGCGAGACGGGACGGGATAAACTGCTAACCTGTTCATGGCAGCCAGGCGTGCGTCACCGCATTACGCCTGAGGCGTTAGATGCTGCAGTGACATTTTTCCGCCAGCATCTTTAAACACGCAGAATGCTGACCCCTTGCGCTTCCAGTTGTTGCAGGATTTCCGGGTTAGCATTTTTGCCGGTGATCAGCAT
>NZ_JAWRXJ010000197.1:0-280 GCF_046535095.1 Pseudomonas sp. SIMBA_041
GGGGCTTTGCGGATAACCAAAGCGCGTCAGATAGTGCGGACTGGCACAGTTGACCATGGTCAGTTTGCCGAGGGGACGGGCGATAACGCCATCTTCCGGTAACGCGCCAGTGCGTATCACGCAATCAAAACCATCATGAAGAATATCTACCGGACGGTCATGGCTACTCAGTTCCAGCTCAATTCCCGGATGCAGATAGAGAAATTCCGACAGGCGCGGCAGTAACAGGCTTTTCGCGATTCCTGGCGGGATGTCGATGCGTAATTTACCGCTGATACTG
>NZ_JAWRXJ010000198.1:0-280 GCF_046535095.1 Pseudomonas sp. SIMBA_041
GGTCATCTTCGGCCTGGAGAAGTGTCGCGTACCCGGCGGGATCTTGTTGGTGATTATTGCAATTTCGATCATCGGCTTAATCTTTGACCCAGCGGTGAAATACCACGGTCTGGTGGCGATGCCAAGCCTGACTGGCGAAGATGGTAAGTCTCTGATTTTCAGCCTCGATATTATGGGTGCACTCCAGCCAACTGTACTTCCGAGTGTACTGGCATTGGTGATGACCGCAGTGTTCGACGCTACTGGCACCATCCGTGCCGTCGCCGGTCAGGCGAATTTG
>NZ_JAWRXJ010000199.1:0-280 GCF_046535095.1 Pseudomonas sp. SIMBA_041
AGCGCGCCGTACAGCCATGCTGCGCAAGGCGACGACGTCTATAAGGACGCCGGTGAAATCAGCCTGGGCATCAAGTCCGCCGTCGATGTAGACGGTCGCGCCTTCGAGAACCTGCAGCTGGGCGACGCGGCGTCGGTCAAAGTCACCGACACCACCGACGACGTGGTTGCCAAGCTGACCGCCACACCTTCGGTCACCGAAGGTGGTGCAATCACTTACACCATCACCCTGACCAACAAAGATGGTCTGCCGATCGATAAACATTCGGCGCTGACCTTCA
>NZ_JAWRXJ010000200.1:0-279 GCF_046535095.1 Pseudomonas sp. SIMBA_041
GACTTATCTTTGAGGACACTCATCATGGCAATCGATTTCGAACTCCAGTTTGGCAACAAGGGCAACAACGGCAAGAAGAACGTCGGCACCGAGGCACCGAAGGCGCAGTTCTGGCTGAACATCGGCTTCGTCGCTGAAGGCACGGCCAAGCCCGAAGAGGGCAAGGACGACGTGTTCGTCTCGCTGCCCGTCGGCATTCCGCTGGACACCATGGAACGTCTGAAGACCAACTCCAGCAACGAGGAGTTCGCCCAGCTGCAGGCTGCCCGCAACGACCTG
>NZ_JAWRXJ010000201.1:0-279 GCF_046535095.1 Pseudomonas sp. SIMBA_041
GAATTAACCAGCGCAATGCCCGCCAGGCTGTTTGGCCTGTGGCCGCAAAAAGGATTATTAGCGCCCGGTTCCGACGGCGACGTGGTGATTATCGACCCACGTCAGAGCCAACAAATTCAGCATCGCCATCTCCACGACAACGCCGACTACTCGCCATGGGAGGGTTTTACCTGTCAGGGCGCGATTGTCAGAACCTTATCCCGTGGTGAAACGATTTTCTGTGACGGCACCTTTACAGGCAAAGCCGGGCGAGGTCGTTTCCTGCGACGCAAACCGTTT
>NZ_JAWRXJ010000202.1:0-279 GCF_046535095.1 Pseudomonas sp. SIMBA_041
CCAAAGAATTAAGGGAACTCGAACAAAACGGTTTGGTCGAAAGAATAGTCAAAGATACATATCCTGTCAGCATAGAATATTTCCCTACTGCACACACAAAAACATTAGGTCCAGTCGTAGAATCTTTAAAAGATTGGGGCGAAAATCACCGTAAACATATTTTCGGAAGCCCCGCAGAAGTCGAGAAAAGAGAATAAATATATAAGCAATTATTGGAATTAGAACATAATGTTTGTCATTCAGAACGAAGTGAAGAATCTATTATTACTCATTACCAAT
>NZ_JAWRXJ010000203.1:0-279 GCF_046535095.1 Pseudomonas sp. SIMBA_041
GGCAAGCCCGCGCCTGCAAAACCCCACATCTACCGAGGCAAACGATCAACCCTTGGCCGATACCTTTGGCTTTTTCAGCAGGTGCGAGAACACCGCATGCAGATCGTCCGAAGCACTCTCCTCGTCCAGGTTCAGCTTGCTGTCGATGTGGTCCATGTGGTGCATCATCAAGCTCCCCGCCTGCTCGGCGTCACGCGCTTCGATGGCATCGATCAGCTGCATGTGCTCGTCATAGGAGCAATGCGAGCGGTTGCCGCTTTCGTACTGGGCAATGATCAG
>NZ_JAWRXJ010000204.1:0-279 GCF_046535095.1 Pseudomonas sp. SIMBA_041
GAGCGTTGCAGCCGGGTTTTCCCAGCAAATACGATGACGAGAGCAGCGGCTTTTCGGTAGAGGGTGACCTGGCCTTGAGCGAGGCCAACCGCCTGGGCATTGCCTACCACTTCAAGGACGATGTGCACCGTTCCCGCGATGGCGCCAACCCCCAGACCTATTTCCGTGACCAGACCCAGTCGATTGCCCTGGAAGACACCCTGCGCCTGAACGAAATATTCAGCGTGGTCGGCGGCATCTCCTATAACTACCGCAAAAGCCTGGACGCACAGAATTACG
>NZ_JAWRXJ010000205.1:0-279 GCF_046535095.1 Pseudomonas sp. SIMBA_041
CCATTAATCCTGATATTTATAATTCAAACTTTGAACCAAACGGGCTTCAAGTGGGGCAGCCGAATGGAACATATATATTTGTTCCGGCAAGTACAGGACATAAAGCTGACCACTTTGCATATAGGGCAAACAATACGCATTATAATATTACCACTGGCTTAGTATACCAAGGTTGGGGAGGCTTTTCTTATAACGGATCCAAATACAAAGGTGAGACAATCAGAGAAAGTGAATTTAATTCTAGTTTGAGTGGTTTTAATGTTAATATGCAAAACCCTT
>NZ_JAWRXJ010000206.1:0-279 GCF_046535095.1 Pseudomonas sp. SIMBA_041
CGAAGATCGCGGCGTGGTATTGCATTTTGCTGATACTGATACTCGTAACCTTGCCCAAAACGTATTACAAGGCTCGATGAGCAATACGTTCAACTTGCAGTCTTCTATTGATGATCAAGGTCCTGCATTGGTCTTATCGTATAACGATGCGACACTTGACGAAATCAATAGCTACGCGGTCAACCAGAACTTGACGACTCTACGTAACCGTATTGCTGAGCTGGGTGTTACCGAAGCTTTGGTACAGTCGCAAGGCGCTAGCCGTATCGTCGTTGAGCT
>NZ_JAWRXJ010000207.1:0-279 GCF_046535095.1 Pseudomonas sp. SIMBA_041
GGGCCAGGTATTCTCGCGCAAGGTGATGACCACCACGTCCGAGCTGATCACCCGTCGCCTGGGTAACGAAGGCTATACCTTCGCCAACGTCAACGGCGTGCCGCAGCCCAACGATGAAGACCACACCGTCGATATCATGTTCGTGGTCGACCCGGGCAAGCGTGCCTACGTCAACCGCATCAACTATCGCGGCAACACCAAGACCGAAGACGAAGTGCTACGTCGCGAGATGCGCCAGATGGAAGGCGGCTGGGCTTCGACCTACCTGATCGACCAGTC
>NZ_JAWRXJ010000208.1:0-279 GCF_046535095.1 Pseudomonas sp. SIMBA_041
GGCGAGGGCGTCGGCGGCAGGTTGAGGTGCTCGGGCAGTATCTCCTCGCCGCTGCTGACCAGCAGCGCAAAGTGGATGACGTTCTCCAGCTCCCGGGTGTTGCCCGGCCAGCTGTGGCGATTCAGGGCCTGCTGCGCGGCTTCGCTGATCAGCGGCACCTGCAGGTCCAGGCGCTGGCTGTAGATGCCGAGGAAGTATTCGGCCAGGGACTCGATGTCTCCCACCCGTTCCCGCAGCGCCGGCAGTTCCAGCTGGCCTTCGCTGAGGTAGCGATACAGG
>NZ_JAWRXJ010000209.1:0-279 GCF_046535095.1 Pseudomonas sp. SIMBA_041
GTACGGTTACGGTATCTCCTTGTTCATAGGTGCCGCTATCTATTGGTGCTGTTCCGCTCGTTGCTCCGTTGCCATTATACGTTACGATATAGGTTGGTGGCGGCGTTGTATCACTAACCGTAATTGTTAGCGTCTGCGTCGCACCTGCACTGAACGCAAAGACTAGGCTTGTCGTTCCAACTGCTTGCGTAGCCAAATACTCTTTTTTGATCGTTACTACGCTCCCCGATAGGCTATAATCTGTTCCTAGCACAAGAGGCGTACTTCCGTTTTTAATAG
>NZ_JAWRXJ010000210.1:0-279 GCF_046535095.1 Pseudomonas sp. SIMBA_041
TGTGCGACGTGAATTGACGACGTTGCTTCGGACATAGACGAAGTGACGGCATTATTTCGGAGAGATTGTCGATGATGTCGTCAACTCGGGAGCCAAGAGCCACGTGCGATGGGCACCTCGAATTGACATCTTTGCTTTGCTCTACGGGTGGCAATACTGGCGAAACGGCAGGCACTGTCGACGGCGTCGTGACGACAGGAACGAATGCGATATTGGCCCTGCCGGCCAACGTTCCATGATCGAGCGTGACTACCATCTTGGCTATGCGCGTGATGCATA
>NZ_JAWRXJ010000211.1:0-279 GCF_046535095.1 Pseudomonas sp. SIMBA_041
CCGGTAACCCAGCTCCTCGCTGACCTGCAGCACCAGCGCATCCACCTGCAGGTCATGCTCGGCCTGGCGGCTGCCGGGTTCGTAGTGGTAGTAGCCGTCGCCACTCTTCTGGCCGAAACGACCCGACTCGCACAACCGGTTGTCGATCTGCACCTCGGGCGCATCCTGGCCCACACCGTCCAGTTGCCGGGCGCGCCAGCCCAGGTCGACGCCCACCACGTCATACATGCGGAACGGGCCCATGGCGAAACCGAACCCCTGCAAGGCGCCATCCACCTG
>NZ_JAWRXJ010000212.1:0-279 GCF_046535095.1 Pseudomonas sp. SIMBA_041
GCGACGGCCCGCTGTTCAAGGGCAAGCGCGTCGCGGTGGTCGGCGGCGGCAACTCGGGCGTCGAGGCCGCGATCGACCTGGCCGGCATCGTGAAGGAAGTCACGCTGATCGAATACGGCGCGCAACTGCGCGCGGACGAGGTGCTGCAGCGCAAGCTGCGCAGCCTGCCGAACGTGACGATCGTCACGCAGGCGCAGACGACCGAGCTGACCGGCGACGGCAGCAAGCTGAACGGGCTCGTCTACAAGGATTTGCGTTCGGGTGAAGCGAAGCGCGTCG
>NZ_JAWRXJ010000213.1:0-279 GCF_046535095.1 Pseudomonas sp. SIMBA_041
TGGGGCGCGCGCGGTCTGGAGCGCCTGCCGCCCTTGCCGCAAAGCCAATGGGCGAGCCTGGCCGAGCAGGCGGATGTGATTGTGGTGCTGGGTTCGGGGCGGGAGCGGGGCGATCCGGCGTGGGGCTCCGATCAGCCCACCGGCGTGGGCCTGGAGCGCGAACGTTATGCCGCGCGCCTGGCCAAGGCCTCCGGGCTGCCGGTGCTGACCAGCGGCGGCTTGCATTACGGTACGCCGCCCACCGAGGCTGCGTTGATGGCGCAATCCCTGCTCGATGAC
>NZ_JAWRXJ010000214.1:0-279 GCF_046535095.1 Pseudomonas sp. SIMBA_041
CGATCGATCTCTCTGGGCATGCTCGGCCTCTGGGCTGAGGTCACGCAGTCTGCCCCAACACCCACGCCCAGAACATCCCGGCCATGTACAAGCCCAGCCCGAACACCGAATGCGCCATCAGGCTGCGCAGCCGGGCCACATTCGGCTTGGGCATCTTGCTCGCCGCGATCCCGGCGCCCATGCCCGGTTGCATCAGCAGGAACGGCGCAGCCACCGTCAATACGCCGATGATCAGGGCCGGTGCCAGGGCCGGTTGCCGCGCCCACTCCAGGCCGCAGG
>NZ_JAWRXJ010000215.1:0-279 GCF_046535095.1 Pseudomonas sp. SIMBA_041
TTCTCCGGTCATGGCGTGCTGCCTACCCTGGCTGGGGCGCGGGCGGTCAGCGATGCGATCCTCGGCAACGACGACCTGCTGACGCTGTACCAAGGCATCGACAACGGTCGCTTCCCTGGCGGCGACTTGATAGCCGCACCGCTGGAGGCCGCGGCCAAAGCCTGGTACAGGTTGCGCGACCATGTCTGATGAAGTTCAAACACTGGCGGTGCTGATCCGCGACCTGCGCAAGCACCGCGGGCTGACGCTTGACGAGCTGGCCGGCAAGGTCAAGCGCTC
>NZ_JAWRXJ010000216.1:0-278 GCF_046535095.1 Pseudomonas sp. SIMBA_041
CGAGCAACTGCACGAAGCAGCGCTGGCCGCTGCCCGTGAATTGAAGAAGCTGAACATGCTCGCGCACAAGAACACCAAGCTCAAGGTGCGCAAGGGCCTGCTCGATGCCCTGGATAAAGCCATCGAGCTGGACCAGAACCCGATGGGTTAAGCCAAAGACCCACCCCGACATTTGCCTCTTCCAGTGTACAGTCGTACACTGGAATTCGACTGTCTGGTGTGAGTCTCGTCATGCTTTATTCGTTGCGCATGCTCCTGTTAGGCCTGCATTTTCTGCT
>NZ_JAWRXJ010000217.1:0-278 GCF_046535095.1 Pseudomonas sp. SIMBA_041
GTAGTACGCCCCAAAGCGTTGGCCATAAGAGCAGCTCAATGCCGACTGGCTTATCAAAACGGGTTAGCTGGATGTAGGCTTGTAGCTTGTCTTTAAATGTCATGGCTTTTTATTATCATTGTTTGAATACTTTTTATGTGCGCTTATATACTTCGCTCGGAACAACTAAATTAATTTTTCAAAGGGCTGATTACTGAGTTTTAATGGACTAATTACTAAGTTTAATGGTCTGGTTACTGAATTTGTTGCCACAATTTATTCGCTTCGATCAGTGATAG
>NZ_JAWRXJ010000218.1:0-278 GCF_046535095.1 Pseudomonas sp. SIMBA_041
GTCGATGTCGACGAATTCGAAGAATGGGAAGCGTTCGCCCCGTATCCCGATCACGTCGTCCACACGGCGCATGAAGCCAGCGTCGAATCGGGCGATAGCTATCCGCCGTTCGGCCGGCGCGAAGAACCTGCCTACGCGTCCTCTGCAACCGAAGCTCGCCACGACCTGCACGACGCGATCGAATCGTTGATGGGCGAACCGAGCAAGCCTGATCCGGCGCCGACCAAGGCCGCGCCATCATCGTCCGGGTCATCAATCCGCTGCCCGCGTTGTCTGTC
>NZ_JAWRXJ010000006.1:0-520516 GCF_046535095.1 Pseudomonas sp. SIMBA_041
ACAAAGACTTCGATCACGCGCTCGGTGGCTTCGCCGCTGGCGTGCACGGCGTACCAGCTTTTGTCCTGCACTGGCACCTGTTGGCCGGCCCTGTTGTAAATGCGCGGAGTCGCTTTTTTGCTCATGTTTGCTCCTGGTCGTCGAGCGCCTGAAGCAGTTCGACGAGCGTGCTGTAATTAAGACCTTTGCCCCGAGCCCGCTCGGCATCGGCGGCGTTTTCTTCGTCCACCGTTTCGGCGTCATAACCGGTGCGCAAGACCATCTCGCTGCGCGAGGCGAAGCCGGCGTTGACTTCCATCGTGCGGGACTGAACATCCTGAACCGGATGGATATAGGCCCAGCCCTGTGGCACCCAGCGCGTGCGCAGGTACTCACGTCGGCGCTGGGCATAGTCCGGCAACAGCACGGCGCCACTGAGCACCGCCATGTCCATCCAAGCGGCCCGCACCGGGCGACACAACTGGTGCACATACACACCAAATTGCAGTTGCTCCAGGCGACGCCGGAACTCAGTGAGTACCACGCGCAGTGCGCGGTCATTCACCCCGCGCATGTCGCCCGTGAGAATTTCGTAGGGCATCCCGGCACCGGCGGCCGCGGCCATCAGTTGCTGACGCATGAAGTCCGCGTAGTTGTTACCCGCGTCCGGTGGCGTGGAAAACTCAACCTCCTCGCCCGGTAACAGCTCCTGCATCGTCCCGGGCTCCAGGGCGACCATGGGCGTGAATCCATCCGAGGCAAGGTTCAACGGCGCACCGGTCACCGGGTCCACTGGAGTCTGGATGTCATCCGGCGATGGCTTTTTGATGAAGCCGGCGAACAGATTCGCCACCTCCTGACGGAACAGCACCGCATCGTCGTAATTGTCCAGGCTGCGCAAGCGTTTGAGGACCGGCGACAAGCGTGGCAAGCCGCGTAACTGTCCCGGCTCGACCGGTTCAAAAATGTGCAGCACCTGGCTGGCCGGCACCCGCACCAGCTGGTTGTAGCCACTGTTCAAGGACGAGGCATCTCCGGGATGCGAACGGTACATCCAATACGCTACCCGACGGCTGTCCGGAGTGAACTCGATCCCGGCGCGGATAACATTGCCGTTGCGCGCGGCCTTGAACTTGTCGTGCGGTACAAATTCCGGGGCCAGCACCTGAAGCTGCAACGGCACAACCAAGCCTTCGTCGAGGCTGCGCGGACGCAAGCGGATAAAACATTCACCCGCCGTTTCCACGGTCCGCGCGATCAGTGCCTGTTGTCCGTAGAAGTCAGTCAGACCATCGGCATCTGACTCTTCGGCCCAATCGGCCCAGAGTTCCTGCAGCAGGTGCCGAAGTTTATCGTCCTGGGTTTTCGGCCGCGGCGTGATGCCGGTGCCGATCAGATTGCTGACCCGTTTATCGATGACGTTGAAGGCGTACGGGTCGTTGCGCACCGCCGCCCGGGAACGTGAGCGCAGGTTGCGCAATGCAGGAATCGCAATGCTGTTGAAGCCGGCGTCGGGTGCATCCCAACTCGCGGAACGACGCCCTTCCGCCGCCCCTTCGTAACTGGCTTTGATGTTTGAGGGGAGCAGGAAACCGCTGCGACCCAAGGTGGGAAAGTGACGAGCCATTACAGTCCCTTGCCTCCATGATAAAGCCGCACGATGCGCGACCGAGGACCGGCCGCCGCGATCAGCGAGCTGCGAATTTCGTCGCGTGCCCTGAGCAGTTCGTCGATGTCGCGGTACTCGACATTTCGATCCGCATAGCGCACGATTTTTTCGCCGCGCGCGATTGCCTTCTCGACCGCATCGAGTTGCTGTTGGGTAAAGGCCATGGGGATCGCTCTAAAGTAAAAAGGCAACGGGGGGTGCAACGCGATTTCACTCAGCGTCGTTTTTTGAGGTAGCCGCTGCTGGAGCTTCGACGCTGTGGGGGCCGTGCAATCAGCACCGGTGCCGCGGCCGGCTTGGTCGGTAGCGGTACGGGATCAGCCGGTGTCGGTACCTGATCTGCCGGTTGCTGTCGTGAGGTCGCCGGAGCGCGGACACGTTCGACCGCGATGGGTTTCTCGCCCGGTGACGCCGCCTGAAACAGCGCATTTCTCACCCGCTCCCAGTCGTGTTCCTTGTAGCGGTTCAGGCCCAAGTAGTGCGCCATCGCCAGGCTATACACCATCAAATCGAGGGCTTCGTTGCGCTCCGCCTTGCCCTTGACCCATTCAATTTTTTTGTAGCCTTTGACGTAACGAGTGACCTTGCGCTCGGCGACACACTGGGCAAAAAAGTCATCGGGCAGATCGTTGGCAAAGTGCAGCGCGCCCGGACCGTCCTCCACTGGATAGCGGTTGTAGATCCAATCTTTGGCGGTGTCAGTGCCGACGAACCACAGCTCGACACCCTTACGTTCGGTCTGACCTTTCCAAGTGACATCCATCATCGATGGCCGCTGCGCAATGACCGGTCGACCCGGCTTGCTCGCGCCCTTGACGGCGAAGATGTTGCGCCAACGCCGCAGCCGGCAGAACTGGTAAACCTCGTCGGTGTGGTTACCACCGGAGTCGATGCCGGCCGCCCGGATCGTCAGCTCCACACCACACGGGTGGGGGTAACGCGCCTTGAGTTTGTCATCGAGCACCGACCAGGTGCGGTCGTCGGACGGATCGCCCCAGATAACCTGGTAGTCGATGATCCAACGCTCCATGCCGGCGCCCCAACCGACCACCATGAACTCCAGCCGGTTGGCTTGGACATCCACCGAAGCCGTGAGCATCAACACAGCAAACGGCATCGAACCCAGCCCATAGCTTTCCAGGCGTGCCCGCGCCATCAAGACGTCCGCTTTGGTTTGCTCCTGGGCACTGTCCCAAACCTTCGCCAGACGGGTGTTGTAGAACACCTGCATGGGTTCCAAATCGCCGCGAGACATGGCGGTTTTGGCCTTCTCGAACTGCTTGGCCAGTGATGCCCAACCGGTCCAGCCGGGAGGCGAGTACAGCGCATTGAGGTTGAAGCCGACGGTTTCGCCATCACCTGTGGCATGCGCGCGCCACTCGCCCTTGGTCAACATCTCGCCCTTGTGATGTTCTTCTATCAGCACGTCACAGTCGGGCCCGGCGCACTCGTAGTGCGCCAGTTGGTAATTCGCCGAGTAATGCAGGCGCTCCCATTCCAGGACTTGCATGTGCCCGCAAGTCGGGCACGGCACGTAGTAAAAACGCTGGTCGCTGGTCTCGAACAGATCGGCAATACGCGAAGCCCCTCTGATCGTCGGCGAACTGGAAAAGTAAAATTTGGCGTTACGGCCAAACGTACTGCCCCGGGTTTCAGCCAGCTCAATCGGATCGCCTTCCTCGCCCACGTCCACCACCCAGCGATCCACCTCATCGCCGTAGATGTAACGGGCCGACAACTCCGAGAGGTTCGCTGCAGAACCGGCGGTGGTGACATACAACGAACCACCTTCGAACTCTTTGGTGTCCATGGTGTTGCGTGCATCACGCGATCGGTTCGCCGCCACCCGTTCGCGCAACACCGGGGTGGCCTTGATGGTCTTGCCGATGCGCGACGAGACTCGTTTGGCCAATCCCAGGCTGGGCAATAGCGTGAGAATGTTCGACGGTGCCATATGTATCAGACCGCCAATCCAGTTCAAGGCGATCTGGGTTTTCATCAACTGCGAGGCGACCATAGTCACCACGCGCTTGCAGGGGTGCGCCGGTGACAGGCAGCGCATCGGTTCGCGGGCATACGGGGTCCGCGCCGTACGGTACTGGCCGGGTTCGGCGGCGCCGGCATCGCGTGGGATACGCATGTATTCGTCGGCCCACTGATCGATCCAGAGATCTGGGTCCGGTTGTAGCCCACGGAAATGCGCCTCACGGTACACCGCTGCACCATCCGGGATCTCTGAGGGCATAGATTTAACTCGGGGTGACGGCGTGCTCTAGATCAGCCTTTGACACTCGTTCGGCGTCTTCCAGCGCTTGTCGAATGGCCGCAGTCAAAAGCCTCTCGATTTGCCAGGGGTCGGTCATCCCGGCCATTTCCGGGGCCAGGCGCGGAGGCAATCCCAGCAACTGATCACGCACTTGGCGGCCAGCGTTATAGGCTGCATTTTCCACTGCCTTTCGCTCAACGAGTGTGCGCTGCTGGGTATGAAAGTTGGCCTGCTCTTGCAAGGCCAAATAGTGTTCCCGCATAGCGCGGGCCTTCTGAAAATCCGGCGCCAGTCCCAGCTGATCAGCCTCGATTTCTTCGCCCGCGCTGGGAGCGTCGCGCTGAAGTCGCTGCTGCTCGTGTCGAGCAGCGACACCGGCTTTACTCGGATCGCTGGTCATCGCCAGGAGCTGGTCGCTAGCATTCACGTCAATCAACCCGGCGCCGTTCACAACCAGCCTTTCATTTTGCACCAATTTACTGATGTGCTGCCTCGACCAGCCCTTCAGTTCGCCGTATTCCTTGCGTGTTAAAAAAGCCATATACCCTCACCTGCTGATTTCCGGGTAACGCGTAACCTTGTCAACTTACTTGACAGCCTTCCCAAGCGTTTATCCGCGAGTTTCATTGTGAACGCCTGAATAGATCAGATAGGCGTTACGACCAGTCGTAGCGGACCTGGGCGGAGAAATGCTGGGGGGATAAGTACAAACTTTGACGGCTCGAAATCAGGATTTGCTGTCAACCTGTCAACCTGTGTCAACTAACTTTCAGACCCTGCCGCTAACGCGTTTGCGCGAGTCTTATGCCCCGTGTTCCTTGGAAGTTGCCAGGGTCCCCGCCGCCCCAAATCTACGCAGTGACGCGTTGCCTGCACCGTGAAGACAAACATTGCAGGGACGCATCCAGCATCGACGCAAAACGTTATCCATATCAACGGGCGATCGATCTCAAAGCGATAGCGTACCCAAGCCCTCAAATGCGTGAGGGTTAATAACGGTAGCAATCTCAAGGAGACAGGCATGACAAAGTACCTGATCGCTCACGTGCGTCAGAGCGGGCAAGACATGATAATTTTCCCGCTGGACTCTTCATTCGGCAGTAAGTCAGACCATGCGCAAGAAGAGTTTATGAGGACGTTTCAGTTAGCGGCTGCCGGCGCGAATCTCGCGGGGCGTGTCGTCGTAATCTGGCGCTCGGGGAATCGTACTTACTTCAGAGCCCCACCCGCCTGGCACTCTTTTTTCAAATCGCCAAACGCCTATGCGTTTGTGATGGCCAACCTCAACAAAGAGCTAACGATCTAGCATCCTTTCCAGAGACTTTGAGTTCTGCGCTGCTGCATCGGCGCAATCAACCGGGCAGTTGAGCTCTGCACGGGCATGATCAAGCGCACGCTGCAACGCGTCGATGATCTTTTCAATCGTTCCATCCCGGCGGAAGGACAGGTTTGTCACACCGCCGGTCTCTGTCTTAACCCACAGCACCTCCAATTCTTCGTTCAATACCTGTACTTGCATAAATCCCCCTTCTGTAGCTTTTAAAAACAAAAACGACACCTACTGGCTATCAAGGTATTGCTGCAAGCTGGCGCGCAATCTCGTCAAAAATTGTCTTGGCTGACCAGGTATGTGCCGCGAGGTCGGTGCCTGCTTGTAGCATTGCGGCATCACCCTCAGCTGGAATGGCTGGTTGGTCAATCAGGTCGTTGTAGCTACCCGAAAAGTCCGAAGTTCCACTGCCGATAGCGGTACGCGCAGCCGCTGCGTCGACACTCACCAGCACTGCCTTACCGACATCCGAGGCGTCCGTGATGCTGTCCGAAGTGATATCGCCTGGCGCACCACCGAAATTGCTCGATCCCTTCACCACAGCCTGAAGCACTTGAAAACCTTCAGTGATGGAGACAGGGCTACCGTAAGGCTGCCAGCCATCGGCCATGGACTCGGTCAGCTTGGCCACCAGGTCGTCGGCATTGTCGGCCACAACAGCGCCATATTGGGTGTAGGCCATTATCTAAACCTCACGATTGAATGATTGAGCGGTGAGCGGCTGACATGCAGGCGACTCACCACAATGGATGTAGCCCGTGGCGGCATAGGCCAGCAGGAGCACAAGAGGCAGCACCCAAGAACAGCGCTTCATGGCGCCGAATCCGATTTAGGAAACTTGAAGTCGGCGAACCGATCAGCCAGATCGGCAATCTTCTTCACGCCAAGGAAACCGATGAACACACCAGCAGCCGTGGCGAAGTTCTGCGGTAAGCCGAAGTACTCCAGTAGCGGAATCAAGCCAATGGTGATCAGCGTGCAAAGCGACGCTTCAAGCAGCGCCTGTCGTCGGGTGCCGCCGCCGTAAATGATGCGCAAAGCACCGACCACGAATGACAATGCTCCGGCGTAGATCGTCGGTGCATGCTGCCCCAGCCACGCGAAAACGAGCAGCCATGTGTCTGGTTTATCGGGCATGTTTGTCATCCAAATCCCTCCTTTTCGGAGAGCGCAATAGATCCGGTTCCAGCAGCACTTCCCAGCTCGAAGCGAAGGGCGTGGCGGAACCGAAAACGAAAAAGCCCTGCTCGATGGCAGGGCTTGTAAATGGGCACAAAAAACCCGACTCAATGGTCGGGTTCTTGAAAGGCGTCTCGCTGCGTTCACAGCAACACACGCTGCTATAAAAGCAGGTCTATTCCGCGCGGAAAAGGCTTTTCCGCAGTAAATGCGAAATTGCACCCAACTTGACCACACGTTTGCATTCGCGTTGGCCATCTGATGCATGGAATTTGTTCATCACTCCTCAACCACGCTGGGGGAAGATAACTACGCATTTCAGGCCTGCACGACAGGCGATAATCGGCCAACAGCAGCCCTTCATGATCGGCTGCTACTGGCCAAAAGGTAGCACTGGCCTACACCGACCTACGGCGAGTGCCAGCAGTGGATCGCAAGAGTCGCACTACTTCGATACCACCAGCGCCGGTGGCTGCCAACTGCCCTCACCAGCGGGAAGAATCGAAGGTGGCGTGGCCTTCGGCCAATAGAGGCGCATCACCAGATAGGCCGTGTCGTCAGGCGCGGGCAACCAATTGGACTCCTTGGTCTTGCCCGGCGAATCCTTCTGGATGTAAAGCGTCAGTGAACCATCCGCGTTCTTTTTCATGGCCGACAGCATCGGCGAATTGATCAGGTAGCGGTTGATCGGATTCTTGATCAGCAGTTGGCTTTTGCCGTCGTACATGGTCACTGACCAGAAGGCATTGACTGGCGGCAATTTGCCGGCGGGGAAGGTGAGCGTGTAGCTGTGCTTGCCGGTATTCAACGTCTGACCATTGCCATCGGTACGCGTAATGGGGTACATCGCCTCGGCGGCATCATTACCGTACAGACCAGCCTTCGCGGCGCCAGCTCGCATCAGCCAGTCGCCTTTGTAGAACGCCTGGTCGCCGAAGAACGCGCCAACACTCCAGCCATTGATATTCTTCATTCCGCTCGAGAGGAATTTGTCGACCTTCTCGTCGCCGGCCTTCATCCCGAGCAGGACCACGGCCTTGTGCTCGAGCGAGAGGTCCTTGAATTCGAAGTTCCGCCCAGGGCCTACGCCGATGCTGGCCAGCCTGGCCCGAATCTCCTTGTCGTCATCCGATACTGGCACATACTGCAGCGCCGCCGACAGGTACTCGAAGAAGTTGGCCTTGATGCCATCCGTGGTGGCCGGCACGAAATCAATCTTCGACGCAGCGAGCGGCGCAGGTTGATGGAGGAAGGCTGACAGCGACTGGATCTTGTAGCCCGCCTGCAACTTCTCTACATTTGGCATGTCGGCCGGATTGAACAATTGGGTCCGGATCAGGGTCAGTGCGAAGGGAGTCGTGGAGCTGAACACCTTCTCGATGCCTGGAGGTGTCGCTCCCTTCCAGTCGGGGCCTGCAATCATGTAGCTCCCGGGCGCGCTGGCAGTTGCCCGGCTCCCGATGTAGCCGTAGTTGTAGGTGTTGCCGTCGATCAGTTGCACCGAGTAGTAGCGCTTTTTGGAGACGGCCGGCACGGTAATCACGAGCGGATCTGCACGCAGGTCGGCCCAGAGTATCGAGTACGGCGTGTCGCTGTTGGGTGTAATGATGGCGGTGTCAGCCGGTGTCGCGACCCGATGATCGTTGTGCAGTTGGTTGAAGGGGGCCTTAAACTGGCTGGACTTGGAGTCCACCGCGAATTCGTTCATCACGGCGTAGTTCATAACCAACGGCAAGCCGTAGATAAAGCCTTCCTCGGCGATCGCCTTGGTTTGCTCCAGACTCGGCGCGGGCACGCCCTTGGCCTCATCCTCCTTATCTGCCTGCGTGATCGGATCGTTCTTGCTCGCACACCCCGCAAAAAGCGTTGAACCCACTACGACGAGTGCCGCAGCCATTGTCCAACCCCGGTTAAACTTCCTGTTCATTTCTACCTCGTTAGTTTGAGCAAGCTGGCACCGTGGGCGTTCATGGCCACGGTGAAATAATTTGAATACTTCTTGTGGCAAAGTCACGCGCTCAGGGAGTGTAGATCACAATAAGCCAGCATCCCCTTGCGCAGATGAGCAGCTCAGATTCAGTTCCGTACTATTTACGCGTCGCCGTTACGGACCATTTGGCTTCGAGAACAGCCAATCCTGATCTGCAGCCAAAAAGCGGATAGTCAGAGAATCACTCTAGAGGCCCGCCAAAGACCGCACGGGTCGATTACTGCCCTTCGCGACGGGCAGAAATCGGCCAAAAGCAGACGCCTAACATGCGCCCTCGAAACTTGGCACTCACTTGGGAAACAACAATGTAAACGCCACCCTGAATCCCCAGCCCTCGGCACCATCTTTCGGACTATCTGCCCAATAGCGTGGTCCTGCTTGCACGGTCATGGGTTGATGGCCCACTTTGAACAACTGAGTGACGAAAAGGTTGATTGGCACTGACCATTCTCGGGTCTGCCAGTCATAGGTGGATTCGGTGTTGATGCCGAAGGTGGTGTAGGTGTGTGTGGTGTAGCTGAAGAAAGGTTGCAGGAAAGTCGCGTTAACCTTGTCCTTGTCATCGGGCGGGCTGTTTTCCAGCGACCAGATGTGGTTGGCCAGAATGCCGCGGGTCCAGCCGTCATGTTGCTTGAGTGCCACGAACGTCGGCCCCAATCCCCATTGCTCGCTGCTCAGAAGTTCGTCGCTGCCGGTGGGCACCAATATCGCTGGGCCTACGCCCCAAATCCAGCCACTAGCGGTGGGCTGTTTGGGTGAAAAAAAGAAGCTTTGAGTGACGTCTCCCACTCCTGACTTATCGGCAACCCCGCCGGGCACCAGACCATGCTGATCGATGACGGGCAGGATGGTGCGGGAAATCAGATTCCACTCCTCGTTAAGACTGAAAGGCAGCACCGGCTGGATGTTGGTAACACTCTGATACCCCTTACCGCTGGGGCCGAGTTTTTGGTTCCAGTTATATTGAATCGGCAAACTGTATAGCGCGGCAACCGGGTTTAGGGATTGTTTGGCTAGTTCTGCCTGGCTATCGGCAGCGACGCCAGATTCAGACCAGACCATCGCGAAGGCAATAAAGCGAGCGAGCTGAAAGCCTTTGTTCATTGCCAGCTCCTTTCTCAGTGAGGAGAGAATTGGACAACTGCATCGCTAATGTAAGGCTAAGGGTTAGCCCTAGCGCAGGTTGAGCGTAGATCAGGTTTTTGAACCGTGTTCAGAAAGAACAGTAGATGCAGTCGGTTAATTACCTATTCAACTGGAAAACCGCACTAGACTCTACCCTGCGCCTTAACTTGTGCATGGTCATGCAGTCGGTGGGAAATGATTCTGTACGCAGTACCTAGGCTAATTACTCGGTGGTCAATGCACTAAGGGTCAATGTGGTTGTGCGCTCATCACCCGGTTGCCAACACAACGAAACTACGAGGATTGCTGGTATGGACAAGCTTTCGGATCGTTTCAAGCTGTCTGTCATGTTTGCTGCACTGTTGTCATTGAATGGGCTTGCCCACGCCGCCCAAACGGAAAAAACCAATATCCTATTTATCGTCTCCGACGACACCGGCTATGGCGACCTCGGTCCTTATGGCGGTGGTATTGGTCGGGGAATGCCTACGCCGAGCATCGATCAACTGGCGGCAGAAGGGGTCACTTTTTACTCGTTTTATGCCCAGCCAAGCTGCACACCTGGCCGCGCGGCCATGCAAACCGGTCGAATCCCCAACCGTAGCGGCATGACGACCGTGGCCTTCCAGGGCCAGGGCGGTGGTTTGCCAGCCGCCGAGTGGACGTTGGCATCGGTATTGAAAACCGGTGGCTATGACACCTATTTCACCGGCAAATGGCATTTGGGCGAAGCCGACTATGCGCTACCCAACGCGCAAGGTTATGACGTGATGAAGTACGTCGGCCTGTACCACCTCAATGCCTACACCTACGCTGACCCGACGTGGTTCCCCGACATGGACCCGGAAACCCGAGCTATGTTTCAACGGGTGACCAAGGGCGCGTTGTCCGGCAAGGCGGGTGAAAAACCGGTCGAAGAATTCAAGATCAACGGCCAGTACGTCGACACGCCTGTCGTCGATGGCAAGCCCGGTGTGGTCGGCATTCCGTTCTTTGATAACTACGTCGAAAAAGCCGCTCTGGAGTTTCTCGACACAGCGGCCAAATCGGACAAGCCATTTTTCATCAACATCAACTTCATGAAAGTGCACCAGCCCAACATGCCGGCACCGGAGTTCATTCATAAGTCCATGTCCAAGTCCAAGTACGCCGACTCGGTCGTCGAACTCGACACCCACATCGGTCGGATCATGGACAAGCTCAAGGCGCTCGGCCTGGATAAGAACACGTTGGTGGTTTACACCACGGACAACGGCGCCTGGCAGGATGTTTATCCGGATGCCGGCTACACCCCGTTCCGCGGAACCAAGGGCACGGTGCGTGAGGGCGGTAACCGGGTACCCGCCATTGCCGTCTGGCCAGACAAGATCAAGCCGGACACCAAAAACCACGAGATACTCGGAGGCCTGGATTTGATGGCGACTTTCGCCTCGGTTGCCGGCGTGAAGCTGCCCGAAAAAGATCGCGAAGGTCAGCCGATCATATTCGACAGCTACGACATGACACCCGTCCTCACCGCCAGTGGCCCTTCTCCGCGCAAGGAGTGGTTCTACTTCACCGAGAACGAATTGTCGCCGGGCGCGGCCCGTGTCGGGAACTACAAGGCCGTGTTCAACTTGCGCGGCGATGATGGTGCACAAACCGGTGGTCTGGCGGTGGACTCGAACCTTGGGTGGAAAGGCGCTGAAAAGTATGTCGCCACCGTGCCGCAGGTTTTCGACTTGTGGCAAGACCCGCAAGAGCGCTATGACCTGTTCATGAACAACTTTACCGAGCGTACCTGGACGATGGTGCCGATCACGGCGGCGATCATGAAGCTGATGAAAACCTACGTCGATTACCCGCCACGCAAACTGCAAAGCATGGGTTATGACGGGCCGATCGAGCTGTCGAAGTACCAGCAATTCCAATACGTACGGGATGCCCTGAAAAAAGAAGGCATCAACTTGTCGATGCCAAACGGCAACTGATCAAGCAGGCGAAACAGGGCGGCCTCGACAGAGGTCGCCACTTCAATATGATGTTTGCGAGTAGTGGCATTTTTAAGATCCTTAGCAGTCACCAATGGCTGCTTAGGGTCGTTCTGTGCCGGTCAACGCCTCGTAGCTTCTCGGTCAAATTCGATGCAAACACCTGGCCGGATCGATTAAGCAGCTTGCCGTATTACATCAACAGCACAATCGATCCATGCCGCCCCTGCTCTCGCCAGTTCCCGCGCTTTCCCCTCGCTTATACCGTAGTGCTTGCCAACCCGGACCATGGGCCATTTAGCACCGTAGTAAAGCCAAATAATATCGCCCATCTGTTGATCACGATGTGAGAGCCGTGCCACTGCGCTGTCAATAGCTCCGGCCCATTCGTCCGTGATGCAATAGTTCTTGCTCGACGACACTTGCGGCATCGCCTGGCGCATCAGCGTAAATGTCGGTGAGGTGTAATGGGGTATCCCTGCCCCGTCCATTCGCCACCATCCCCACTGCTCCAACAGGTACTCAGTATCTCCCAACGGTCGGCCTGCCGGCTTACGAATCATCATGCTTTCAATCCCCTGTGTAATTTGATCCGCCGGCACCGCGACGGTTGTTCATTTGGTTGTACTCGGCAGGGCCAGATATCGACGAGCCTCGCTGCAACACTTCAATTTCGCGCTGAGCCTGCTGCAATCGGAGGCTGAGCTGTGTCACCAATTCGTCTGTAGAAAGCATCAACCGACTCCCCGCCATTACCCAGCCTGAGCCGTTGCAATCGATGCAAACCAACTCATGAAACACCCCTTGCACCACGGCTGTTCCCTTGCAGGTCAAGCAGTGCTCCAGCTCGATCTGCGCCTTACGAAAGCCATGGGCCAGGGCTTTTTTCATGTTTTCAAACCTCGCCCTTAACAAATTGCGGAATGGACTCGCAGGCCGCGCTATTCAAGGCGTCTACGAGGTTTTGCGATTCTTCATATCTAACGCCTGTCTGCTGGTGGATCGCCTTGAAGCCGCGCTCATCTAACCAGTTGTGCCACTTCACCAGAGCCAGTCGACGCTGCTCCTTAGCCTGGGTGTTGATGTAGGTCGAAGCGATCTTGCCCAGCGAATGGTTCAACAACATCTCGCCGATGTGGCCGTCTACACCGAGGTCTGTCCATGCAGTACGGGCCACCTTGCGCAGGTCATGACTGGTCCACGCGCCCTGCCCCCGTCGGGTAAACACAGAACTGGCCTGGTTATCGCTCAGCGCCTTGCCTCGGCGAGACGGGAACAGGAACGGCCCCTCGTAGCCTTGGACGGTCTGTCGATCACGGTAGCGGCGCAGCAATGCGCAGACTTGATCGGTCAGCGGCACGCGCAGCTCGGTCTTGCTCTTGGTGTGCTCGGCCGGCAGGAACCACTCACGCTCCATCAGCGCAATGTCGGCCCAACGGGACTGGCGGGTTTCGCCGATGCGAGTGCCGTGGCACAGCATCATCAGGGCCAGCATGGAGTCACCTGGCGTACTGTCGAAACGTTCGATCAGCTGCGTCACCAGCTCGGGCAATTGGACGTCGCGCAGGCGCGCGGCTTTGGGCAGGATGCGCGCTGTCGTGAAGTTGCCGAACTTGAGCTCGGCCATCGGGTTGATAGGAATAAGGTCCAGCTTGCGGGCCTGCCGAAAGGCCATGGCCAGCAGGCGGTAGAGCTGCTGGACGTATGACAGCGACAGTTCTGCCTGAGCCGGCCACATCAGCAGTTTGTCCAATGTCTGGGCGTTGACGTCACCAATGAGCAGATTATCCAGGCGTGGCTTGAGCTGGCAGTTGATGGCTGACTTGATGGCTGACCGGCGCTTGGCCGACAGCGAACGGGAGCGCGACATGCGATCAGCAAACCAGTCGAGCAGCTCGCCGACAGTGACCCAACCCGAAACACTGGCCGCGCCATCGGCTGCCACGCGCAAGCGCACCGCCGGCAACGCCGCGACCACCTGCTTGGTGGACAGGTCGGGAAAGGCGCCGATGCGGTGCCACTGGCGTTTGTTCAGCAGGTACCAGGAGCCACGCGCGCGATTCTTCGCGAAGCGAAAGTGCAACGCTGGGTGACTGGCATCGCGCAAATCGCGCACATGCAGCTTCTTCGCATTGCGTTCGATCTCGGCATCCGACAGTTTGACAGTCAGGGTTTTCACCAGAGCGGTCATATACGTTCCCCGAGGGTATCGTCGAGGTCCACGACTTGGAATGTAGTGGGCCACATCCAGACGCCATAGCGCTCGGCCATCGCCTGATTCGCGAACAGGGCCAACGCGTGATCCGGTGTATCACTCAGGTCTATCTTGAAAGAGCAGCAGAACACAGCAAACCGATAGTTCGCCGGATCTGGAACAGCCAAGCGGCGATCAGATAACAAGGGGAGCACTCGAAAACGTTCGACCATTTAGATCCCCTTCAGCAGCGATTTGAGCTGATCGAATTTCGCGAGTGCCTCGGTGTTAGCTTCGCGCTCTGCCTCGACAGAAAGAGCCACCTCCTCAATGCGTGTCGCCAGCTTTTTCATGCGCTGACCGACCTCCTCGGAAAAGCTGATCACCTCACCAGACAGCAACGCCAATGTATCTAGAGCGCTGACCTCGGTTTTCTTGATGGCAATGACGCCCACTTTGGTTTCTTCCAACATGTTCTGCCCTCTCGGGGATTTGATGGTGATGGCGGAACGCTGGAAGTGACCGTTAACGGGCTCGCGAATCAGACCTGATTCCTTCAGCTCGACAAGTCCACGACGTATGGCTGGGAACTGGGCACCCGTGGCTTCGGCAGCTATAAGCGAATTGAAAATATCGTGGGCACTCCAGCTTTCCTGAATTGGCACGACCTGGAAGACTTTGCGGGCGAGCGACGACTGTCCGGCGAGCATGTTTTGTTGCTTGGCGGCGTTCATCAGCAGCCCTCCTTTCCGCGTTGAGATTCCCAATCGAATGCCACGCCTATGCAGCCGTTTTCGCGAATGCGGTCGACACAACGCGCACCAATGGCGTCGTTCAATTCGGCGGGAGACAGGTTGCTGACGATGATCGTCGGACGGCATTGCTCGTACCGACCGTTGATGATGCTGAACAGGGTGGCCAGCTCGAACTCACTCTGCTTGGTGGCGCCAACTTCATCGAGCACCAGCAAGTCCGCGCCGATCACCTCACGCAAGATGTGCGCCTCAGACTCGCCAGAGCGATCATTGAACGTCGCCCGAATCTCGCTGATGAGCGTGCCCACCGTGCGGTAGATCGCCTTAACCATGCAGTCATTGATCAGGTGACTGGCCGAGGCAATGGCCAGGTGGGTTTTGCCAGTGCCAACCTTCCCCAGCAGCAACATGCAGCGACCTTCCCGGCGGTGTTTCGAAAAGTTCTTGACGTAGTCGGAGCAAGCATCCAACGCAATCTGCTGTCCCGGATTCGACACGACGAAGTCGGTGAATGTCTTTTCCGCGAAACGCTTCGGAATGCGGGCGCTTGATTGCTGAACTATCCGAAACTGAGAGCGCTTACGCGCAAGCTCTTGCATGTCGCGTTTGTTGCTCGCGCAGATGGGACAGCCAGACAGGATGCCACCCTTGAGGATGACGGCCTCGTATTTGCCATGATCCAGGCAGCTCGTTGGCTGACGGCCGCTGACGCCGAATTTTCGGTCGATGTAAGCGCCAAAGTTAGAGACGGAAGGTGCCATTGGCGTTCTCCTTGGTACCAGCCTTGTAATCGCGAGTGTCGAAGCCGGAGTGGCGACTGGCTGGAATTGAATGTGCGGGGCTGACCGGCTTGTCGGGAAAGATTCCTGTCCATCCGTTACTGATCGAAAGAGCCAGCACAGAATCGGGGGCTGGGTGTGCCGCCAAGGCCTTCGCCTGTTGTTCGCAGCTTTTGGCGGTGAGGGGTTTGTGGATTTCCTTGCGATGCTGGCACCAGTCGGCCCATACCTCGTCGCTGACGTTTTCCGGCTTAGCGGTCAACGGGTCGAATTTTGACGATTTGCCTGGCGCGTCAGCGCCCTGCTTTCTCTGATTACTGGTTACCTGATTGGTACCCTGATTACTGGTACCCTGATTTGTCGGAGATTTTTCCGACCCTTCTCGGATTTTTTTCCGACCCTGTTCGGAAATTTTTCCGACCTTGCTCGGAGATTTTTCCGAGGTAGATCGGATTTTTTTCCGACCTTGGCTCACATCAGAGGTCGGATATTTTTCCGACCCGTCCAGCTTGCGATTCCACTCTTTGGCCTTCTCGGTCAAGCGAAACAAACTGATATTTGCCGTGTGGGACAGTTCGATCAGACCTGCGGCTTCGAGTCCTTTGAGAAGCCGGTATGCGGTATCTGGTTTGTCAGTGAGCAGAGGCAACTCCTCCACGATCTTTGCCTTGCTCAAGGCAAAGAAAATCCCATGATCGGTCTTGATGGGCCGTGTCCAGCTAGGGCACTCGTAGACAAACGAAAACAGTAATGCCTGCTGGGAGTTCAACCCCCACTCCAGCGCTTTCACCTGGTTGATCGTGATCGTGAACTGCATATCACCCCTTCCCGCTTGACGGTCGGGCTGAGCGTTTCGATTTGTGCAACTCGATCAACGCCGTTACCTCTTCGTGCCGGGCAGCCAAGTGCTTCGCATGTAAGGCCAGAATCTCTGCGGCTTCCGCTGCGGTGATTTCTCCGTCCTCCAGTGCCAAGGCAAGAAATTGGTCAACTCGGCCGCGCTTCACAGAAGTACGCAAAGAGCGCTGGTGCATGTCTACGTTGTCCAGATCGCCAACTTCAGGCAGGCGAACAAATACTCCGCCGTACATCGCACAGATGTAGTCCGGTAGGTGGGTGGTACCCTGCTCGCTTTCGAGGACGTAAACCTCCTCATCGCTAAGAGGAACAACACCACCGCTCTCATAAACCTGGTTCTTAAAACGCTTCAGTTCGAGACTGAGGCGGGCTGAAGCGCATACCTGGCCGCCCGGGTATTTCTTTGCGACCTCGATCACCACTGCGCGACGGGTTTCTAGTACTGGCGATTTCATTGTCTAGTTTTCTCTCGGCGCCGTTGCGCTCAAAGTTGGCTCATTGAATGGGCAGCCGGCGACGCGTCCGTTTCGCGCTTTGAACCGGAAACGGTCTAAGCTCTTCCGCTGTGTAAGAGCCATCTGCGTGCTCCGTAACAAAAACCTCACGCCCTACCTGCAGAGCTTTATTTATTGAACTTTGGGTCATGCCTAACAAATTTCCGGCCTTGGTCTGCCCCTTCTCGGTAGCAAATTGGCTGAGGGTAAGTTGACGCACTGTCCGGTCTCCGGTGGTGTATCTGAACCGACAATATCTCCCATGGAGCTTTTTTAATCAACTCCAATGGAGATGGATATGTATCTCCACCGGGAATACTCTTCGGAAATGAAAAACGACAGACGACCATTACTTGAGTGGGAAAAGACGGAGTGCGCCGCATTAAAAGCGGAGCTGGCTGCCTACAATGCGCGTGCCCCAAAAGGCAAGAAACTGACTCAAGAAGAGATCGCACTTTCCGTAGGCATGAGCCAAGGCACGCTAAGCAGTCACTTAAACGGTAGCCGTGCGCTCAACAAGGAAATGGCAGCTGAGATAGCTAAAATGCTCGGCATACCTGTAGAGAGATTCAGTCCACGGATCGCGAAAGAAATCTCCGAGTTGGCGATGGCCGCCAATGCTGCGCCACCAGTCAAATCATTGCAGTCAAACGTCGAGCCTGGCCCGCCAATTACCAGCACTCCTCGTCGAATCGATGTTGTCGGAACGGCACAACTCGGTCACGAAGGCTACTGGACCAGTCTTGACCAGGCTGCTGGCTGGGTTGAGACCTACTCTAGGGATGAAGATGCCTATGCACTCCGACTCAAGGGTGACTCAATGGCTCCGGCAATTCGTAGTGGTTGGATCGCCGTCTGCGAGCCCAATCACCGCCTAGTGCCAGGCGAGTATGTGATGGTCACCACAACTGATGGGCAGAGCATGGTTAAAGAACTTCTCTTCGAAAACGAAGAAGACGTCAGCCTCATGTCGATCAACTCGGCTTACGGTGAGAGGCTGACAGTAGCTCGGATTGATATCGATAAAATCCATTACGTAGGCGCAATCCTTGCCCCCAGCAAGGTGCTGGGCAGAATCTAAATTTGAGCCCTTCGACTGTAATAAATCCCCCTAGGCACCTCCCTCCGGAAGCCCGTTAGTTGCGGGCTTCCGGAGGCTAAAATGATTGTTTTTAATCGTTAATCTTTAGCGCTTACGCAGCAAGCCGTTCACTGTATATCCATACGCAAAAGGAGCAGTGCGATGGCAACACCAAAAAACAAACCAACACCGCCAAACTCGTTTGACCTTCTCGGACTCCGCATCCAAAAAATCATCAGCTCCCCCGCTGCCCAAAAACGAAAGATGGCAATCATTCGAAGAGGCGCGGATGAGTGCCAAGAGGACTGGAGACGGCTCCTTGACGACATAGCCGATACCGAGCACGTAATACTGCGTCGAGAAGAAGACGGCACCGCCCGCGTCTCCTGGAGCCTCCCGGCTAATATCTAATCGTCAAAAAAACTCGCTCAATGCGGGTTTTTTTTAGTTCTGTCGGAATATTTATCTCCTGCGGAGTTGACTTAATTACCTCCATAGGAGATATTTTAGTCGTCGCCACGAATCAACTCGGCGATACGGGATCTCCCGCCGCTCCTTAACAATCAGCGCAACAAACAATACACCGCATTGCCTCTACCGGCGACCGGCGAGCAGACAGGCCCGAAAGCCTGCCAACGACAGGAACAACCTGGCCGGCTGATCGATGGTAAAACGCCAGAACCGTGTGAATGACCCGGCAAGCAATGCGCCCCGCCCCTCCGGCGGCAATAGGACGAACTGCATCATTACACGTCAGCCTGACGATAACTGCCCGAGCACTTGGTACTCCCCAGCACCAGGCCGCATCGGTGAGCTCTGAAGCACAACGATTGTTGGATGGTCTCTTTGCCATCGCTTCAGAGTTCACCGATGCGGACGAATCCCGGCTTATACCGGCCACCTGCATGCACAAACGCCCGCCAAGACGCCAACGGCGCACATTCGAGGATGACCATTATGAAATAAACCATAACCAAAAGATCACTGCATCTGCGAAAGGCCCGAACGTCCAACGGGCCTTTCTTTTTTTCACGCCTTTATCCGTCAGCACTCTCCCCTGCGCCTAAACGGCAACCAGCAGGTACGCCGAGTGCTGACGAATACATGCAACCCACACTGAGGAATAGCCATGAACCAAACGATCAGACAGAGTCAAGCAATCCTCCAAGGGTTGCGTCTCCAGACGTCCCTGGCCACCACCGAAATGTACCAACGCATAGGTCGTGATGAGCCTGTTCGCATACTGCACTACACCGTTGTGCCACGCGGCGGCATCGCATTTGCCGTAATCGAGCGTTCCACTGGTACGGCAAAGGGAAAGACGTTTGATCATGACAATGCCTGCCAGTTCGCTGCCAGCCGCAGGACAGCGAAAACATTCGCTCGTAAGCTTCTGCGCTGGACGACCGGTTCGGCGCTCCTATTGATCTTGTTCGCCTACTTTGGAGCAGGACATTGAAACGGTCCAACCAACAGGTTCGCCTGCGCATTCGCCAGCCGCAATTCAATCTTCCCCCCAGTGGCCTATTGGCTATCCGGGAAACAGCCATGCCCCCCACCTATCCCACTAATCACGCCATGCTCAGATGCTCAGCCATTACCTAGGTCGTTCCTATTGTTGGCTAAGACCATCCGACTCAATGAGTAGGCCATGGTCTTCAACGCTGAGTATAGGCTCCAAATACTGAAGACTATTTGGATCGTTTGGTTGGCGCTTTTTAGAATTACGCTGCCTATCGAGGCGATCCCTCGCGCGATCAACGTCAAATAACTTTCCCTCTGACAGCGCATCTAAGATGGTCGAAATCCGGAAAAAACCACCGCATGGCACGCAGTGAAAACGCTTACCGCCACCAAATGATAAATCCTCTACCGCATCCTTATTTCTGCAAATTGGACAGGCCATTGCGCGCCTCTTTTTATTAATCGCTGAAATATCGCTGACCTCAACTGCTCCGGCGCAACGCCTCAATCAACTCAGCCTTACGCATGGTCGAGCGCCCAGCGATCTGCTGTTTACGCGCCCGACTAATCAACTCCGTTTTGCTCATGTCTTCGAGTTGCTGTCCAGACCTTGGCACTCCTTGACGAGTAGCAACTGCGCGACGGGCTGACGATTTTCGGGCCTTCGTTTTAGCCACATCGCCGGTTTTCTGCCCCGAGCCGCCCTTACGCTCACCGCCACCTGATTGCTTGTTAACAGTGGCCCACGCGCGGCCCTCGGCTTCATCCTTGGAAACGCCCTTAGCCTCGTAACTTTCCTCGATGTGTTCAGCTTTGCGTTTCTGCTTTTCTGTGTATTTGTCTTTATCACCGCGTGGCATGGTCGAATCCTCTTAATTACCAGTCACCTGTTCCTACTAAGATAGAAACGCCGGCCCGACCATCCGTTCGGGTAGATCGACTAACGGTCTGTTAGTTCGGACCGACCTCGGAAACACACCTTCTCTCCTTTTTTAAACTTTACCGCTGGGCATGTCCCGGCATAGGACGCCCCATGCCCACAGCAATCGATTTGTTCGCCGGACTCGGCGGATGGTCCACAGGTGCCCGCAATGCAGGCATAGACGTTATCTGGGCCGCAAATCACTGGCCCGTTGCGGTTGAGTGGCACAGCGCCAACCACCCGGATGCGATTCACATCTGCCAGGACCTGCACCAGGCGGACTGGTCGAAGGTTCCTGCACACGACATCATGCTGGCCTCGCCCTGCTGCCAAGGACATTCGAAAGCCCGAGGCAAGCAGTCTGGCAACGCGCAGCACGATGCATCGAGGTCGACAGCCTGGGCGGTTGTTTCGGCTGCCGAATACCACCGACCGGAAGTGGTGCTGGTCGAGAATGTTGAAGAGTTCACTGACTGGGCTTTGTATCCCGCCTGGTCGCAGGCAATAGCAGCGCTCGGTTACATGCTCGCACCGCATGTCGTCGATTGCGCCGATCTTGGCGTGCCTCAACATCGGGTTCGCCTCTTTCTGGTGTGCACCCGAAGCAAGGTGCCCCTCAATCTGCAGCTGCACCAGCGCCGCCATGTTCCAGCCTCAACCTTCATCGACTTCGACGCCGGCAGATGGAGCAAGGTCGCAAAGCCTGGGCGTGCCGAGTCGACGCTGCTCCGTGTGAAGAATGGTCGAGAGCGCTTCGGTGACCGATTCATCATGCCCTATTACGGATCCGGCTCGGGCCTGACCGGCCGCAGCTTGGAGCGCCCTATCGGGACCATCACAACGCTTGATCGATGGGCTCTGGTGCGCGGCGATGAGATGCGGATGCTCTCGGCGAACGAGGCTCTTGCAGCTATGTCTTTCCCGGTAGACACAAAGCGTCCGGACAATCACCGGCTCACCATGCACATGGCTGGCAATGCGGTACCACCATTGGCAGGCCAACGAATCATCGAAGCGCTCAAAACCGCCGCCTGACTCAACCTCACTTATTTCACGAAGTGCCATCTTTCGAGGAGCACGCTTAGGGCATTCTTGATGGCTTGGTGAATATCTTCATCGCTAAGCACGACCCCACACGCTGTACACTTACTACCGGCGAGCCGTAAGTCACGCTCCAGCGGTTTAGGGCGCTCCACAATCAAAGGTTTTTCGCACTTCGGGCAATCCAAATTCACCGCTCCTCTCCCTGACCGGCCACACGCCGGACAACGCACGCATGAAATTACAACGCCTAAACATCAATCAGACGACCTGCCTGATGTGAATCGATTATTGGAATCACTCCAAGCCCCTGTTCTGCTATCCATCTCTGAGTCAAGTCTACGTCGAAGCGCCAACCGTGGGCTTTCATCAGAAAAAGCGTCTTGTCTGTAACTCGATAGTGCCCGCACTCCTGGCAAGCCCTTTCCTCGTACTTATTACCAGCGTTGACTCTCACCGCAGGAGCACCACAAATCACGCAATTCATGAACATCACCTTTGGGCCGTTTTCTTCAAAAGTAGTCCATCTCAGAGAGGCATCAATACCAACAGAACGCCATAAGTCTATTTACCTCAGTGGCCCGATGACCGGTTTACCCGGACTCAACTTCGCCCGTTCGCCGCAATGACCGCCAGCTTGTGCGCCAACGGCAACAACATCATCCCCCCCCCCCCCCGAGCTCACCCTAAAGGCGATTTCTGGTTCGACTGCATGCGCCGCGACATCGCCGCGCTGATGGACTGTGACATGGTGGCCACGCTTCCTGGCTGAGAGCATTCGAGAAGTACGCGATTGGAAGTATTGATAGCCGACCGACTAGGCAGAATGGTAATGAATGCCTATGACCTGGTATCAAAGGAGATTGGACGCGGTTAGTCGTCGGCAGTGAGATCGCCATAACCACGAGGCAATTCCATCCAAACATCTAGGGCTGCAATCTGCCGCGCGACTGCGGCATCCCATTCAGACCCTACCGCTATATTTTTACTCATCATGTCGCGAATTACTGCTGTCGCCTTTTCATACTCATGATGGATTTCTAAAGCCTTCGCCAAAAACTCTTCGCGCTGATTCATGAGGGCTCCGTAGAAGGAATAGGCTCGGTCACGCCTGTGAGTGCATCGGCAGTTGACGCAATTCCTGTTCAGCAAGCCGGCGCGCCTTTCCAACGCCCCAGGCCAAGGCTCGCGTCATCGACTCGTTACCTAGGCAGTCGACGGCTTCTTCATAGAGCGCCATGCCTGTCGCGGCATACACCCCAATAAACAACTGAGTACTGCCAGCAGAGGATAGTCTCACCTGAACGTCAAGGTGCGTTCCGTCGTTGAATTCTTCGCTATATGTCCGGGTGTAAAGCGTTGGATCTGCCCATGCCCAAAAAAGAGCTGCCTCTGATACGCATCTTGTTGTCCCTCCTGCCAGCGAACAAATAAGGCACAACCATAGTTCAGAGCGAAAGAATGAAACATGACCATGGCTCAGGCCAATAAATTCTAATTATTAAAACTCCCTTCCCCTCCAAATTCAGTCGCTCTGGTCCCCCGCATGGTGGATATCGGAGTAATGGCGAAGTAGCGCTGACCAAACCTCAAGAGCAGTACGTTGACGGGCATTCGCTGCATCCCACTCGGGACCATACGTTTGGTTCGCGCTCATCATTTGGCGCATGACAATTGTTGCTTGTTCATATTCTCGATGGGCCGCTAGCGCTTTTTCCACAAACTCTTCTCGCCGATCCATTTGTCTTCTCCGGTGACCGGTGAGAAGTATCTCCAACTTCAAAATCAGCCGCTATAGCGGCAAGGAAGAAGTCATGCCTGAAACAAAGGAACGGCCGATCTTGTTCTAGGCCCCTATGGTGCGCGCCATCCTGGAAGGCCGGAAGCAGGTCACGCGAAGGGCAGTGAAAGGAGCAGGCCTGAAGTGGCTGGCCGACTTCATCCGCCTGGTTCGCCTACATGTACTGCTACAAGGGGCCGCGGTGATAGCCAAGAAGTGTCCCCCTCACCAGTCACTTCAGGGACGAGCTGATTGGGCTGCAACTGGTGAGGCGAACGATTAAACGTTAGCTGACCTCCCCCGTTTTGTATGTCGCCCTTCGTCTCATTTTTCCACCACTCACTTATCAGCCTGCCGGCGTACGGCGGGCGAGGATTTCTATGTCATCAGTTCAGCAGTTCCACCAAGCAGCGACCAATGTACTGGTCAGACTCAGCGAGCATTGCCTAACGGGCGCCAAACTGGCCTGGGTGATCTACACCGCGACCGCGGCATGGAGCACCCGATGAAACGAGAGCTGATCAAAATCAGTGAGTTCCAGCGCCGGCGCTGGGGCGAGAACGGCACCCCGCAATGCCCGCAGGCCATCCGCAACCACATTCGTAACGGCGTGGTACCCGGCGAGCAGATAGGGAAACTCTGGTACGTTGACTGGACGGCATTCAATCGCTCCGACGGCAACGACCTAGTGGCGATGGTATTGAAGGGAGCTGCATGATGGTCCCACGGCCGCGTAACAAGGCCAACAAGAGCCTCCCCCAGAACCTGTATTTTGATTCGCGGCGCTCGACTTATCGCTACCGGCGGCCAACCGACGGTAAGTGGTTCCAGTTTGGCAGCGACCGGATCAAGGCGATTGATGCGGCGAAGCAGTTGAACCTGGAGTTCATGCGCGGCGCCGACCTGATCGGCGTTGTGATGGGCAGTTCATCAGAATCATTTTCCGGCTTCCTCGACACCTACGAACGAGATGTCCTTCCACCCCGCGAGCTGGCCAAAGGGACGCTGGGCCTTTACGCCGTGCACTTCCGGCGTTTTCGTAAGCAGTTCGAGGGAAAGGCCGTCGATCAAATCACCATCCGCATGATCGCGGAGATGCTGGACGCGCTCACCCCGCGCACGGCGAACCAGTGCCGGGCGCTACTGATCGACATCTTCAATCACGCAGCATCCAAAGGCCTGTGCCCGGACAACCCGGCGGCCAGCACCATCAACCGGATCGAGAAGAAGCAGCGCAGACGCCACACGATAGAAGGACTGAAAGCCATCCGGGAGAAATCTCCTGCCTGGCTACAGAACGCAATCGACCTGGCGCTTATCACCGCCCAGCGTCGGACAGACATCCTCGATATGCGTTTTGATGGCAGTCGTGAGGGTTACTTATACGTGGTGCAGAAGAAGACGGCTAAGGCCAGTGACGCGGCATGGATACGATTTTTGATAACGCCGGAGTTGCAGGCGGTCGTCAGCCGATGCCGTGACGATGTCGTATCGCCTTACCTGGTGCACCGGAAACCCGAGCGCCGGAAACAGAAACAGGCGCAGACCAAGGATCACTGGACAAAAGTTGAGGAGAGATATTTGACGCGAGCATTCAAGGAGGCCAGGGAGGCGGCGAACTGCTACGCGGGATGGAAGGAAGAAGAGATGCCGGGCTTCCACGAAGTGCGAGCACTGTCGCTGCACCTGTACAAGAAAGCCGGAAAGGACGGTCAGAAAATTGCTGGCCATGCGAGCGAGGGCATGACCAGAAACTACCAGCGGGACCACGAGGAAATCGTCTGGTCCGAAGCAATTCCGGACCTGAATATCAGCGAAATCACCGGGTAGTTTTGCGCCAGTTTTGCGCGGGTTTTGCGCACCCACAAAAAAGCCGATCTATCTGATCGGCTCAAGTGTCTGATTTTACTCAGGAAAATATGGTCGGGACGGAGTGATTCGAACACTCGACCCCTAGCACCCCATCTCCTTTTTCATACTTCTTGAAAGACTCCGAAATTTCACTCTGGATTTTTCTAAGCTATTATTTACTTGAGCTCCAGCGGTGTTCTGCTCTACGAGAGTCCAGTAACGTCCATCAAGAGCCGACGTTTTTGTGGGGGTAAAAGTAGGGGGAGTCCGTTTCATGGCCAAAATCACCATCAAAGAACTCGAGTCACTGACTGCCAACGATGCGGGCCGCATCCTCCGGGAGGATGGCAATCTCGCGGGTCGAATCTCAGTCCGCAAGGACGGTATGTCGGTCAGCTTTTTCTATCGTTATCGCTGGGGCGACCAGAACAAAGAGTACGCCTGCGGAACCTGGCCGCGCAAATCCCTGACAGACATCCGCAAGGCGCGTAATCAGGCCAGGGCGCTCATTGATGAGCAGATCAATCCCAACGAGCAAAAGAAAACCGCCAAGGCACAAGCATACGCCGTTGCTAACGTAGAGGCTGAACTAGTAAAAACGACGAAGGTGAAAACGCTGACCGTCCAGGATCTAGCCAAGGCGTGGCTGTTGGATGGCGTGGCGCGCAAAGATGGCAATGCTGAATTGCAGCGCCGTTTTAACAAGGACCTTTTTCCGGCACTCGGCAAGACCGCGGTGAGCAGCGTCTCCGAACACGATGTTCGGGCGCTGATCCGCGCCGTGATCAACCGCGGCGCTTACCGACAAGCCATCAGTTTTTTCGCCGACCTCACCCAGATGTTTAGTTGGGCCAGAAAGCGTCAGCCCTGGCGGGCCTTGTTGATCGAGGGTGATCCAACGGAACTGGTCGACATCTCCCCCTTGATCCCTGCCGACTACGAGGCAGAAAGAAGCCGCATCCTTTCGCCGGTGGAGCTGTTGGAACTGCACAACCGCTTCCAACAAATGACCGCCGATTACAACGCCCTGCCCGCCGGGCAAAAATACGACGGCATTCGGCCTTTAAAAAAAGAAACTCAACTCGCACTCTGGATCAGCCTCGGCACCTTGTGCCGGATTGGCGAGTTGCTGCAGGCCGAATGGAAAAATGTCGATCTGGACCGACAGACCTGGTTCCTCCCCAGTGAAAACGTCAAAGGCACACGCGGCAAGAAACAGGACCACCATGTCTTCCTCTCCCCCTTCGCCCTGCATTTCTTTCAGGAACTCAAGACCCTCACGGGAGACTCCCAGTGGTGCTTTCCAAACAAGCAGGATGATGGGCATGTGGACTTAAAGGTAGTGAGTAAACAGGTCGGCGATCGCCAGGCCCGGTTCAAAAACCGCAAGGCCCTCTCAAGACGGCGTAACGACGACACGCTGGTGCTGGCCGACGGCCAGAACGGTGACTGGACGCCACATGATCTGCGCCGCACCGGCGCGACCATGATGCAGGCTTTGGGGGTCAGCCTGGACGTCATCGATCGCTGCCAAAACCATGTGCTGGCGGGTTCTCGTGTCAGGCGCCATTACCTGCATCACGACTATGCCGAAGAGAAGAAGCGCGCTTGGGACCTGTTGGGCGATCGGCTCAGTGCCGTGCTCTCCTCGAACTACGAGCACACGCCAAACGAGTCGATGTTGTCTTTTCCAGCGTATGCGGCGACAGAGATGCGGCCACCCTCATAGAATTGCTGCACAAAGAGTTGTCTAAAATTTAACATCCTCGACAACCCGCGTTCGACGTGATTTGCGATGAGCAAAGGTGACCGATTGCATGTACAGATTCGCGGAGGTCAATACCTACGTTTCTTCGTAAAGCATCTTCCTTGATCGCCGAAAGTACCTGCACCGATAGTTAGTCCGCCGAGGGTGTATTTCCATCGACCGGGCGAGCGTCTAAAGCAGGCATCGGATCCGTTTGAACGCCGGTTACGATGGAAGCCCACGCAGCATATGCATTCTTGTGTCGAGCCACCGCTTCATCCCATTGGCTTCCCGAAACCTTGCTTGAAACCACTAGCATCATAAGATGGTTGGTAGTTGCATCGAGATCGAGCAAAAGATGGTGGGCGGTGAAGCGAAAATCATCATTCGAAGGCATGACGTCACACTTATATTTTGGTGAGCGGCGGGATCGTTCCCGCACCACATGACATCAGTGTGACAGTACTGAGCATTTCATTGCGAACGGTCGGACAGCCGGTTACGGGAAATTGAGTACCAAGCCGAATTTTTCGAACCTTCCATTCTGGGCATTTAACGTCCCTTCAACCTTCAAGGTGGACCGCTATTTCGAGGACGCTGATTTACGAATCGCCGGACCACCAGCACCAGCACCAGCAGCCAACTGCCGAGCTCGACCGACACCCCAAGCCAGAACTCTGGTCATCGATTCGCCAGGGTGTGAGTCAACCGCCATTTCATGCAAAGCCATGCCATCGGGCGCATAAATACCGATGAACATCTGCGTTTCGCCGGCGCGCGAAAGCCTAACTTGTACGTCGATGTGAGTCCCATCATTAAGAGTTTCATCATGTGTTCTACAGTGGAGCTCTGGGTCTGCCCACTCCCAGAAGATGTCGCCTCGAAGTCTCATAGAGCCCTCCCGCCCGTTCCCTATGATGGTCAGTAGTGTCCAAAACTAGACCCCTACAAGCGAAGTGCAACCTCGTCGAAACGGTATCGGACAACTGGTAGAAAACAGCTGTACACGCTCCAATTTTTTGTACAACTTCCAACCGCTATAGCCGCAACAACGAACCCCATCACAATCACCATCGGAGTTGTGACTGAGTCCAATCCATAAACTCGCCAGGCTCAGGATCCTGACTCAACTGGCTCGGCGCAAAGCCTCGACTAGCTCAGCCTTACGCATAGTTGAGCGTCCAGCGATTTGCTGTTTTCGCGCTCGGCTCATTAATTCCGTCTTGCTCATGTCCTCGAGTTGCTGACCAGCTCTAGCCACGCCTTGTCGGCTAACTGCCGCTCGACGGCCTGACGATTTACGAGCCTTTGTCTTTGCCGCTTCGCTGGTTTTCTGCCCCGAGCCTCCCTTACGCTCACCGCCACCTGATTGTTTGTTCACGGTAGCCCAGGCACGGCTCTCTGCCTCGTTTTTGGAAACACCCTTGGCCTCATAGCTGTCTTCAATGTGTTCGGCCTTACGTTTCTGTTTGTCTGTGTATTTGTCTTTATCACCGCGCGGCATGATCAAATCCTCTTAGTTAACAGTGACATTCACCTACTAAGGTAGAAGCGCCGGTTTAACCATCAGTTCGTCTAGGTCGACCAGTGGTTTATCTGATTGATCTCGAGACCAATTACTCCCTTCGCTAATTTTCACGTCCAACGCCGGGCACGACCCGGTAACCGGCGTGCCTCAAGAGTTCGTTCCTTTCGTCAGGGTCATCTTAATTAAATAAACCTTTCGTATTTCCAAGACCTCCATTGCTAGACAACTGAACTGAAAACCAATGGCGAGGTGGATGATGAAAGCAGTCGTATTTTATGACGTGGGTGACATCCGGCTGGACGATGTGGCCGATCCCGTAATTCAGGAACCAACAGATGCCGTTGTGAGAATTACGGCAGCAGCCATCTGCGGGACGGATCTGCATTTCATTCGGGGCACCGTCCCCGACATGCAGCCTGGGACGATATTGGGGCATGAAGGTGTCGGGATCATCGAGGCACTGGGCGATGACGTACGGAACCTTAAGGTGGGTGATCGGGTAATCATTCCCTCGACCATTGCATGCGGTAACTGTTCCTATTGCAGGGCCGGTTATTTCTCACAATGCGATGTCGTCAATCCTCACGGCAAACAGGCTGGCACCTCGTTTTTCGGCGGCCCCAAAGGCACAGGACCGTTCCACGGCCTACAAGCCGAGAAAGCTCGTATTCCCTACGCCCATATCGGCTTGATCAAGATTCCGCAGGCCATTAGCGATGACCAGGCCATTGCCATGTCGGATATTTTCCCTACCGCCTGGTTTGGCGCGCAGATGGCCGAAATCCGGGATGGCGATAGTGTCGCAGTGTTCGGCTGCGGCCCCGTTGGCCTATTTACCATTGTCAGCGCGAAATTGATGGGTGCCGGCCGCGTGTTTGCCATTGACGGCTTGGCGGACCGACTTGAGCGCGCCCGCGAACTGGGCGCCGAGTGCATAAATTTCGAAAAGGAAGACCCGGTGCAAACGCTGCACCGCCTCACGGACGGTATAGGTGTGGACCGTGCCGTTGATGCCGTAGGCATCGACGCCAACCATGCACACCAGGCGCATTCACAATCTCAATGGCAACCGGGCGATGCACCGGCTCAGGCGTTGCAATGGGCCATCGAAGGGTTGGCTAAGGCCGGCACCCTATCGATCATCGGCGTGTACCCACCAGGCTTCGACACCTTCCCCATCGGTGCGGCGATGAACAAGAACCTGACCATGAACATGGGCAACTGCCACCATCGCAAGTACATTCCCAAGTTGATCGAAATGACCTTGGCTGGTCGTGTAGACCCGGCAAAAATACTCACCCAGAAAGAGCCGCTGACTGACGCCGTTGAAGCCTTCAAGTCGTTTGATAAACGTGAGAGCGGCTGGATCAAAGTCAAACTGATGCCCCAACGTTAATGAGGTTGTTCCTGGGTCGATAGCTGTCAGGGAACCCTCGACAGCTATCGCCGTGGCCTGGAAAAAAACTACAAAGTTGAAGCGATCAAAAAACAAGTTTTTATCTGTCTGGCATCCGGTAAAACCATCGATTTTTTAAACAGATATTCTTTGATACCGGTTTGCAACGTAGCGGTCACAATTTTTACCGGAGGGTGAAACCCGCCCGAAAATATATGACCAGGTTCAGCTTCCTGCCGCACAGCGTATGAGCAGGAGCTAACAAACAGGACCGCACCCATGCATTCTCAATACACCAATGCCCAACTCCTTGCGTGTCGCTGCCTGGCGATGGAGCAGAATAAAAAGCTGTTTGATGAGGCCAATGCCATCAGCCGCTCCGCATTCGAACTGCTCGAGCAACCGGATCTGGACAGCGAGAAATTCCAACGCTATCTCCAACTCAGAAGGAAAGCTGAAACCCTGTTTTGCGAGGCCTTGGATCATCTGACCTTATTGAATGAAAACTTCCCGCCGCTTCCTGTGCAGAAGCTGATGGAGGCTTGCGACAGCTCACTTCACCAGGAGGAAAACAGATGATGGACGATTCGCAACGAGCATGGGAATTGGCGATGACGCTAATTGCGAGCGGAAAAATCGCCTTCGACCCCGCTAATCCGCAAGGATCTGTAAAGTGCCTTTTCACCCATTTAAACGTCTTGAAAAAGGCACTGGTAGCCCAGACAGCGTCAACGACAGTCCCCTCTTCGTTTGACAGTGAAAAAAATCAGGTGCTGTAGTGTTGGCGTTAATAGCCGGATGCAGCGATGGCCCCTTCCACTGCCTCGGCATAACGTCTGGTGGCTTTGATTACCAGCTGCTTTCGTTCGGTCCTGTCAATGAAACCCTCTCGAAAGTAAATCTCTGCCAAACGAAGCAATTCTTCGTACTGCTCTTGTGCGTTCATATGCCTCCCGGGCTTTTCCATCAGCTTGTGCCAGCTTGCAAGCGCTTGAGCTTTTCTGTCCTTGTACATGGCGATACCTCCACCGTCGTGTAACGGTTGAGGCCTGTGAGCGAGCGGTGGTTCATCTGACACGATGTATGGTCCATGCCAAATGCGGGAGGCCCGACACAAATCTGGAACTCGCATCTTCTCTTGCCTCCAATGCATACGCTCACGGCGAAAAGGTTACCGGTCAGTCAGATGTGGAGATCTGGCCGACAGCACGCCATTTCGAGCAGGGTCGCTGCCCGTTGCGTAGCTCACCGCCTCGTGTGTTGTTGGTCCCTGGCTCGTCACGCAACGACGGGACCTGCCCAAAGGAGCTTTCCAAGAGCTGGCGTCTGGCGGGCCTTGCGTAAGGTGAACTGCAAGCAGCGGGTATTCATAACGACCTGCTCGATCTCAGCCTGCTGACGTCCGAGTACGGTCAACGCATTTTCCCTTGCAAAGGGTGCGTTTTTACTGCCATGCCCTTATGCCATTGGCCATGCTGCTGTTATCCCAATCATTCGCTCGACCAGGTGGGTGATGTCATGAACATCATTTATCCGCAATGGGTCGGCGCCGACGGGATCATGCTGATCACGCCGGTCTACTGGTATCAGGCGCCCAGTCCGTTGAAGTTGATGATCGATCGACTGGTCCGCGCCGACGGCGGCAATCCCGCTCCCCACAACCACTCAAGGCAAGGATGCTGCCATGGCGAAACAATTGGAGCTTGATGGCTGGTCCTATCCAAAGCACTCGAAGGACGAGTTTACGGTGTGGTGGTTCATGGTGACGTGGCAGGTACCGAAGGTGTGCGCCGAGCCTTATGCGACTGGATGGACTGTATGGGATTTGTGGACGCCGGGAAAATGGCTTGCCTGGATCGCTATATCGGCTACTACCATCCCTACGCTACCAGCCATGACGAACTGGATACCGACCTGGAATTGCATGAGGAAGTACGAAACGTGGCGCGGGCAGTGGTCAATGCGGGGAAAGAAAGGCGTACGGGCAATCTGTCCCGACGTGATGCCACATTACGCGCGCCGCGACAGAAATAACGAAAACGTGTGAAGGCCGTTCTTCGATTCATTGGAACCCTCTGGTCTCGGTGTTTTCCATCATACAAACAGCAAAAGGGAGAGTTCACCAGGATTGCCCTGGCGAATGGTTTGTAATCGAAGGGCGTTCTTACGGTTGAACACAGCGAACCTTATGGAAAACCTTATCGAAGTCCTACAGGAAACAGCGGAGCCGCTACCTGATGTTGCCAGCGAAAGCTTTGCAACAATGTTCGACCGTTATGGCGATGCACAGGTGGTACTGATTGGCGAAGCCAGCCATGGCACGCACGAGTTTTACCAAGCGCGCGCAGCGATAACACGACACCTGGTCAAGCACCATGGCTTTTCCATTGTCGCGGTAGAGGCTGACTGGCCGGACGCCGATCAAATCGATCGTTGCGTCAGGGGGCGGGAAAACGGTGGATGGCATGAGTCTGCCTTTTCGCGCTTTCCAACCTGGATGTGGCGTAACACCGATGTCCAGGCGTTTACACGGTGGCTATGCGAATTCAACCGGACCAGGGCGCCGGAACAACGCGTGGAGTTTCGTGGACTGGACGTGTACAGCCTGCGCAGTTCGATCCGCGAAGTGCTTGGTTATCTGGAAAGCGCAGATCGGGGCATGGCCAGGGAGGCACGGCAGCGCTATGCCTGCCTGACGCCGTGGCATGACGACCCGGCGCTCTACGGACATTTCACCGAGGTAGGTGGCATGGCCACCTGTGAACATGCCGTGCTTGAGCAGCTCCAGGCATTACTGAATCAGCGCTTGTCGCTGATCGAAAAAGACGGTGAAGCGTTGTTCAACGCGACGCAAAATGCTCGGGTCGTCCATGCCGCCGAGCAGTATTACCGTGCGATGTATCGAGGTTCCAGAGAATCCTGGAATCTGCGCGACGGGCACATGTTCGAGACACTGCAAGCTTTGCGCAGCCGCCATCACGCCAAGGTTGTGGTCTGGGCGCACAATTCGCACATAGGCGATGCCAGAGCGACGCGAATGGGGGACGAAGGCCAGTTGACGCTTGGTCAACTGTGTCGTGAAGCCTTTGGTAAAGAATCGGTTCTTATAGGCATGGGCACCGATCAAGGCACCGTGGCGGCCGCTGATGACTGGGACGAACCTGTAAAAATAAAAAACATCGTGCCGTCATTGCCCCGTAGCTGGGAGCGCGCCTTTGTCGAGGCGGGTCATCCGCAGGCTTTGTATGACTGGCGCGACGATAAACGACAGACGCTACGCTCAGCCTTATCAATACGCCTGTTGGAGCGCGCCATTGGGGTGATTTATCGCCCGCAAACCGAGCGCCAAAGCCATTACTTCGATGCGAACCTGAGCGAGCAATTTGATGCCTACCTGTGGTTCGCTCATACCCTCGCCATCACACCGCTAAAGACCGTGCACTCGTCCAGTCATGAGGAGGACACCTTTCCCTTCGGCATATGATTGATCCAGCGCCTGCCGGCGGTTGACTCATGGTCAGGCGGTCATCCATAAAGCGGATATTGCCTACCAAATTAATATGGGTAGGACGATTAGATTGGCTGCAGCTATTAAGGCTTTGATTATGAAGTCAAAGCGAAGCGCTTCCGATGTTCCCCGGCATAATCAGTGTTTCGAGCACACGTCCAATGACAACGGCATGGCCTTGTCACTCTTTTTCACTTGTCACCCGATTATCCAGGGTCAAGTCGATTGGATCATTCAGGAAGTCACCAAAATGCAGGTGCGGCAAGTTACCGAGACCGTCGCCATCGAAAAGAACACCGCGAATGTCATCGCGCCTTTATGGGATCGGCCACCGGCGAAAACTCGTCCATTGCGGTGTACGTATGGCATTGCTGATGCCCCGCTCGCAGGTCGTCATTTTCTTGGAATTTTTTGTAACGTCGCCCACTCATTAGCTCATGAGGAAATAACAAGCGTATGGCGAGACAATGATCTGGGACCTCATGATGAAAATCCGAGCCACTGTTATTTGCGAAAGAGATAAGCAGGTCTTGTTGGTTCGCAAGCCGGCGTCAAAATGGGCTCTGCCTGGTGGAAAGGTCGAGCTTGGCGAAGCTATTGCTGGAGCTGCGGCTCGAGAACTTCAAGAAGAGACGGGACTAAACGCCGAGCAGCTTCTATACATATTTGAGTTTGAAGCTGCTCATACCCACCATCATGTTTTTGAGGCTTCTGTCATAAATATTGAAGGTTTGACCCCTCAAAATGAGATCAGTGAGTGTATGTGGTGCGCGCTGACCTCGCTCGATCAACTCCACATGAGCAATGCTACGGAATCGATTATTAGGTCATTTTTACGTCGACTTTAAAGCTGTAAAGCTGCTGCGTATTCTCGGCGAGAAAATGAATTTGGATCCTGATCCACCGACTCAATGCGTTGAATGGAGTGTGATCATGACATGCTGCATACGCCTGGATTATCTACTGGACACGTTTCTTGGGCCCATCGCAAAAAGCGTGGAATGCGAGGCACTGATCATTCCGATTACGCCTGGCGCCCTTCAGGTGCAGGTGCAAGCACCCTTCCCGCAGGATCTTCACCAGGCACATACCGTAACTGTATTTCAGCCGTCCAAACAGCCCTTGACCGGCACCCTGGTTCACGCTCGCAGATTGGCGAATGGGGATCTGGAACTGCAGATTGATGTATGACCTCCATAGGTGTCCACACATGCAGGAAATTCAATAACTGTCGACCTGCTAACCCAAGCAAATTAGCAGATCGAACAGAGACATTATCGTTCGTCACGCCCTCCTCCGTGGCTATGCTGTCCACCGATACGAGCTTTCTCAGCTTTATCAGTGGCCACGTTGGTATTGGACTCGCCTTTACGTCCAGCTTCTTTAACCTTTTGAGGATCGTCGGAAAATCCGTGATGGGTTTCCTGTCGTTTGGTCATGGCTGATCTCCATTACGTTCTACGTTTATTTGTTTGGGTTTGGTACCGTCAACTCTCATCCCATTGGAGCAGCCGAAGACAATGCTCCCCGCTAATGAAGAGCAGAGCGGAAAAATCCGCCATCTTAGGCTCAATCAACACCATCGTTGCCCTGCTCCACCCTCGCGGCTCCAGTTTCCGCATCGTCCTTTGATGGCCGCTTAGACGGAGTCGAGTGCGCCTTCTCTTCTTCCGAATCCCGTGGGTAACCGGGCATGCCATGGGCATCCTCGGGGGTTTGGATGTTGCCCGCCGAGTCACTATCCTGATCCCAGCTTGTTGTCGCATCCTGCGCATCGTCGAGACCGGCGCTGACGAGAATGCAGCCATCATTGTTCAGATTCCCTGACTCGTTCGTGGGGTGATTTTCAGTGCTGGTAGGATGGGGCTTCATAAGAATCTCCATGTAAGAGCGGTCGGTTTACTTTGGAATGACTTGCGCCGTCCAAGTGCAGCATGAAAGACGAACGGCGTAGAACCTGTAGCCAGATGCAGTATTCGGAAGCCAGGCTTTCATGCGCGACTAACACCTAACGAAACGCCAACCGCAAATTAACTGGAGCCAAATCCCCATCTGACACGTCGAAAGATAAGCAGGAGAGAAATCGCAGCGTTGGGATAGCGCTTTGCCAAGTGTTTGCCGTCAGATCAACTCTTTCAGTAAGGGACTGCCATGGATCTCATCTTTCTCGGCACTTCAGCGGGAGTCCCTACCCGGAGTCGAAATGTGAGCGGCACAGCACTCATCGAATCCACTGGCAAAGGTTGGTATCTGGTGGATTGCGGTGAAGCCACCCAACACCAGATGTTGCGCACACCGCTATCGTTACGGGAACTGCGTGGATGCTTCATCACCCACGTACACGGCGATCATTGCTTCGGCTTACCGGGCTTGCTGGCGAGCGCGGGAATGTCGGGGAGAGTTGAGCCGCTCGATATCGTTTTGCCGGTGGCGCTGCATCCATGGCTACGTCTCAGCCTAACCGTCAGCAAGACCTGGTTGCCCTTTGAGTTGCGCCTGCATGCGAGCGAAACTGTCGTCGGTTGGCAACATGGGAATGTTAAGGTCGAAACCGTTGCCTTATCCCATCGTGTGCCCTGCCATGGCTATGTTTTTACCGAGGCTGATCCTCATCCGGTACTGGATGTACAATGTCTGGCGTCTGAAGGGATACCACGCGGCCCTCTGTGGGGCGAGCTGGCGCATGGACGTGATGTTGAATACAGCGGACGAATATTCCGCGCTGAGCAATTTCTGCGGCCCGCACGCCCTGCTCAACGCTTTATCATTTGCGGCGATAACGACAACCCTGATCTGTTGGCGCAAGCGACGGTCGGAGCTCATGTACTGGTGCATGAGGCGACCTTTACACAAGCCTTAATCGATCATACTCGCGAACATTACGGACACAGCAGCGCTGCCGCTGTGGCACGATTTGCCGAGTCGGCAGGTGTGCCTAATCTGGTTCTGACCCACTTCAGCGCCCGCTACCAAAATAATCCCGAAAAAAGTCCCTGCATCGAAAATATACGCGACGAGGCCGAAGCAAACTTTAGCGGCCAGTTGATCCTGGCGCGCGACTTGGAGCGTTACCACCTTGACCGAAACGACCGCCTGATGGTTTCTATGGGCCGCTTGTCGCAATAGCGCTTTTTTTTATGAATCCGCTCCGCGCTTGATCATCAAAAATCATGGAGCCCATGGGCACACAGTCGCTGAACCTTTCGATCAAGGGTGATTTCAATGGCCGCCGAAAGTCGATACATCATCAGCTTCATTGTTGATAACCAACCGCAAAGTCGCGTCGTCACTCACGAAAGTGAAACCTTGGATAAACAACAGGCAGAAGCGCTTTTGAAGCAAGACTTTCCTGAATTCAACGGGGCCAAGTTGACTGACATTCAAGTAGAGAAGCGAACAAAGCCAGAGGAAGGCGACAACATACCCGGCCACAATCAGCAACCTTGAGACCGATCTGCGTGCAGGTCTACAGGAGTCGCTATGTCTGGCGTGCACCATTTACCTTGGTGGAAGCAGGTCGTAATTTATCAAGTGTATCCACGCTCATTTGCTGATGCCAACGGCGATGGCATTGGTGATTTGCCAGGATTAATCGCGAAGCTGGATTATCTCAAGGCGCTGGGGGTGGGCGCCTTATGGTTATCCCCTGTCTATCCATCGCCTATGTGCGACGCAGGCTACGACATTTGCGATTATATGGACATCGATCCATTGTTCGGCAATCTGGCAGACCTCGATTTATTGATTTCAGAGGCTCACAAACGAGGCCTCAAATTGCTGATGGATTTCGTCCCGAACCATACTTCCGATCAGCATCCCTGGTTTATCGAATCGCGCGCCAGTCGTGCTAACTCCCGACGTGATTGGTACATATGGCGCGACCAGCCAAACAACTGGAGAGCTTCGATTGACGGAGGCAGCGCCTGGAGCTGGGATGAAGTTAGCCAGCAGTACTACCTACATTTCTTTTTACCTCAGCAACCGGATTTGAACTGGCACAACCCTCGGGTTGTGGAAGCGATGCACCAAGTGCTGCGATTCTGGCTGGATCGTGGTGTCGATGGTTTTCGTATCGACGTGGTGCATTGCATCGGCAAGGATCCCACTTTTGCCGATGATCCGCGTTGCCTGGCGGGCGAAACGATGGTGAGAATCAACGATCAGCCATACAGCCATGAAGTGCTTCGCGGCCTGAGACGTCTGGTCGATCATTATCCCGATGACCGAGTACTGATTGGTGAAGTGAATATACGGTCGACCGCCCAGGTCGCTGCGTACTATGGCGCGAGTGATGAGTTGCATATGTCTTTCAACTTTCCGCCACTCGATGCGCCTTGGGATCCGGTGGTGTTTCGCCTGTGTATCCGCGAAGTGAAAGGCTGCTTCCCAAGCCATAGCGCATGGCCAACTTGGGCATTATCGAATCATGACAACAGTCGGCTTCGAAGCCGGTACGGTGGTTCGCTGCGTAGAACCCATGCCGCCGCTGTATTGCTTCTGACATTGCGTGGCACGCCGTTCATTTTCCAAGGCGACGAATTGGCACTGGAAGATACGCAGGTCACGGCACAGACCCGGGTTGATCCAGGAGGACGAGATGGAAGTCGTGCTCCGTTACCTTGGAAAATTAACGCCCCGCATGGCTGGCCAGGTAAAACGCCTTGGCTACCCTTCCCTCCCGACGTCTCCACCCTTGCCGTAGAAGCACAAGAAGCGATAGCCGAATCAACACTTGGCCTCTATCGATGTTTGCTGAGCTGTCGACGAGAAAGCGAAGCCTTAAGCATCGGAGAATGGGAGGAGCTGCCATCACATCCTCAATTGCTGGCGTACCGTCGGCACTCCCACTCGGATGAGCGAATTATTTGCATCAACTTTGACCAGGTTGAGCATGCCTTTCCGCTGGCGGGGCAATGGATCACGCAAATCTCAAGCGATCGTCAAAGTGAAAAAGAGCTGTTCAAGGGCACTGTAGCTGCGGAACAGGCGGTCATCCTTCGTCGGAGAGAAAACCACCATGAACAGTGACTGGCATCGCAATACTGTCATTTATCAGGTCGATCCCTCGTTATTTTTCGACTATGACAACGATGGCTGCGGTGACCTGCAGGGCATTATCCGCCGACTTGATTACTTGAGCGCGCTAGGGATCGGGACACTGTGGCTGCTGCCGATCTTCGGCTCGCCCTTTCGCGATGCCGGTTATGACGTCAGGGATCACCGCGCGATCGAACCTCGGTTTGGCAGCGAGGCAGATCTCCGCAGGTTGGTGCGTGAGGCTGGTGAGTACGGCATGCGAATTGTTTTGGAGTTGGTGCTGCAACACACCTCCGACCAGCATCCCTGCTTTCAACAAGCGCGTGCTGATCGATCCAGTCCTTATCGCGACTTCTACATCTGGTCGGACACGCCCGTCGACGACGGTAATCAACCGATTTTTCCCTCTGTGGAAAAAAGCATCTGGCAATGGGATGAACAGGCCGGACAGTACTACCGCCATCTGTTTTATCGCCACGAGCCGGATCTGAACCTGGCCAATCCGGCAGTCGTGGAAGAGATAGAACAAATCATGATTCATTGGTTGCAGATGGGTATCGCCGGCTTTCGCCTGGATGCTGCCTCCCATGCTGTCGAACAAGCAGGCGGTGAGCGAGAGGAACACGGCGTGTGGTTATTGGATCGCTTGGCGGCATTGGCTCGCAACATCAATCCAGAATGCATATTGATGGGCGAAGTCGATGTCGAGCCGGAGCGGTTTTGTCACTATTTCGGCAAGGGTCAACGTCTCAAGCTGGCACTAGATTTCTGGATGAATAACCACCTTTTCCTGGCGCTTGCGAGGCAACAGTCCGAACCACTGCTTCGCGCACTAGAGGAACGTCCGCTCGCCCCTGACGGTGCCGGGTATGCTGTCTGGTTACGTAATCATGATGAACTCGACCTTGAGCGCCTTTCGGAAAAAGAACGCGAAGAAGTCATGCAGGTTTTCGCCCCACAACCCGAAATGCGCGTGTATGGGCGCGGTATTCGACGTCGTCTGGCGCCCATGCTGGAGGGTGACGTACGTCATCAGGCAATGGCGCAGGCCTTGATGGCCTCACTGCCCGGGACACCGATCATTCGCTATGGCGAGGAAATTGGCATGGGCGACGATCTGACACGAAAGGATCGGCTCGCCGTACGCACGCCCATGCAATGGAGCGCCGAGATCAACGCAGGTTTTTCGAAAGCGGCGCCCACCTTGTTGCCAGCGCCCATAATCGATGACGGGCCATTTGCGTATACCTCGTTGAACGTCAGTGCCCAGCAAGACGATGGCGAGTCGCTGCTTGCTCGCTGTCGGAACATTATGCGGACACGCGCGTACTTGACTGAAATCGGAGACGGCAACGCGCAACCGCTTCGCAGCGGACATCCGGCAGTATTTGCCATTCGTTATGCCGGCCACGCTACGTCCCTCATGCTTTGCAATCTCAGTTCGGAACCCGTCACGCTTGAGTCTGCCGATTGGGCCGAATTGAACACGGCCGAATCAGTACTCGCTGATAGCCCCTACCCCGCTGATGTAACCGAGGGCGAGGTTTTGTCGCTTAGAGGTTTTGGTTACCGGTGGTTCAGGTACGGTCATTCAAAAAAGTAAAAGCACAATACAAAACAGCAGAAACACAATCACCGACAACGCCGATAATTGCGCCGACGTTAATGCGAATGCGGAGTCGAGAGAGCGACCGACGAACCGACCGCGAATCTGATGCAAGCCCTGTTGTGGCTCGAACAAATTATCCGGGCGCTGAGAATCGACTTCTGCACTCAGTTGTCCCGAATAGGCATTTCGAGCCATCAATCGATCAAGCAAACCGGGCATCAGACTGGTGCCCACAATCGCCTTAATAGAAGCCCATCCTAACCACAGTTCCCGGGGCGGACTCTGAAGGACGCTGAAAATTGCCCTCGCCGCCACGTCTGGATCATGAATGGGCGGAATGGGTCGCGGACGTTTTTCAAGTTTGTTGCGGGCCCAGTCAAACTGAGGTGTATTAATCGCGGGGAGTTGAACCATGCATACGCGAATACGACTGCGCTCATACAGCAACTCACAACGCAATGAGTCAGTGAACCCGCGTACGGCAAATTTCGCTCCGCAATAGGCCGCTTGCAACGGAATGGCCCGATAAGCAAGGGCAGAGCCGACCTGGATAATGAGCCCGTCACCACGCTGACGCATCAGTTGCAGTGCTGCCAGGGTACCATGCACAGTACCGAGATACGTGACTTCGGTGACCCGTAGAATTTCCTCAGCGCTCAATTTATCAATGGGCGAAAACACGGTCACCATTGCGCTATTTATCCAGATCGATAAAGGCCCAAGGGCATTATCCAGCCGTATCGCAGCCGACTCGACCGCTTGCGAATCCGCGACATCAACACTTATCGACATCACCGGAACACCATACTGACTGAGCTCTTCTTGCGTTTCAGTCAAGCCCTCCTCACTTCGAGCCAGCAATCCGATTCGATAACCAGCAGCGGCAAAACGGTGTGCCGTGGCGCGTCCTACTCCCGAGCTCGCGCCACAAATAATAACCAATGATTTTGCATGCTTATCCATCGTGTCCGCCCGGGCCGATATTGATCGTTCGATCCTCTCCCAGCCCTTGAACCTTGGCCAGAACTTCTGTAGGTGTGCTCTTGGAGAAATGGACGATATATCCCATTCCACTGCCATCCTTTTCAATGGCGGTCACCCATAGTTCGACCTCGTCGGGAGCCAAGCCTATAGCGACCGCAACCTGACCATCGCGGTGTTCGGGATGGATATCATCCAAAGGGTAATTCTTCATCAACGAATCTCCTTGGGCTTCTCGATGGATGTGCTGTGATCTCAAGTGCTTAGAAAATCGTTAATTGCTTTCGTCCGCTTTCTCCTGCTGCAGTTGCACAGACGACTTTGTGCCATCCGGGTTGTTCTTCGTCGTGCTGTCAGAGTTATCGAAACATCCCTGCAGCAACAGCAGGCTGCAGAAGCTCAGGCCTATGTAAAAATGTTTCATTGTTGTCACCCCTCAGTTCTCTTTCAGTCCGAGGAAAGCCTTCAGAGGATAGGTTTTCCGCCTGTAACCCCAAACCGTTCGCCGGAAATGTAACTGCCCTCGTCCGATGCCAACAGTACATAAATCGGCGCTACTTCAACCGGCTGCCCTGGTCGTCCTAAAGGAGTGTTTGCTCCGAAGTTTTTCACCGAGTCTTCGGACATCGTGGATGGGATTAACGGCGTCCAGATTGGCCCGGGCGCTACGCTATTGACTCGAATGCCACGCTTGCCAAGCATCTGGGCAAGACCAGCGGTGAAATTCGCAATCGCACCTTTTGTCGTGGCATAGGCCAACAAGCTGGGACTGGGTGAGTCAGAATTGACTGAGCTGGTATTGATGATCGAGCTACCGTCCGCCATGTTGGGCAGCGCCGCTTTGCAAATGCGAAATATAGCGGTGATATTGACGTCAAATGTCTTCAGCCATTCCTCGTCGGGAATTTCTTCCAACGTCTCATGGGTCATCTGAAAGGCGGCATTGTTCACCAGAATGTCAATGCGTCCGAACTTTGCCACGGTGTCATTCACGATCCCCGCACAATGCGCATGACTAGCAATGTCCCCCGGCAATAGCAGGCATTGCCGGCCCGCATCCTCTACCCACCGTGCGGTTTCTTTGGCGTCCTCGTGTTCGTCCAGATATGAGATCGCCACATCAGCGCCTTCACGGGCAAAGGCAATCGCCACAGCGCGACCAATGCCACTGTCGCCGCCGGTAATCAGTGCGATCTTGCCGGCCAGCCGGCCCGATCCTTCATAACTGCTCTCACCGCAATCGGGATACGGTTCCATTCGACTTTGCTCGCCGGGGACAGGCTGCTGCTGGGGTTTGAATGGAGGTTTTGGATAGGTCTTCATCGAAGTCTCTCCTGAGGTTTGTTGATTCGAAGCCATTTCAAGGTGGACTTGAATACTGCGCTGCGAGTTCGCTTTTATATGAGTAAACCAGGCGCCGAGTCTCGACTATGGATGGCGAATCTCATCGTCAAAAATAAGCGATCCGGAAAATCCACTGCTGCCGAAACTGTTCACTTGCTGGAACTCGCGCGCATCGTGGCTGCAAAATATGTTCACTGCCATGCGGCTATCATTGGCTAATTGACGCAACCTCTGTTGGTTGTGCATTCGTGCCTGGTGATCGGCATCCATCAGGCGTTGGTAGAAGCGCATGCCAGCAGGACAGCGGCGCTTGGGAAGATGAATTTCATCATGGTGAAAGTAGGCATCCCCTGCATGTAGCGACCATCCCTCGGCAGTACCGATCGCAACGCCGGCGTGACCGGCCGTATGACCTCGAAGCGGTACCAGCAAAATGTCTTCTTCCTGCGCGCCAAGCACGGCGCGCACCGAATCGAAGCCAAACCAGGTATCGCCATCCGGGGCATACAGCTCCCAGTCCTCGACACCCCGCCACTGCGCAGGCACAAAGCGTCGCCGTTTGAACCAGCCATTCGTCAGCGTTGCGAAGTTGAGTTCCTCCAACATGACGTGTACCCGCGCCCTCGGAAAATCCTGGAGGCCGCCGGCATGATCGAAATCCAGATGGGTAAGAATGATGTGACGTACATCATTAGCGTCAAAACCCATTCGACGGATTTGATCTATCGCGGTAAACCGGTGCTCCAATTGAATGTTATTGAATGCTCTGACAAAGCGGCTCAGACGCTCCGGATGCTGGACGTCCTGCTGGCCGAAGCCGGTATCCACCAGAATCAGGCCATTGGTGCCGGTTTCGATCAGAACACAGTGACACACAACCGACGCGGTCAATCCACGGCTGTAACCGTCGAACAAAGCCCTACCCAAAGGGCACATACATCCGCAATTTAAATGATGCACGCGCATGTCAAACCTTCCCCGCACCGTATGTGTTCGTCGAACCTTATTGGTCGACCCGGCCTACGAGGAAAATACTCGAGCAAATCGACATATGGCGCTCGAGGTTATAATCGTGCCGCCGCAGGGGTCATCGTTGTCAGATAAGCATAGGAAGAGCGATACAAAAGACAGCCATGCCAACGTTCGGGAATCAAGCGGAACACCCCGTCACCCTCAGCGTCAGACCCTGTAAGCACGGAGCAAGCGTTTGTCTTTTGGCGATTCCGCATTCGATAGTTGAACCTGAATAACAGCTGCAGATCCTGGATCAAGGAGCCGCACTCAGGGGGCAGGCGAGTCGCCCGCATAACCCGCATAAGAGGTAGACCAAGATGATTCCGAACAGAGCAAAACGGCTTGCAGGATTGGGGTTGAGTATTTTCGGTTCAGTGGCGTACTCGGTCACTCTCAATGCCTTTATGGAAGAGGCCGCGCAGCAGAGTGTATTTCAGACCGAGAGCGCGAAAGTTGCGTTGCAGAAAAGTCAGAGTCAGGGAGTCAAAGACTTTGCCCATCAGGTAATCGCCAGCAAAGCGCAGCTTTACGGCAAACTCAAGACGCTCGGCGATCAGCTACATATGAACGTTCCAACCGAAGCTTCCTGACGGGCAAAGCGAAGCAAATGCGCCTTGAGTCCCGCGAAGACTCCTTCGACCGGATCTATATCGACAGTCAGGTGCAAGCGCTCGAGCAGCAAGTGTTTTTATTCAAAAAAGAAGCAATGTCGTCGGAAAAACCCGAGCTGAAATGGTTCGCCGAAAGCGCTTTGCCCGACATCCTCAAGCAGGAACGAACGGTGAAAAGTCTTCAGGACAAATTAAAGCCATAGGCAGGCAGACTAAGGCCAACCAAGCCTTGATCGGGTCAGTAGCACACACCTATTACGCGGGAACCGGCTTTGGTCCGTGGCGTGACGTACCGCTTATCGGTCATCTTGAAAATATTCAAAACATTCGCAGGCCTGTTGAAATCGGAATTAGTGTCCGTCGTACACAGATGAATCAGCAAAAGCCAAACAATGTTGGAGAATAATCATGACTACCGGTAATAAAAATCAGGGTAATGATCGCGACAAGTCGTCCAGCAGTGGCAAAAAAGGTGGCCAGTCGGGCAGCGGCAATTTTGCCAATGATCGTGAAAAGGCCTCCGAAGCCGGCCGCAAGGACGGACAACAAAGCCACAGCGGCGGTCGCAAATCTTGAGCGCACTCAGACCGGGGCGGCATCGCCGCCCCTCTTGGAAAGAGGTTCAATCATGAAAGCGCCAAACGAAAACACCCTCGCTGCAGAACGTTTTGAAAAAGATCCACTTGCCCGAGACGATAGAATGCCGGGAATACCAGCGAATCCGTCAGTTGTTCAAGCCAATCACGAACACGTCGAACAGTTGCAGAACAGTGTGCGTAGCGAAACGTTGTTAGCTCAGCCGGGTTGTTATGAACGCCGACAAGGTGCCGTGCAGTCGGAGAGAGTTACGGGCGCGTCACATACGCCGCCTGTTTGCGAACGAAGTTCATAGTCGCTACGTGCATCGACTTTAAGTGCGAGGTGATATATGCCTGTACATGTCATTAATTTCACTGGCCCTATCAACGCGTCGACCTGTGGTCAGCTTATTGAGAAAGCATCGACGGCGGTGCAGCAAAGTGCGTCGGGCTTGATCGTGAATATCGCTACCATGGGCGGCGAATGCAGTTACGGCTTTACCATGTATAACTTTTTGCATTCGCTACCGATTCCGGTGCAAACGCACAATCTCGGAACCGTGGAGTCGATGGGCAACATCGTTTTCCTGGCCGGCCAGCGCAGGACGGCTTGCGTGCACAGCAAATTTCTCTTCCATCCCTTTCATTGGCACCTTCAAGGTTCGGTCGATCATTCCCGTATGTCTGAATACGCCATGAGCCTGGACTACGACTTGCAACTCTATGCGCGCATCGTGGCCGAGCGCACAGAAGGTGCCGAGGCGAAGCTGGAAACGGAAAAATACCTGATTGCCGCCCCGCGCATCATCGACCCTCCTCAAGCGTTGGCCTGCGGGTTGATACAGGCGATCAAGTCACCACTGATCGATGCGCAATCCGTGACCTGTACCATCCACTCGTGACGCCTGTGCTATCCAGGAAACACCTTACGCAGGTTTGTCACTGCTCCCCAGAAAGACATGGCGTAGTATGGTTAGAAAGTACAACGATTTGACTGCCATTCATTTCAGGCCTTGATCATGAAGTCTTCCGTGAAGCGTTCACCCAATGTTCCGCAGCGCAAGGAGCTGATCCCCAGCACCCTGCCCTTTCCTGTGGTCGGCATCGGCGCTTCCGCTGGTGGCCTTCAGGCGGTGAAATCATTTTTCGAGCACATGCCCAATGACAACGGCATGGCCTTTGTCGTTATTTTTCACTTGTCGCCCGATTATCCCAGCCAAGTCGACCGGATCATTCAGGAAGTCACCAAAATGCCGGTGCGGCAGGTGACCGAGACTGTCTCCATCGAAAAGAACACCGTGTATGTCATCTCGCCGGCGCACGACCTGATGATGAACGATGGTTATCTGTCGGTGACACCATCGGATCGGCCGCCCGGCATGCATGTGGCCATTGACCTGTTCTTCCGAGACCTGGCGGATGTGCACAAGGAGCGGGCCTTCTGCCTGATACTGTCCGGCACTGGCTCTGACGGTGCGGTGGGGCTTTCACGGATCAAGGAACAAGGCGGCATCACCTTGGTGCAGACTCCGGAGGATGCCGAATACGATGGCATGCCCCGGGCTGCCATCAATACGCAGATGGTCGATCTGGTATTGCCCGTGGTGGAGATGCCGCAAAAACTGATGGAGCTCTGGCGTAATTCGAAGGCAATCACACTGCCTACGGCCAACGATCCGGAAATCAAGACTACCCCTCCAGCTAACGAACGCGAAGCCGCCATAGCCGAGCAGCAGCTGCAAGACATCTTGATCCAGCTGCGCAATGGAACCGGTCACGATTTCAAACACTACAAGCGGGCCACCGTGCTGCGCCGCATCGAGCGTCGCCTGCAGGTGACCGCACAGCCGGATCTGGGCGCCTATTACGATTATCTGCAAGCCCACCCCGAAGAAACCAAGGCGTTGCTGGGGGACATGCTGATTGGTGTGACCAATTTCTTTCGCGACCGCGAAGCCTTCGAAGCCTTGGAGCGCAATGTCATTCCCGATCTGGTTAAAGCGCTGCAGGACACCGTGCCGAAACGGGATGAAATCCGTGTCTGGTCAGCGGGCTGCTCTACCGGCGAAGAGGCCTACAGCCTCACCATTTTGCTGACTGAGCAAATGGCCTTGGAGGCCAGCCCGGCCAAGCTTCAGGTGTTTGCCACCGACATCGATGATCGCGCGATTGCCTTTGGTCGAAGTGGCGTCTATCCCGAGGCCATCATTACCGACGTTCCGCCGCCGCGCATGCGCCAATATTTCACCCTGGAAAACCATTCCTACCGCGTGCGCAAGGAAATTCGCGAGAAAGTACTGTTCGCCAAGCACAGCCTGTTGCTCGACCCGCCCTTCTCCCAACTCGACTTGATCGTCTGTCGTAACCTGCTGATCTACCTCGACCGCGAAGTGCAGCGCGACATCATGCAGATGTTCCACTTTGCCTTGCGTCCTGGCGGTTACCTATTCCTCGGCTCCTCGGAATCGGCCGATGGCTGCCTCGATCTGTTTACGCCGGTGGACAAACGCAACCGCATCTTCCGCGCCAAGAGCGTGGCCAGCAGTCCCCGCCGCGCCCCCACGCTGCCGCGCGGTGGTTATGCACGTACTACCGTCGCCACCCGCCCCCTGCAACCGGCTGTGGCACGCAAGGTGTCCTTTGCCGACATTCACCTGCGTGCACTGGAGAAGGCTGCGCCGCCGAGCATCATCGTCGACGCCAGCGCCAACATACTGCACATGAGTGAAGGCGCCGGGCGCTTCCTGCGCTACGTGGCCGGCGAGCTATCACGCAACCTGTTGACCCTGGCCCACCCGGATCTGCGCCTGGACATTCGCACCACGTTGTACCAAGCACAGCAGAGCGGGCTGCCGGTCACCTCGCGCAAAGTCCGCATCGAGCGTGAGCAGCGTAGTTACCTGGTCGACCTGAACGTGCATCCTTACAAGGATGACGAAACTGACAGCGAATACACCCTGGTGATCTTCGAGGAAAGCGAGGTCGATCCTCAAGCGCAGCTTGATGGCATTGCCAGCCAGACCGAAAACCAGATGTTGACCAACCTGGAGCATGAACTGCAGCGCACCAAGCTGCAGTTGCAGGAGACCGTCGAACAGTCGGAAGTCTCCAGCGAAGAGCTCAAGGCCTCCAATGAAGAAATGCAGGCGATCAACGAAGAACTACGCTCAGCCACCGAAGAACTGGAAACCAGCAAGGAAGAATTGCAATCGATCAATGAAGAGCTGCTGACCGTTAATGCTGAACTCAAGGCGAAGGTCGAAGAAACCGACAAGGTCAACGACTACCTGACCAACCTGATTGCCTCCACCGACATTGCCACCGTGTTCGTCGATCGCAACATGCGCATTCGCTGGTTTACCCCACGGGCCACCGAGATTTTCAGCATGTTGCCGGTCGACACCGGGCGCTCGCTAATGGACATCACCCACCGCCTGGACTACCCGGAGATAGCCGAGGATGCGGCGACGGTGTTCGAGTCGCTGAACATGATCGAACGCGAGGTCTGCAGCAGCGACCAGCGCTGGTACATCGCCCGCCTGTTGCCCTACCGCTCCAGTGAAGACCACATCGACGGCACGGTGCTGACCTTTATCGATATCTCCAAGCGCCGTGCCGCCGAGGAGGAGTTGCGCATCAGTGAAGAGCGCATGCGCCTAGTGGCCGAAAGCACCCATGACTTCGCCATTATCATCCTCGATGATCACGGCGTGATCACCGACTGGAACACCGGGGCAAAGCTGATTTTTGGCTACAGCAAAGAGGAAGTGCTCGGCGCCTATTACGACCTGATCTTCACACCGGAAGAACGCAGCTCAGGCGCTCCGGAAATTGAGCTGCGTGCCGCGCGCGAGCATGGTCGAGGCGAAGATGAGCGCTGGCACCTGCGCAAGGACGGCAGTCGTTTCTATTGCAGCGGCGAAGTCATCCGACTTGAAGGCGAGAGCCTCAAGGGGTACGTGAAGATCGCCCGAGACCTCACCGGACACAAGCGACTGCACGACGAACAACGCCAACAGCTGGCCGAAACCCAGACCAGCAGTCATCTCAAAGACGAGTTTTTCGCAGTGATGTCCCATGAGCTCAAGCACCCGCTCAACCTCATTCAACTCAACGCCGAATTGCTGCGCCGTTTGCCGATGACCAGAAGCGTCAGCCCGGCGATGAAAGCGGTCAATACCATTTGCGACGCGGTATCGAGTCAGGCGCGGATCATCAACGATTTGCTGGACGTTGCCCGTGTGCGCACCGGCAAACTCAAATTAAAAAAACAGGCGGTGGATCTGGGACGGATTCTGCAGGACATCCACACGGTGGTGGTCAACGATCAACACCCTTGCGAAATCATCCTCCAGGTACCGCAGCCGCCGGAGCCACCGCTGGTAGTCGATGCTGACAGTACACGCCTGGAACAGATCATCTGGAACCTGGTGAACAACGCCCTGAAGTTCACCCCCAAGGATGGCCGCGTTGAGCTGATCGCCCACCGCGTCGAGGACATGGCGCAATTGGACGTTATCGACAGCGGCATTGGCCTTGAAGCGGAGAACCTGCACAAGGTGTTCGATCTGTTCAGTCAGGCGGAAGACCAGCATGCCACCCATCAGCGCGATGGCCTGGGCATTGGCCTATCGCTGGTGCGGCAACTGGTTGAAGCCCATGGCGGTTCGGTGGATGTGCGCTCCGAAGGCATTGGCTGCGGTTGCACTTTCTCCATCCGCCTGCCGCTGTGCCACCCCCATCAAAAGGCGGCGGATCAAGCCCAAGCCCCGGCTGAATCAGGGCGTCTGCTTGGCCAAAAAGTGATGCTGGTAGATGACTCTCGAGACGTGATGGAAGTACTGCAAATGCTGCTGGAAATGGAGGACGCCCATGTCGAAGCCTTCAGCGACCCACTACTGGCCCTGAAAGCCGCGAAAGAGGGCAGCTACGACGTGATCATTTCCGACATCGGTATGCCCGTCATGGATGGGCACGCGTTGATCCAGGCCGTTCGTCAGATCGCCCACCACAAATACACGCCCGCCATTGCGCTCACGGGTTACGCCACCAGCATTGACCAGAAGAAAACCAGGCAATCGGGGTTCAATTACCACGTGAGCAAGCCGGTGGCCCATGATGACTTTATCGACATCATTGATGAGGCCTGCAAATCTCGACCATATTAAATACATAAAAAAGCGCCTTGGCCTTCCGTGCTATTGGTCCTTATTCCCCGTTACGCATGGGGAAGCCTAGGGTCAACTCAGTCTCTGGTGTGATTCAGGCCCTCATTCAACCGCGAGGGCTTCTAAAGTACCCGGCAAGCCATATTTCAAAAAATACTACGCAACGCCGCTCCATTTAGCTCACAACTCAGCGAACGACCGCATAAAGGCCGTTGTGGCAACTTCAATCAACGTATTGCGTTCTGACGAATCGACGATTCTCCGATTGAAATACTCATCGGCCAACTCAAGCAACGCGTTGTACCTCTCTTCGGGCTTCATTGCGGTTTCATGGCTCGTCAACAGCTCGTGCCAAGTGCTGTACGCCAGCATTTTCGCTTCGATATACATCACACGTCCCTCCATCGCCCATGATGAATAGAACTCGAGCGTCGGGCGCATGTTCATTGCCGCCGACATACGGTTGGCAAACATTTCTTTTGCAGGACACCCATCGCTTCAGCAGCACCGACTTACGCCACGATGGTCGCAATGTCATCGGCGATGAATATTTACGCTCCGTAGGTCAAATCTTGGAGAGCATACAATGAGCACAATACAGCAACAGCCGTTTTCCGGACGTCTACTTATGGTGGGCTACGGCAGCATTGGACGAGGTGTGCTACCTCTGTTGCTGCGGCATATTGCCATTGAGCCGTCCAAATTAACCATCATTTGCCCTTCGGCTGCCGCTGGCGAAGCTGCGCAACAATTTGGCGTGACTGTGTTGCAGGAGGCATTGACTGAGGGCAATTTTCGCCAATGCCTTGAAGCGCAGCTTCAAGCCGGAGACTTCTTGCTCAACTTATCCGTGGAGGTTTCCAGCCAAGCGTTACTCGCCTTCTGCCAGGCACATCAAATTCTATATCTGGATACATGCACCGAACCCTGGGCAGGCGGGTATAACGAGACAGATCAGGAACCGGAAGAACGCACCAATTATGCGTTGCGACATGGTGTGCTGGCCCTGCGTGGCAGCAACGACACAGCCACGGCGATCATTACGCATGGCGCGAACCCCGGACTGGTCTCGCATCTGGTCAAGCGAGCGCTGGAAAATCTTGCAAGCGACCTCGGCCAAACGCTGCCTCCATCCATACAACGTCAGGACTGGGCCCGATTGGCACAAGCGCTGGGCGTGAAAGTGATTCATATCGCCGAATACGACTCGCAATGTGCTGATCACCTTAAGGAAACGGGTGAATTCGTCAATACATGGTCGGTGGAAGGCTTTATTGCGGAGGCCTGCCAGCCCGCAGAACTGGGCTGGGGTAGTCATGAACGTGCGCTGCCTGCAGACGCGCGCCGGCATCCCTATGGCAGTCAAGCTGCCATTTTTTTGGAACGACCAGGCGCCGCTACACCGGTGTATACCTGGACGCCTGGTGTTGGGCCGACACTGGGCCTGCTCGTCACGCACAGCGAAGCGATCTCTATTTCCGAGTACCTGACGGTGGGGGATGGTAAACATCCGAGCTACCGGCCGACGGTACATTATGCTTATCGGCCCTGCGACGACGCGCTCCTCTCGCTTCACGAGCTGGCGGCGCATCATTGGCAGCCACAAGCTCGCCAACGACTGCTCGAAGATGACATCACGGTGGGCAGCGACGAATTAGGCGTTCTGTTGCTTGGTCATAAGCGTAACGCCTACTGGTATGGATCGCGGCTCGACATCGACACGGCACGAGCACTCTGCCCCTACAACAGTGCTACCAGCCTCCAAGTCACAGCGGCGGTCATGGCCGGCGTTGTCTGGAGTCTTCGTAATCCTCGGCGAGGGATTCTTGAGCCAGATGATCTACCACACCGCGACATTCTAGAGCTTTGCACCCCTTACCTGGGCGAACTGAACGGATTTTATAGCGACTGGACGCCACTCGCAGGACGTCAGTCGATGTTTCCTCAGCCCAACATCGACCCCGACGACCCATGGCAATTCCGTAACTTTCGGGCGGGCTGGTGACGAATTGTAGAGGCATCGGGAGCCACCACCTACGCTTCAGGTGCCTTCTCCAACGCCTTCGACCGCCTGGGCATAGCACTGAGTGGCTTCGGTCACCAAGCGTGTTCTTTCGTCTCGATCAATAAATCCTTGTTTCAGATATTCCTCGGCGAGGCCCAGCAGCTCCTCCTATTGCTCTTGTGCGGTCATTCGGATTTCTGGCCGTTCCAGAAGTTTGTGCCAGGTTGCTAATGCTTGCCCTTTTCGATCTTCGTACATGGCCATGACTCCATTGTCAGTGTTCAGTAGAGGGGCATGACAGCGACTGTGTTCCTGAAATTTGAGCATGTACGGGTGCAGCCGTTGAATCGCGAAAAAACGATAGGCGAGTGATTGTCTGGAGCAAAAACTTCTGAGATCAGAGCCGTCCGTCGGCAATCCTTCAGAACGCAAAAAATGAAGCGAACTTCGATCGACACATAGCATTCTTAAGTTATGCCTGTGCTGGCCATGCCAGGCTGCCTGTGTAACTCCTCATTGCCCGCATCGATGTGCGGGCTTTTTTTGAACAGTGTTTGAAAACTCCAGGATCACTGCGATACGCCAACGTCCTTATTGGATGTCAGACGGCATATTCGTGCGCCGCTCCTTCGGGCATTAATCGTAACAGAGCCATGCCAAAGGATCGGCCACGCTTAGGCAGTGAGAGATTTTAGCTGGCATCTGCTTCCTAATAATTTACCGATGTTCATCCGTTATCGCGGCAGTGCCATCAATCAGGCAGACCTTTTCCTCATCCGCCCCATGAGCACGCTGGCCGCGCGATAGCTGCAGCGAACTTAGAAGTTGATCCCGAGCCAGATACCAATAAAAGCAGTCAGCACCGTCGGGACAAGCATCCTTTTCCGAAAGCGCATACGCTAGTTCGCGAATTTTCGATTCGTCAATCATTGCCCTTTCTCCTGCGGTTTGAATCCAGCGGTGGTTACGCTGAAGCAGAACAATACAAACGACGGCGAAGACGCCTGGTATTTCGCCCCCCCTCTCTTCCCCCATGCTCAGTTTTTTTACCGGTTATCAATCTTGATGAACTCAGCGCGCCTCCATGCATCAACCTCAAACAATAGGCGTAGGAGGATTAGCAAAGATGGCTACCCCACAAGAAAATTTGCTTGATTGGCTGCGAGATGCGCACGCGATGGAACAGCAAGCCGAGAAAATGCTCAAAGCCCAATCCGAGCGGTTGGAGCATTATCCGAAGCTCAAAGCCCGGATTGACTTTCACATTCAGGAGACGCTGGGTCAACAAACGCTGATTGAGGAATGTCTGAGCAGGCTCGGCGGCAGTTCATCCACGATCAAAGATATGACTGCTAAGTTAATGGCGTTTGGCCAAGCCGTTGGCGGGTCATAGATGAGTGATGAAGTCATCAAGGGGACGATAGCTGGCTACGTTTTTGAAAGCGTTGAGATCGCCGCCTACACTGTTTTGATTGCTGCTGCAAAAGCAGTCGGAGACACGCTGACTCAAGCCGCTTGCGAGGAGATCTTGCCCCAGGAAGAGGCGATGGCTGGATGGCTCTTGGAACATCTTCCTGAGCTCACCCAAGCGTTCCTTGCCCGCTCAGAAGATCCGAACCTGGAAGCAAAAAAGCAAACAAGTAGAAAAACCAGACGACGTTGCAGTCACAACGTCGTCCAAGTCCGACCAAGCTCTATTTGGATTCCATCGTCGCAGCTTGATTGCCGCCTTGTTCAGCGATCTTCGACAGCTTCTCATCCGTAGCTTTTTCTTCTGCCAATGTGGCGGCAAGAAGATCGGCTGCGTCTTTCAAATTTAAATGTTTGGCCATGGCAATCAAAGTGCCATAACTCGCGATCTCGTAGTGCTCAACTTTTTGCGCAGCACCGATCAATCCCGCATCCAGCACAGCGCCTTTCTCGATTTCTTCCAATAGTTCTTTCGATTCTTCGACCAATCCTTCCATAGCCACGCATTTCATGCGTTTGAGTTTTAATCCGGTCAACTCTACCAGTTGATCGATGCGTTCAATTTGCCCTTGGGTTTCTTCCAAGTGAGCATTAAAGGCCTCAGCCAGGAGCGGGTTCGTAGCCGCTCGTGCCATGCGCGGCAGCGCACGAGTGATCTGTTTCTCGGCGCTGTAAATGTCGGACAACTCGTGGACAAAAAGGTCTTCAACAGTTTTTCTCGCCATTTTAATTACTCCTCTCCACTGTGTTCGCGTCACCGTAGTGGACGCATTATTTGCATATCCACACTTGTGGCCTGCAAAAGGAGAAGACCGATGGCCTTCGGAACGTGTTCAATTTTTTTGAGACAGTGGTGCCTGCGTGCTCATCCCAACGCCGTATCGAGAAACATCATTACTCCGAAGCCCAGCATAAGCCCGAGCGTCGCCGGCGTTTCGTGACCATTACGATGGGTCTCCGGGATGACTTCGTGTGAAACCACGAAGATCATCGCGCCTGCCGCGAGGCCAAGCGCGATGGGATAACCCAAAGCAAAACTGCTTGAGATACCCAAACCGATAACGGCTCCTAGCGGCTCCATCAACCCTGAGCCGACTGCAATCAGTGCTGCACGGCGCGTCGAGATGCCGGTCACCCTCAACGCCAGGGCAATTGCCAGCCCTTCAGGAATGTCCTGGATGGCAATCGCAGTCGTCAATGGCAGTCCTACCTTCATGTCGCCGGTCGCAAAACTAACACCAATAGCCATGCCTTCCGGCAGATTGTGCAGCGTGATGGCAAGAACAAACGGCCAGATGCGATTAATGCGCCGAGCCTCGGGGCCACGTTTTCCGCTTTCCACATGCTCATGCGGCACGAAGCGATCTAGGCCGATCATCAACGCCACACCCAGCCCCAGACCGACAACGACAATGCTCGCCGCCAGCAACTGGTTGTCCGATATCTGCCTGGCCGCTTCGATGCCCGGAAGAATGAGCGAAAACGAACTGGCGGCGAGCATCATGCCAGCGGCGAAGCCCAACATAATGTCTTGGGTGCGGGAGGCAATGTCGCGCAGGATGATCGCCGCGATTGCACCCAGCGCCGTGGCAGCGAACCCTGCCAGGCCGCCCAGGAAAGCCAGATGCAAAAAATCTCTCCTGGCACCCACGAAGGCGCCGTAGCCGCTAATGATCAGCAGAACAACGACGCCTGCGAGCACGCACCAAAAGAACCAGCCCATCCATCCCGACTGAGAAATCTGGACAAACCAGGATCTTTCCGGTGACCGAAGCGGAGCGGACGGTTCGGACATACGCCTCTCCTAACTATTAGCCATACGGAACACAGATCTGTTGAGGTTATTGCGTAACTCTCTGGATACACGCATGGCCTCACGTTCAAAGGACAATGCCGTCGCAAAAAACAAGTTTAGCGAATCCACATCGAATCGTTCGGTGATGGAAAAAGTGAGCATTACGTTCACCTCGATAAGCTGGGTTAGGGAACACAGCGTCCTACAGCGCTATCCGGTAGAGCATTCATTAATGCGGGAACCCACCGGTGAGCGTGACGTGCTAACCGGGCTGCTCGGTTCGCCTTAGTACAGGGCTCGACTATTGACGTCGAGCCCGTATTCTCAAAGAACATGAACAACTCCCAATCCGACCCTGCCGACGCACCGAAGCAATTAACCTTTGCTGTGCTCCGGTGACGTTGGCCCTTCCTTGACTCCGCGAGGGCCGGCAAGACCCCACACTATCCATCCAATGACGGGAAAAATGATGAGGCCGATGATCCAAGCCGCCTTGATACCCCCGGTTTTATCGGTTCGAGAAACGCTGACAATTATCCAAAGGTCGACGAGAAAAATAATTATGGCGGCAGCGATCCAAAAATAGTGGGTTAGCTCAGACATGATTCTGATACTCCAGAGGTGTGTAATGTTTAGGCCACGGTCGGTCATTGCTGTTCAAAATGTCGAAAAGTGTCTGGCGGCGTTAGACAGGGATCAATCTGCCCAGGGCTGGTTAACAATAAAACACTGACTGGTGTCAGTTCTTTAAAGTAATCCTCATGAAGCGCCATACCGATCAGCCCTCTTGGGCAATGATTGAAATCTTGCCGTTGCGCTCAATGATCGCAAACTTAATTTCTTCCAGTTTTTCAATGCCTTGGCTGGACCGTGCAGCCTCCATGATGTCGGCTTCCACCAGTCGCGCGTGGCGTAACCGTTGATGCAACAGCTTGCCGTTCTCGACGATGATCGTGGGTTCACCATCAATCAAACGTGAGACCCAGCCCGAACGTTGTTTGAGCAATGAAAAACCAACATCGATAGCGATCAGGGTGACGATAACAAGCATCGAATTGGTCAGTGAAAAATCATCGCCCAGCAGCGCTTGCTGAGTGGCTTCGCCAATGATCATCAGCAATACAAAATCGAAGGTGGTCAGCTCGGCCAGCGAGCGTCGGCCGGCAATCTTAAACAGCACCATGAGCGCCACATACATCGCTGCCGCACGCAATACCGAATCCATAGGGTCACCTAGGGGAATATGAACTGATTTAGTGTCACACCAGGGCTACCGGGCGTAGTGACGTGACTACGAAAAAAACCTAATCCGTCGCCGCGCAGCGTGAGATACAAGGTGGCCTGCCCCTGATTGTCGGTTTGTACCCAGACGCGCATGCCCTGAGACAAACTTCTGCTGCGCAACGGTTCAGGCTGCAGCGACTCGATGCTGAAGCCCTCTAACATTTCCCCGGACAAATCCAGTTCGATTTGTGTTTCAGGTTTTCCGTTCACGCTGATCTTCATCGAATTCATTGAGCCGTTACGGTGGAACATCTCGTATTCCACCCTGACGCTGCCATCCATACTGTTTACATCTCGGGTACTGAGCAGCCCACGAGAGAACAGGCCAATCAAGCCGCACACCATCAGCAACACCAGTAAGTACCAACCGATCCGCTCAAAACGCCAAACCTTCATCTGGTAGGACATGTCTTCGCAAATTGGGTAATCACGACTCTGTAGATCCGGGTGCTCGGCATCATCCTTCATCATTTTCACCTCACTCTCCAAGCAATGCCTGACTATGGAAATGGGGTAGCCGTCGTAATGCATACTCTGTTGCCTCTGTTTGTACCTGGCAACGGGTGCCGAAAAAACGATGCTCCTGACAAAATACGCTTTTGACTTCTTTAGATTGAAACGCCCAAGCGAAGCAGATGGTGCCCGCCGGAATGCCGTCAACATCTTCTGGGCCGAGAATGCCCGTCGTCGCCACCGCGACGTTGGCTGTGCTGTCTTGCAAAGCGCCTAAGGCCATCTCCTTGGCAACTTCCACGCTTGTCAGATTGAATGTTTTGATGGTGTAAGCGCTGACATGAAGGAGACGTTGCTTGGCTTGCGGTGAATAAACCACATACCCACATTCGATGAACGCGCCGCTACCTTCGACCTCAGACAACAGCGTCACGATTTTACCGGCGGTGCACGACTCGGCCGTGGTCAGGACCAGGGAATGTTTACGTAGATAAGCGACGGTGTCGTCAGCGATGGCCATGATTAACTCTCGCAGGCTTTTCGTTGCTGCCAGCCTGGTAATCTTCTCCCGCGACTGCGAGGAGATACGCTTGATCAGCTTGCACTCTCAAATCTCGCCACTCGTTCCAAGACACGAGGCCTAACCGATCCATTTCATTGCTTTGACGAACTAGTTCTTCATGGTAAGCATCGGGACAGTCCATACGCAGCTGCCTGTTTTCCAGTGCGCAATGCCAGACATCAAGGGCACGCAGTCTCGCCTCTTGAGCCGGCGTCAGCAGATTTTTGAAGGCATTCATTTCATTCGTCCGACCCGGATATTTCTTGGTTGAGCAGTCGCTCTACGATTTGGTTCAGATCGACTGACGAGAAGCAGGCGGCATTCAGCGCAACCTGTCCACCCGCTGGCGGTTCTTTAAGAAAGTTACGAATGTGCTGCCGAAACCGTATTGCACGCTACTTGCGAACACTGACCGGCCCGTTTTTGACATCCATCACCAAACGCTTGGAATATGCGTAAATAATCGGCGTTAATCAGTACTTGCCATTCTGGGTGCCACTGGATTGCCAACGCGAAAGCTTGGCTGTCTTCCACGGACAGACCCTCCACCAGCCCATCCTCTGCTACCGCCTCGAGGCGCAGCCCATGTCCCACCCTGGCAATGCCCTGACTGTGAACAGAATTGACCTCAATAATGCCCTCCAACCCCAGTCGGGACAGTGCGCCGCCCGGGTTTATCGTGATTGCATGGGAGCGGGCATATTGTTTCTCAATCGATTCGCCATTAGCAGGATGGTGCTCGGGCCTGGCCCCATCCAGCCTCTGCACCAGAGTCCCCCCAAAAGCTACGTTTAATTCCTTGAGACCGCGGCAGATGCCGAGCGATGGAAGGCCGGCTTCACAGCCGCGCGCCAGAGCGGTAGGGTAAGGTGATCACGAGCGGCATCAAGTTCTGCACCTGGTGGGCTCGGTGGACCGCCGTAATGTGTGGGGTTTACATTGGAAGGAGAGCCTGTGAACAGCAGTCCGTCCAAGCCCTCAATGATGTCGGCAGGGTCAAGCAGCTGTGGAAATTGAGGCAAAATAAGCGGTAACCCTTTGGCTGCAGAAATAACGGCCTGTGCATATTTGTCGTCAACCATCTGAACGGCGTGTGAATCGATTTGCCATGAGCAAGCAGTGATTCCGATTCTTGGGAGGCTAGACATAGAGCGCTCCGTTTAAAAGATAGCGACCGGCCCCAGAATTGTCAGTGCAAATGGTTATCTGCTTAATTGCTCGGCGACGGCAGCTCGTAGGCAGCGCCCGTTCGCTGAGCGGACGGACGCGCTTCGTTGGTTATTTCTTGGCTTCCTTGTCAGGATCTGCCGAGCGTTCGAGAAATGCTTCGGTCAGCTGCGGCAAATGCTCGAGCAGCCAGTCCGCCATCGCAACTTCCTGTGGCAGTATCTTTTCGCAGGCTTTCTGGGTCTGCGTGTCGCCCGCCGCTTGCGCCGCTGCGATCAGCACGGTGTAGCTGGCGATTTCCATATTCTCAAATACGTAACCTGCCATCGCCCCTTTGATGACTTCGTCACTCATCAACGATCCGCCGACGGCTTGGCCAAACGCCATCAGCTTGCCGCCCAAATCCTTGATGGTCGATGAGTCACCGCCCAAGCGCTTCAGGCATTCGTCGATCAATTTCTGCTGGCCCAGCGTCTCTTCAATGTGCTGATCGATACGCGCCTTGAGCTGTGGATAATGCTCCAGACGTTTGGATTGCGCCTTGAGCATTTGCTCAGCTTGTTGCTCCATGGCGTGGGCGTCACGCAGCCAGTCGAGCAGGTTTTCCTGTGGGGTAGCCATGTCAAATCCTCTTTCCGCTGATTTCTCAGTCATTCGCAGGAGCGCCGAGTGGTGACCCGCGTATCCCGGGGACCGCACGCAGAGCGCGCGATTTTGCTTGGTTAAATCCCTTTCTCGGCCTGCGTACCAGAGCCCAGATCCGCACCAGTGACTGGCTCGCTATTGGGGTCGGACATCGTCCGGGCTTTCAGATTTTCGAGCAATGCTTCGTCGGCGCTGTCCAGCTGCACCGTAGCCAGCCCATCGCCACCGTCGACGGCCGGCGCCGGAGTCTCGACGAATTCCCAATCGTCACCCTGGTTCCACGGTCCGCGCATACTTTCCGTGCCCTGCGACATGTTGAAATAGACATTGGTAAATTCAGGCATGCCCGGAAGCTTGCCTTGCGGAAAGTTTGGCTGGATCGCGTGCAGGGCTTTTTCAAAGGACAGCTGATGTGCGATCTCACGCGTCATTAGAAAACCCAACGCCTCTTTTACGCCCGGATCATCGGTGACATTCATCAAGCGTTCGTAGACGATCTTCGCCCGCGCTTCAGCGGCAATGTTGGAGCGCATGTCCGCCGTGGGTTCACCGATGGTGTCTACGTAGGCCGCAGTCCATGGCACACCGGCCGAATTGGTCAGTGGCGAGCCGGCGCCATACAGAAGGCTGGTAATGTGTGAATCGTTGCCTGCACCATTCAGCGAACGGTACAGCTCACCTTCCTCCTCGACACCTTCGGCCATCCGTCCCTTGGCGCCTTTATTGAGCATGACGATGATCGATCCAACGATCTCCAAATGACTAAGCTCTTCGGTGGCAATGTCCATCAGCAGGTCTTTACGGCCAGGATCATCCTCGGCCAAGGCCTGGGTGAAGTAACGCGACGCCGCCGCCAACTCGCCTTGCGCGCCACCGAACTGTTCCAGTAAAAGATTGGCAAGGCCAGGGTTGGGTTGAGCGACACGTACAGTGTATTGAAGTCGCTTGTTATGTAGAAACATGACAAATCTCCTCAGTTTTGAAAAGCGCGGCGGCATGCACGGGTTAAACACCGCCTACTCTTTTGTGAAACATCGGCGTTGCGAAAATTTCAAAAAAAAACAACTTTCAGGACCAGTGGTTGAATGCGCCGAACAAGCGAAACGGCGAATGGGCGCTGCGATCTGGCATCCACCGGACCGGGCTTCACCGGTGTCGTCTCGTTAATGCCTCCTGGGGGTCATTGCGGGGCGGCTGGTTTAGCGCCACTTCTGAGAGCTGCGTAATTCACCGGTCAGCGAGATTACGACACACACGTCGCTCCTTGACGGGTGTAGGGCATTCACCCAGCGGCGATACCGCAGCGTTTTGGCGAGCCCCCCAGTTCTTGTGTTCGCCGTTCGTCGATTATTTCAGCTCCTAAACATTGAAAATGGAACAAGGTCGAACCAAGGCTTTTCTAACTGTTAAGCCCGACTTCTAAAGGCGAGCTGCTCATGCATAAACTCCTATTTGCCCGTGCCATGCACGGGCGTTTTTAATGAGTGTCGCTAATTGCACGCATGCAAATTGGCAGTGTTATGCGGAGCGTTCGATGAATAGTGAAAAAGCTCAAAAAGAAAATAATCCTGTCTGCCCGCACAACTATATTCGTAACGGTTATCTCGGATTGCAGATAGATGTTTATTACTGCATGGAATGTGGTGAGTCACAAGTTGCAGTGCAATGGAAAAAATTTGAATTGCGCAACGCCCCACCGCGTGGATTGCTGAATAAATCGACTTGATCGCTCACTGCACGAAAGATTCGCCATTTCTCCTTCACTTTGCCCGTTTAAGCGGCACGTCAACGTCACGCCAATATGCCGATGAGCAATCACCTGATGAACAAGTGGACCCGCTACGTCACCGCATGGGTCCTTATCCGACCGTTAGCAATAATCGACTTTTATAGATATAAGACTGGCTGTTACTCCTCCTCGACGCGGCTGGCTTCGCCTTTTGCAGGCCATTCGCTATCCGCCGTCGACGTTTCGCGAGCACGTTCGGGTTCGTGCAAATCCTGCCATTCGCCGTCGGCAGGTTCAGACGCAATTACTCCAGTGTGTGGGGTCTCCCTCTCGAGCTGGTCTTGGGCGAGCCGCCAATAAAATTCCTCAGCGCCGTCAGGACGCGCATCCTTTTCCCACAGCTCGTAAGCTCTTTGCCGGATTTGCGCTTCACCATTCATGGTCATTCCTCCTACGATCGAGTTTTTTATCTGTGAAATGCGGGACCTTCCATATTTAAGGGTTGAATCAACTCACAAAGGTTCAACCTATTTTTTCAGCAAGCTACGCTGAGACATCGCGTTATCCAAACGGGTGAGCAGGTCCAAATACCCACGTTCTGATGACTTCATCTACCGGTACTGCGGTCTCCATTTTCCATGCGTTCACGCACCCCGCCGCCCACCTCACGTCCACTTTCCATGGGTTTGTATAGCGAGCCAGACGTAGGCGCTGCCGAAGGCGCCTGTTCCATTTGATATTTATGCGCGACGTCAGCAGAAAATCGCTCGGTGAAATCGGGTGCAAGTTGATGCGACCAGATCGAACTCCTGGCTTTCCAGCCGACCGGGATTTCCTCGCTGGGATGGAGGGTCGCTCGGACAATGGCATCGATAACGATTGGCGGGTCGTCCATGCTCGCCATGCGCGGGGTGTGCCCGCTGTAATTGGCAGCACGTTCCCACCAGGGCGTATCGACTGCCCACGGCATCACCGTCGATACCGTAAGGGTGTCGGTGTTGCTCAAGCGAATTTCTTCGTTGAGCGTACGACCCAGACTGAGTACCGCCGCTTTCGACGCGGCATAAGAGCTCTGATAAGCGAGCGGCACTTCGCTGTCGACCGAACCGACATGGATCAGCGCGCCATGCCCCTGCAAACGAAACTGTTTCATCGCGACGAAACTGCCATTGACCACGCCTTTCAAGGTCACGTCGATCACCCGCGAATGATCCTCCAACGGAATGTCTTCAAAGCGGCCGATCGCGCCAATCCCGGCGTTATTGATCCAGCGTCGACCGTGCCGAATCTCGCGAGGGTCGCTCTCATCAATTTATGCATATCTTCCGGATTGGCGACATCGGCGGTTACCACCAGCGCCTTGCAGCCGGCCTGCCTTATCTGGCTGGCAACTTCTTCCAACAATGCCGTGCGCCGGGCAGCCACAACGACGTTAACGCGTAGTTGCCCGAGGGCCAAAGCCGTACCACGCCCAAATCCGCTTGAAGCTCCGGTGATAACAATGGTCTTGCCCATCAGGGCTGCCTTGTCGGCGGGGCTCAATCCGGATGTCGCGCAGGCCGATAACGTCGCGGCACATACCAAAATGAACAGGAAACGAACAGAAGGGATCATTACCAATTCCTCGACAACGGTACGTGTCCATTCGATGCCCGGCCGCGCGGCTTAGTTGGGAAAAATACGGGCTGTTCCGATAATCGGTGAAGCACCGGCGAGGCGCAAACCGCTCATCAGCGCCGTTCGCAAATTCTTGAACCCTGCGCAGAGCCATCCTTCTACCGAACACTGCCGTGGCAGCATTGCGTCGCCATGGGCCACCGGAGGACGTTCCAGTGAATCAACAACAATTGATTGCCACCCACTCACACCCCGATGCTACTCACGGACCCAATCTCGGGTCACCCGAACGCGCATTGTCGATTGCCATCGGCGCCGTCGTGTTGATCAACGGTTTACGCATCGGTGGCGCTGGAGGAATTCTGCAAGTAGCCCTTGGGACGCTAGGCCTGATCCGCGGCGCATCGGGCCACTGCGCGGTGAAAAAAGCCTTGACGCCGACTCCGTTCGAGGAGGTGTTCCAGCAGGAACACGGTTGGAAAAACAGCGAGGCAGTGACGCGCAGCATCACCATCGGCAAGCCTCGAAGCGACGTGTTTGCCTTTATCAAAGAACCTCAGAACATCGGCGAACTGATCCCTTGGGTCAACACCGTGGAACGGACAGGGGATAGGTCAACGCGCTGGACAGCAACGGCTGCGATGGGACGCAAACTGCAGTGTAATCTTGAGCTGCAAGAACAGCAGCCCGACACACTCCTGCGCTGGGACACCGGCGTCGATTCAATGTGGCGGCATGATATTGCCCTGCACTTCAGCGACGCGCCGGGCGATCGCGGCACCCAAGTCAAAGCAGTGATTGTCGGCAAGCCTGGCTTGGGTAAACTCGGTTATGCAGCGGCTTCGGCCATCGCCGGTTTTACGGATAAGGCGTTGTTGAACCTGCTTCACAGCATCAAACAACGGCTGGAAACCGGTGAAGTGAGTACCAACCACCTACAACCGGAGCTGTCTGCCGACTTCTTCTACCTGCATCCGCACACTGACGAAGCAGCGATGACTCAACGCTCGCCGACACAGTCAGTGAAGACCGGAATCGCTTTGAAAGGAGGACATCTCTGATGCGCGCACTCACCTGGCAAGGTCCGAACAAACTTCAGGTCGACAACGTACCCGACCCGACGATTCTCAATCCGCGAGACGCGATCATCCGCGTCATTCTATCTTCGGTCTGCGGGTCTGATTTGCATTTGCTCGGCGGCTACGTGCCGTCGATGAAGCCCGGCGACATCATCGGCCACGAATTTCTTGGCGAAGTGGTCGACGCAGGCTCTGGCGTGACCGGCTTCAAGAAAGGCGATAGGGTCATTACCATTTCCATCATCGGCTGCGGCAATTGCGAGCATTGTCGGCGTAGCGATTTCGCTTGCTGCGACAACTCCAACCCGAACCCGAGCATCACTGATATCGCCTACGGTCAGCCATGCTGCGGCATCATTGGTTACAGCCATGCGTTCGGCGGATACGCCGGCAGTCATGCGACGTATATTCGCGTACCGTTCGCCGACGTCAATCTGTTCGCCGTGCCCGAAGGCGTCAGCGATGAGCAGGCCGTGTTTGTCTCCGATGCGGCACCTACGGGCTACTTCGCGGCAGACAACGCCGACATTCATCAGGGCGATACAGTCGCGGTCTGGGGCTGCGGCGGTGTCGGGCAGATGGCAATTCGCAGCGCTTATTTACTCGGCGCGGAACGAGTAATTGCGATTGATCGCTTTCCCGATCGTCTGCAAATGGCCGAATCGCGTGGTGGCGCATTGACCATAAACTACGAAACGACCAACGTTCATGACGCGTTGCTGGAACTGACCGGCGGCCGCGGACCCGATCGCTGCATCGATTGCGTGGGAATGGAGGCACACGGCACCGAGCTCGATTACGCGTACGACAAAGCCAAGCAAATGCTGCGCTTGCACACCGAACGCGGCACAGTGCTGCGCCAATCTATACGCGCTTGCCGCAAGGGTGGCACCGTCTCGGTGGTGGGTGTCTATGGCGGTTTGCTCGACAAGTTTCCGATGGGCGCGATCGTCAATAAATCGTTGACGTTGCGTTCCGGCCAACAGCCGGGGCAGCGATACGCAAAGCGCCTGTTTGAGCACATCCAACATGGTGAACTCGATCCTTCCTATCTGTTGACGCATCCGATGAGCCTTGAGGACGCTCCCGAAGGCTATTCGATGTTCAAGGACAAATCCGGGCAGTGCATGCGAGCAGTATTTCAACCTACGCGGTAGTCGACTTTTGTGAACCGCTTTACAAAATGCGTAGCCCACACGCTGGGCAAAAGGTGTAATGAAGAAGCTGGCGCGCTATTGCCGTGGCTCTAAGTTCTATGCGAAGCCACTGCCTGCGCTTTCCACAGCGCTTTGAACGGCCCATCGCGTTTGATTAGATCCTCAGAAATGCCGTCTTCGACAATCTGCCCTTCGTGCAGGATGACGAGTCGGCCGAGATTGGCCAGGGTGGACAAACGATGCACAATGGCAATAACCGTTCGCCCGCGCATCAATGCCGTGGGCGCTGTAGGAATGATCGACTCGGTTTGCGAATAGAGCGTCGACGTAGTTTCGTCCCGCTCAAAGATCGGCGAGTTCTTCAGAAATGCCCGAGCCAGGCCGAGGCGTCTTCGTTGACCGCCGGACTGGATCGCCCCGCGCTCACCGATAAACGTGCCGTAACCGTGTGGCAAGGCGCGAATGAATACATCGCAATACGCTTGTTTGGCCGCGTCCAAGACGTGTTGATCGGTGGCCTTTGGCGTAAGCGATGTTCTCAAAGATGCTGCGATTGAACAGCGCTGCATCCTGCGGGACCACCGCGGTCTGTTGGCGCGAGCTGTTCTGGCTGATCGATTGAATGTCGCGGTCGCCGATCAGGATGATGCCGCTGCGCATGTCATCAAGACGTTACAGCATATTGATTAAATTCGATTTTCCTGCGCCGGATGAACCGACAATGCCCACGGTCTGTTCTGCAGGAATTTCGAGAGACAGACGCTTAAATACCTCGCGACCGTCCGGGTAGTTGTAGCTAACATCGATAAATTTCATCGCTCCGCGTGGCCATTGTACTTCTTCCGTTTCGTCCGACAACGCATGGGCTGGACGATAATGCGCAAGGTTTCAGAAATGTCGCCCAGCTGATGAGAAATGTCGACGAGTGCCAACGCCAGATCTTAAGTACCATGCAAAATGCGGAAGGTCAGCGCACTCATCATCACGAAATCGCCCTCCGTGATGCTGGCCCGACCCGCACCGACTGCAACGCAAAATCGATGTGCCGTTTGCGCCCGCGAATGCCGAAAAAAGTAACCAGCAGACCGGCCAACAACACACAAGCGATCAGGCGCCGGCCATGCCAATACGCTCTACATAAAACAACCGCCCCGATAAAGTTCATGCCCCGACGGAATGATCTCGCATGCCAGACCACTATCAATCGAGCCCGCGCCCCTGCCGAGGAAATTCGAATAGCCTGCGGACCGGAGAAATGCTGCGAGAAATAGCGCACGGGATGACCCGTCAGATAGGCGAAGAGGTCGGCGCGCAGATTGGCAAAACTGGCGACCACCATGCGGCAACCGAGCCAACAGCCGAAACGTCAGAAAATATTTTCCAGCACGAACAAGCCGAGGAACACATAAACGGAAGCCGGAAGCCGGAAGCCGGAAGCCGGAAGCCGGAAGCCGGTGGCATGATCGCCCAGGGTTATGACATCCACCAGCAATTGCATGCCCGTATTGCACAGCCGCCGCGCAGCTTGCCGCACCGACTATTAGAAACAGCATGTCATCGAAGTACCAGGGACGCCACAGTACGTAGCGCCAGAGAAACGCTATCGGCAGGTCGGGTAAGGTCGGCTTCTGGCCGTGCTCCTCCCTTTCTATGGCGGTCGATATCGGAAATGGATTCGGTGCAAGGTAGCGCGAGCCGTTGCGTCAATTGCTGCATCGCCAACCCGAGCGGGTGGCACGGTCGCGCTGGCCTTCGCCGTCGGTATAGCCGAACAGGCCGGCCTGGCAATAGCCTCAAACAGGATAATCGAGGATCGGCTACCACCATATTCCTCGATGGGCACGCCGCGGCGCCTGGCCAATTCTACCGTCGACGACATAGGCCAGCCACGGCAGACGGTCATCGCCTTCTGCACCGGTTTCCGAGATAAACATTGGCCGCCCGTACCGCTGGTGCACTTCGCTGAGCATGCCTGCCAGCGGTCGATACCGGGGGCGCCCTGAGTAGAGTCGAAGCGTGGAAGGCGAGCGTAAGGTAGAGCTGGGGTAAACCCTCAGCCGAGCTCACCTTGGCTGTCCAATACCGCGCGAACCTTGCGGGCGAGCTCGATGGGTCGGTACGGCTTTTCCAGCAACTCGAACTCTGCGCCGCTAATGTCGTCGCGCTCCAGCGAGTCTCGTGAATAACCCGACGTCAGCAGGATTCGCGTCGCCGGATACAGGCGACAAACCTCACGTGCCAATGCCAAGCCGTTCATTGCCCCCGGCATGACCAGATCACTGAAAAGCAAATCGATACTCGCGATTTGCAGCGATCCCAACGCTTGTGCAGCGTCGTACGCGATCGTTACTTGATAACCGTAATCGGTCAGCACCTCTCTGGCCAACTCAGCGACTTCTCGCCTATCCTCAACGATCAAGATGCGCTCAGCGCCTTTGAGCAACTCATTCTCAAGGGGCTGTTTTTCTACCCATAGCTGATTGTCATCGGCAGGGAAATAAAGACGGACCTTGGTGCCAGCGCCTGGGGTCGATTCCAGCCTGGCAATGCCTCCGGACTGTTTGACGAAACCGTAGACCATCGCCAGGCCCAGCCCGGAGCCTTTGCCCTCTTCCTTGGTTGTGAAGAATGGCTCCATGACTCTGTCTAGATTTTCAGCGGCGATACCCACGCCATTATCCGCCACGATGAGGCTGACGTAGCGCCCCGAGGCAAGCCCGGCGTGCGCATCGTCCGCCGCCGAGACGGAGAGATTGAAGGTTTGCACGGTAATGAGTGGCTGGTCTCGACCGCGCAACGAATCCCGAGCATTGGAGAGCAAGTGCTTCACCGCTATCTCTGCCTGGGTCGGGTCGATTCGGCAGTTCCATAAATTCGCCGCGAGGTCTAAGCGCAGTTCCAATTCGGCACAATCGCGTACGCACACACTCGTATGTTCGAGCAAGGCGTTGAGATTGATTACCCTGCCCTGCAACCGCTGCCGGCGGGAAAACGCCAGCAGGTGCTGCGTCAGCAGACGCGCTTTTTCCGCTGCGTCACGGGCATGGCCGGCGCCCGTGACGATACGTTGCGGATCACCGTTGGGTCGCTTGGCTGTGTGCTGGATCAACTCGATGTAACCGATCATCACTTGAAGCAGATTATTGAAATCGTGAGCGATTCCACCCGTCAGTTGCCCCAGTGCCTCCATATTCTGTGCGTAGCGCAAGCCGTCCTCAGCATCGCGGCGACGGCTCACATCCAACTGCGAGGCGAAGAAATACACCAGCTTGCCGTGTTCATTGAACGATGGCGCAATGAACAATTCGTTCCAGAACGTTGTGCCATCTTTGCGGTAGTTGAGCACTTCCACGCAGATTTCATGCTGATTCTTCAGCGCTTCCTCCACGCGTTGCAAAGTGACTTTGTCCGTTTGCTCACCCTGCAGAAACCGGCAATTGCGCCCCAGGACTTCGTCCAGTGTAAATTCCGTGAGATCAAGAAAAGCCTGGTTGGCAAACACAATAGGGTTATCGGACTTCCCAGGATCGGTGACGATCATGGCCGTGCGGCTAATTTGCACCGCCGCGAAAAAGAGTCCCTTTCTGCTTTCCGAAATGACGGCTGAGTTATCGTCGTCGATGATAGACTTTGATTTTCTTGGCATTTGATTCTCCTGGTCACGACGCTCTTTTGACGCTCTGACTTCAAGAGCCAGCCGGAGTGCCGCACTACACATCGTTTCAAATACGGCGTGGTTTAGCGCGCCTGAAATGTCGCGATGTGCGGATCCATGCGCGCCTATAGCTGCGGATAATGTTCCAAACACTAGGATTGCGCCGTAAGCAACTGCTCAGCCTGTTGCCTCATGGCATGGGCGTCCCACAGCCAGCCGCAGAATTTTCCTGTGGAGTCGCCATTATCGGATCCTCTTTTTTATAAATCTCTCCGTCGTAGGCCTCGACGCCGTCGGCGTTTCAATGCAACCGGATTCCCGTCAGGATTGTTGATGCTTTCCAACGGCGTTTGTCGGCGCTGCTGCTGTTCTTTGGGTTTTTCTAGAACGGTTTAATCGGCACTGCATTGTCCTGCGAGGACGTTTCATTATCGTCGGGAACCTCGGTTTCTGCCGATGGGTATGACGATTGGCGCGTTGGGGCATTGGGATAGCCGGGTAAGCCACGAGTATCGCCCCGCGTGGTGCCCTCGTCGCCTTTCAGCGGATGCTGCCAGTCAGTCGTCGCGTTTGGGTCTTCGTCTCGTCCAGCAGTGCCAAGAACGAAACCGTCATCGTTGGGGCTCCGATCGTTCTTGAGCGATGCTTCAGGCAGTGGCTTATTCATGGCTACCTCCAAATAGCGTGGGGTCGAACTTTTTGGAAGCGCACTGAACTGGTGAGTGCGATGCGCAAGACGAACGGTGCGCGCGTTCATCTCTTTATGCTCGATCACTTTACGCCTATCCGAAAACTTATACGAAACGGCGCTGCTCGCGCGTCTTTGTACAACTTCCGAGCATGTGCGATACCGTTCATCGGCCGCATAAAAAAAATATCAAGCATTTCTCAACGAGGCGAAATCCGAGTAAGTGTCCATTGCGACAATAAGCAACTAACGAAACGCTATTTTGATACTGGAGAGCCATCATGACTACAAGTAATAAAAACCCGGGCAACTTCGCCAATGATCGCGAGAAAGCTTCCGAAGCTGGTAAGAAAGGCGGTCAGGCGTCGGGCGGCAACTTTGCCAACGACCGTGAAAAAGCTTCTGAAGCAGGACGCAAAGGTGGCGAAAACAGCCACGGTGGCGGCCGTAAATCCGAGTAAACAAGGGTAACGTGCTTCCCCTGCGCATGGATGCGATAGCCGGGACGCAACCACGTAAGTTGAAACCTACGATCCATGGGACGTCTCGCGACTGCGAACGGTGGGCGTAATTGAACTATCAATCTACGTTAACTGTAATAGGCGAAGCGACGCGAGACATCTTTCTGGTGCTGGGTTGTCATATAGGCATTCAACTAAGGAATATAGGCGTATCTATATGACCATCGTTATACATATGAGGTAGACAGAAATGGCACAAGACAAACAAAGCGGTATGTCTGTAAACGAAGCGGGTAAAAAAGGTGGCGAAGCCACTTCCGCGTCCCATGATAAAGAGTTCTACCAGGAGATTGGCAGCAAAGGTGGCCAAAATAGTGGTGGCAACTTTAAGAATGATCCGGAACGTGCAGCCGAAGCCGGAAGCAAAGGCGGTCAAAACAGCGGCGGCAACTTCAAAAACGATCCGGAACGAGCCGCCGAGGCCGGCAGCAAAGGTGGTCAGAACAGCGGCGGCAATTTTGCCAATGATCGGGAAAAGGCCTCCGAAGCAGGACGCAAGGGCGGTGAAAACAGCCATGGTGGTGGACGCAACAGCAATAGCTAATGCGATCGATGCAGGGGAGCCTTGCTCCCCTGCCATTTCGCTACCGCAGCGGCAAGTTGCTGCTTGATGTCGGTTTCATCCTCCCTCCAAAGGCAACTCTAACGGACGGCACTTTACCCGGAGCCCCCAATGACGAACGCCCAATCGAACTCCCGTTGCGCATGCCCGGGATGCACCTGCAGTTTTAATTCTGACAATGCGGTCGAGCGCGACGGCAAGCGTTATTGCAGCCAGGCCTGTGCAGACCTTCACCCGAACGGCAGTCCCTGCCCGGACTCTGATTGTCATTGTGAACGCAGCATGGCGATGCATGACCGCCACGTTAGCGATTCGAAGCTGGACGAAGCGGTTGAAGAAACATTTCCCGCAAGCGACCCGATATCGCCCTGATCGACGCGCCGATCGGGCGCCACCTTTTGTCCTTCAATAGAACCCGGTAGGCGCGCTGTTTACTCCAAGCGCCAAAGCAGAGGACTTCACCATGATTGCCCCCGCAACCGGTATGAAACCGGGCGAGCGTTACATCATTGATAGCGTCGACGGTACAGGTCACACAAGTGAAGACGTACCCACATTCTGAACGGAGCGTTCACCATGACCTCACCCGTATCGATACCCATCGGGGCTGACGAAGAAGATGAACAGGCTCGGATAAACGCTTTGTTTTATGAGGCGGACAAGCTTGAAGATATTGCCTACCGCCTGTTCGATGAGAGCACTCGAGACGCTGACGTTTGGCAACATTTCAGCGAAGTCAAAGCCGCAGCCGATCTTAAACGCACCGAGGCGTGTCGCGCGTGGATGAACATGCGCCGCAAAGCGCTGCGCCCTGCGGATTAGGCCCTCGGATGCTAGGGGCGCAACCCGACAGCGTCGAGTTCAACGCAAGACCCGATCAATACCTGCGCCCGATGACCGGCCCCTGACGCCCGACGGTCGTAGCGCAGGCCATACACGCCTGCGTGCGGACACAGCTAACTATTCGTTGGCGTGGGCGCGAGCGTCGGCACAGGGCAAACGTCCAGCTTCCCCCCCAGCGATTCTCTCGGCCTGATCGATGCCACGTTTAAGCGCGTCTTCCACATTCCATTCATTGCCGGGCAACGTCTTGACGCGTTCCGCGACTGCCTGGCCGGTAGCGGTATAGACACTGACGAAGATCTCAATATCACCGTCCGGCTGCTCCCTCGCCCTGACTTCGACGTGGCATCCGTTCTCGACCTTCTGGGTATAGCATTCATCGGTTCGTCCCTGTTCTACCCAGTGTTTAAAGGTTTCGCCTCGAATAAACATGACCTCTCTCCCGTGCTTGATGCGCTCGTCACAGAGACCTCACTGAGGTTGGAATGATTCCGGGTTTCAGCGGCGCTTTTTGATCATAGCGCGGGGCGAAATGCTCGCCGCTTCGCCTGTTCAGCCACTCGTCAGACAAGGACACATTTTGTTAAACCATCCTGCCAAGGCCCTTTCACAGCCTTGAGGCCAGGCGAATCCATTCGCGTGAATGTTCTCCCTTTACATGATCCGTCGCGTTGCGGAAGTGATTTTTCTGCACTGGTTTTTATCGGGCATTGCGCGGTGCGCCGTTGCCAAGCCAGCGGATGCGCAGCGTCGACTTTTCGCCACTGCATATTTTCAACCCGGCGCGCCATGGTTCCGCACATGAAAGGATCTGGCGTCTAACAGGAGCAATTCATGAAGCGCACTATTGGCTATTGCCTGGGCTATCTCGCTGCGAGCTTTCTTTTGGCCGGCTGCAATCTGATCATTTTCCACCCCAAGGGCGACGTCGCCAGGGATGAGCGCGATCTGATCGTTCTGGCGACGGGCCTCATGTTGCTGGTGGTGGTACCGGTTATCGGGATGATGTTCGTGTTTGCCTACCGCTACCGGGCAACCAACAAGAAAGCTCGCTATTCACCACGCTGGGCCAGCTCGCACAAGATCGAAGCCATCGTCTGGGGTGTGCCATTCCTGATCATCTGCGTCTTGGGCTGGGTTACCTGGCAAACCACTCACAAGCTTGATCCCTATCGACCGCTGGATTCCGATGTAGCGCCGCTGAACGTAGAGGTGGTCGCCACCGACTGGAAATGGCTGTTCATCTACCCGGACCTGGGCATCGCATCGGTCAATGAATTGGCGATGCCGGTTTACACGCCTGTGAGTTTCACGATCACCTCCGACGGCGCGATGACCTCGTTTTTCATCCCGGCCTTGGGCGGGCAGATTTATGCCATGGCCGGCATGCAGACCAAGTTGCACCTGATTGCCAACGAAATCGGCCAGTTCCGTGGAATCGCTGCCAACTACAACGGCAAGGGCTTCTCGGACATGCACTTTTCCACTCGCTCACTCAGCGGCGCCGACTTCGAAGCGTGGGTGGCCAGTGTTAAACGAGCCTCGCAACCACTGGACCAGGCCACTTACGCGAAGTTGGCCAAGCCGACCATCAAACACCCCATCACCTATTACTCGAGCGTTCAGGAACGCCTGTTTTTGAACATCGTCGACAAGTATGAAGGCATGAACAAGGCCAATCAATCCAGGCAGGCTCGGCGAGACGACAATCTCGAGCGCACCACCCAACAGCCGGGGCTGATCGCAGAGGAGCATCAATAATGTTCGGCAAACTTTCATGGGACGCGATTCCTACCAGCGAACCCATCGTCATGTACACCCTGGCCTTTGTCGGTCTGATGGGTGTGGCTCTAGTGGGAACCATCACCTGGAAACGCAAATGGGGTTACATCTGGCGTGAGTGGTTCACCACGGTAGACCACAAGAAGATCGGCTGCATGTACATCATCGTGGCGCTGGTGATGCTGCTGCGCGGTTTTTCCGACGCCATCATGATGCGCACCCAGCAGGCGATGGCAGCCAGCGGGGGGCCCGGCTATCTGCCGCCCGAACACTACGACCAGATCTTCACCGCGCACGGCACGATCATGATTTTCTTTATGGCCATGCCCTTTGTCGCTGGCTTGATGAACGTTGTTGTGCCTTTGCAAATCGGCGCTCGCGATGTCGCCTATCCATTTCTTAATGCCTTGAGCTTCTGGCTGTTCGTGGTGGGTGCAGCGCTGGTGAACATTTCGCTCGGCGTCGGCGAATTTGCCCGCACCGGCTGGGTCGCCTATCCACCCTTGTCCGAGCTGGGTTACAGCCCAGGGGTCGGCGTTGATTATTACATCTGGTCGCTGCAAATATCCGGCATAGGTACGTTACTGACCGGAGTGAACTTCTTCGTCACTATCTTGAAAATGCGCACCGAAGGCATGACCCTGTTCAAGATGCCGGTCTTCACCTGGAACGCGCTTTGCACCTCAATTCTGATCCTCGCGGCGTTTCCGATTCTTACCGCCACGCTGCTCATGCTGACGCTGGACCGCTATTTGGGCATGCACTTTTTCACCAACGAGGCGGGCGGCAATCCGATGATGTATGTGAACCTGATTTGGGCCTGGGGGCACCCGGAGGTGTACATCCTGATCCTGCCGGCGTTCGGCATTTTCTCGGAGATCGCGGCGACCTTCAGCAGCAAGCGCCTGTTCGGTTACGTGTCGCTGGTGTGGGCGACGATTGCGATCACAATTCTGTCGTTCATCGTCTGGTTGCATCACTTTTTCACGATGGGCGCCGGCGCAAACGTCAACGCCTTCTTCGGCATCATGACCATGATCATCGCCGTTCCGACCGGGGTAAAAATTTTTACCTGGCTGTTTACCATGTACCGCGGCCGGGTGCGTTTCGAAACGCCGATGCTGTGGACCCTTGGCTTCATTCTCACGTTCAGCATCGGCGGAATGACCGGCGTTCTGCTGGCGGTGCCAGGCGCGGACTTCCTGCTGCACAACAGCCTATTTCTGATCGCGCACTTCCATAACGTGATCATCGGCGGTGCCGTCTTCGGCTACATGGCGGGGCTGACCTACTGGTTCCCGAAAGCGTTCGGCTTCAGGCTCAATGATCGTCTGGGACGAATTTCGTTCTGGTGCTGGATCATCGGCTTCTATTTCGCGTTCATGCCATCCTACGTGCTCGGTTTCATGGGCATGACTCGCCGGCTCAACCACTTCGACAATCCGGAATGGCGTCCCTGGCTGATGCTTGAACTGCTGGGCGTGGGCATCATTCTTTGCGGTGTGGCAGCCCAGCTCCTGCAGCTCTACGCGAGCATTCGCAATCGGCACCGATATCGGGACCTCACCGGCGACCCTTGGGACGGTCGCACCCTGGAGTGGGCAACCGCATCCCCACCTCCGTTCTACAATTTTGCCGAGCAACCCAGGGTCGATGATCTGGACGCGTATTGGGGCATGAAGGAACGCGGGATCAGCACGCTCCTGCATACCGATTACCGCAGCATCCACATGCCCCGCAACACGTCCATGGGCCTTGTGATCAGTGTCTTTGCGTTGATAGCAAGCTTTGCGCTGGTGTGGCACATCTGGTGGATGGTGATTGCCGGATTCTTGGCGGCTGTCGCGTCGATGATCGTGCGAAGCTACGACGACGATATCGACTTTTTCGTGCCCGCTGAGGAAGTTGCGCGCATCGAACGAGCGCGTATCAAAGATCTGGCGGAGGCCTGACCCATGTCCAATATTGTGGTTGACAAAGACATTGCCCATAACCACGAGCAAGGTCACGAAGACGCGGGCTCCCTGAGCGTCTTCGGCTTCTGGATCTACCTGATGACCGACTGCATCCTGTTCGCGACGCTGTTCGCGGGGTATGCGGTGTTGCGCGACAGCGTGGCGGGCGGCCCTTCGACCATCGACATTTTCGAGCTGCCCTACGTGCTCGGCGAAACCACCCTGCTGCTGTTGAGCAGCATCACCTACGGCTACGCCATGCTGGCGATGAACCGCAACGAGCCGGTCATGGTATTGCGGTGGCTGGGCGCGACATTCCTGCTGGGCTGCGGATTCATCGCGATGGAAATCAACGAATTCCATCACCTCGTTCAGGAAGGCTACGGGCCGGACCGCAGTGGTTTCCTCACTGCGTTCTTCACATTGGTGGGTACCCATGGCGCCCACGTCCTGAGCGGTTTGGTGTGGATGGCGGTGTTGATGGCTCAGATCAAACAGCGCGGACTGACCAGCACCAATGCGACGCGGCTGAGTTGCCTGAGCCTTTTCTGGCATTTCCTGGATGTCGTTTGGATCTGCGTCTTTACCGTCGTCTACCTGCTGGGAGTGGTGTGATATGTACAAGCAAAGTCCAATTCACAGCAGCGCCGGCACCAGCCACGGCAGCAGCCGCTCCTACATGGTCGGCTTCATTATCTCGGTGTTGCTCACCGTTGTGCCTTTTGCCCTGGTCATGTACCCGACGCTGCCCCGCAGCTTGACTGCCTGGACGGTGGTCGTGCTCGGTGCAATACAAATCGTCGTGCACCTAAAGTATTTCCTGCACCTGGACACCGCTGCGGAACAACGCTGGAACTTCATTGCGCTGATCTTCTCCGCGGTGATCATTATCCTGCTGGTTGGGCTATCGCTATGGATCATGAACAGCATTCACCACAATATGCTCGCGCATTGAAGCAATGGAGTGCGTCGCTCGGCGTAGGTCTGCAGCTCACCAAGCCAGGCATCATCTTCGGCAATATGGCCTCGGTACTTGGCGGTTACTTCCTGGCTAGCACCGGCCAATCCGTTTCGGGCCTGCACTTAGCCGCCACGGTGGTCGGGACCGCGCTGGTGATCGCCTGCGGTTGTGTGATCAACAACTGCATTGATCGCGACATCGATCGACGCATGGTACGCACGTGCCACCGAGCGTTGGCGATTCGGGCAGTCTCCATCGGGACGGCAATGTGCTATGCGATTGTCCTTGGATTGATCGGCTTCGGTCTGTTGTGGATTGCAACCAATGTCGTTGCATTCGCCGCGGCCACCGCTGGTCTCGTTATCTATGCGGGGATCTACACGTGCCTGATGAAACGGCGCTCGCACTGGGGCACACTGGTGGGCAGCCTCTCGGGCGCGATGCCCCCTGTGATCGGTTACTGCGCGGTCAGTGGGCGTTTTGACTTTACCGCGCTACTGTTGGTCGCAATGTTCTGCTTCTGGCAAATGCCCCATTCGCATGCGATCACCGTCATGCGCCATGAAGACTTTCGCGCCGCGAGATTGCCTACCCTCACGCCGCTTCAAGCGCGACGGCAGATTCTCCTCTACCTTATGGCATTCCTCATCAGTGCCCTAGCATTGGGATGGGCGGCGAGCTTGAATACGGTATATGTGCTTTTGGTGGTCTTGTTCGGCGGATATTGGTTTTATCTGGCTTGGCAACAGCCAAGGGCCGGCACTACGCAGATGTGGGCTCGTAGGATTTTCACAGTCTCCATTTTCTTGATCCTGATACTGAATTTCGCGATGGCACTCAATGCGGTAATTAGGCCATTGATTTAACCGACATGTTCGGTGTACATCGACCCAAGCGTACGAGAGCCGCCATTACTGAGGCAGCTGCATGAGTTAGAACATTTAGGTAAGCGCGATCCCTCGCCAGCATCTTAAGCAAAAACGCATATGCCTCATCCGCTGCACCTTTTAGTAGCTACCGGACTTGCTGAACGATCTACTCAGAACTCCTGTTAACACGCTCCCCCCGAAGAGCATTAGGCTTTTCCTTCAGAAGAGGACGCCGGCCCGATGCGAGCCGGCAAAAAGTTGGCCGTTCATTTTATGCTGCTGGCTTGAGTACGACCTTCGTCCAGCCATCGTCACGTGCGTCGAAGTGGTTATAGGCATCTGGGCCCTCGGCGAGCTTGAGGCGATGAGAAATAATCTGAGAAGGTTTTGCGCGACCATGATGGATAAGCTCGGCCAAGCGACGGTTGTAGACTTTGACGTTAGCCTGCCCAGTTCGAATCTGCTGCCCCTTGAACCAGAAAGCACCGAAATCGAAGGCCATCTTGCCTTCTTTGGCGAGTTCATTTTTAGCGCCAGGATCCTGAGGTACAAACACACCAACGACTCCGATACCCCCAGTCGCTTTTGTCGAGGCAACAAGGTTATTCATGGTGAGGTGATTGGCTTCATGACCGTGGCGGTCGCAGCATTGATAACCAACACACTCGCATCCTCGATCGGTGCCTTTGCCGTGGGTCAGGTTCAAGATCTGTTCCACGGCCTCTTTCTCAAGCGAGTTGATGGGCGTAGCACCCATCTGAGCGGCGAGCTTTAAACGGTCGGGATGATTGTCGACCACGAACACCTGAGAGGCGCCCTTGATCATTGCTGAGTGGGCGGCCATTAAACCCACCGGGCCGGCGCCATAGATGGCAATGCTCTCCCCAGGAAGGAGGCCCGCCAGCTCGGTTGCATGCCAGCCCGTTGGAAAGATATCCGACAGCATGACGTAATCTTCTTCACGCTCTTGCGCGTCGTCGGGCAGCACCAGGCAATTGAAGTCGGCATACGGCACCCGTAGCAGCTCTGCCTGCCCGCCCTGATAAGGCCCCATATCAGCAAATCCGTAGGCCGCGCCCGCATTACCTGGGTTAGCGGTCAGGCAGAATCCGGTCAGGCCTTTTTCACAGTTTTCGCAAAAACCGCAACCAATGTTAAATGGCAGGCATACACGGTCTCCTACCATGACTCTATCTACGCCGGCGCCTACTTCAACGACCTCGCCCAGATTCTCATGGCCAAACACTCTGCCGGTTTCGAAAGAGGTTCGGCCTTCATACATATGCAGATCAGATCCGCAGATATTAGTGGCCGTCACCCGCACCAGAACGTCGGTAGGTTTTTCGATTTTGGCGTCCGGCACATTTTGCACACTGACGTCACGAGGGCCGTTATAAACGATGGCTTTCATTGCGTTCTCCCAGAGGCAAGACGAAAGGGATTTTTCGTCAATACATGTTTAATCTGTCCGAGAGAGCAAATCGTATGTTCAAGAAATTCGATGCATGTCTGACGAGCGGTACATTCTCAAAATCGCTCAAAAAATCTGAATTATTCGCCCTCGTATCCCTCTCTTTTTTATCGATAGAGATTGAGAGGTTGGCTTGAGTTATCTGGATTGGGTTCAGTGGCCCGCCATGGCAGTGACAGTGATCGCCGCGTGGCTTATCGGGTCTCAACGCCCCGCGAGAAGAATGGCCGGGTTCTTCTGTTTTATTTTGAGTAATGTCCTATGGGTCATTTGGGGGGGCTTATGCGGAGGCCTACGCACTGATCATGCTGCAGATCTGTCTTTGCTCGATGAACCTACGAGGGTTTAAAAAGAACTTTCAGAATCAGTAGGCGCCATTCATTCGGAGGCCTGGCGAGCGCGCTGATTTTTCCTGAACCCACGAGCATTCATGCCAAGCAAAATGCACTCGAGCCCAATCAATCCGAACGCATTTGTGTGCCATCCCCAGATAACCCATAGCGCGTTGCTGAGGATAAACTCCCAAAAGGCAATCATGCGTCGGCGCGGTTGTTGAGACCGATATACCAAGCTGACATGACAGTCACTATCATGGCGGGCCATTGCACCCAATCAATCAGATCCACAAGGTCACCCAGCCTCGAGGCCAGAATCTGAACCTATGGACGGCTCGACACCTTTGTCGGTATCGGGAGGCATAAGGGAAGCCAGATAATCTCCAAATCCACCCCGGCACCTGTAGTCCCGGTGTGCACTGGTGAGCACAGGATTGGTGGCTGCCCAGACAATACGAGCTCCAATCCTCTCGAGGTCTGCAACCACTTGAACATCCTCGTGTGCCCTCAAATGCTTGAACCCACCAGCGTTCTGATAAGCCTCGGCACTCAAGCCGAGATTGGCCCCATGGATATGGCGATGGTTCTCAATGAACTGGTACAACGTCAGGTATTGAGTGCGAACCGCCTCGCCGTATTCTCTCCAGCTGTCGACCTCAACTGTTCCACACACCGCGTCAGCGTCAAACTCAATCTGACGCGCTAGCCAATCGGGCGGTACAACGAAAGCAAGCCACCGTGCACCAGCTTTCAGTAACTGCTCAGCACCTACAGCTCTCGTCTTAACCACGTTTTGAAAGGAGACACCGATCGACTGTACGCCCATCGCCGCGACCATTGCCTCCGTGCTATCTGAGCAGTCATCCAAGACGACGAGTATCTCGAGCAACTGATCTTTTAGCGACGGGTGTTCAACTGCGAGGAATACGGACTCAAGGCATTGGCTGATATAGCGTTCTTTGTTATGAGCAGCTAACACGACCCCTATCATTTTCTCTCCCTTACCTCGCGACGTGTGCCCAGCAATCGACACCGCCCTGATAAGGAAGGTTTAAAGAATCTATCGTAGCGAGAGCAGCTCCATCTAAAGGAGCGTTTCGGAGCGCCATTATCCTGCCAGTATTTACGCCGCGGCATTCCGAACTAGCCTTGTCGTGTTTAGGCTTTTAATCCGGAGAACTGATGGACACGCTAACCAAAGTGGAGGTTGAAACAGCCCTTTCCGCTCGCCTTCCTAACTGCGCAGTTAACTGTGCGTTCAATCCCGACGGCAGCCTTTCGGTGACCGTGACGGCGCACGATGCTGATCAGTTCACCATCGCCAATATCAATCGCGCCCACTATCACGGGGAATCAGGAATCAATAGGCTCATACGGGAAATACTGGAAGAAATGGTCATATCGAGACAGTCTTCCAGGCGTTCAACTGTGGGGTAATAAACAGGAATTCATATGCCGGCCTCTACTGAAGCGACGATGCATTCAATCAAAATTCAATACCTAGTGGACACGCTGTTCGGAGTGAATCCACTCGCAAGCGAGTGCAGAGCACGCATAATGCGCAAAGCGTCTGGATTTCAGCTGCAACTCGCACTGCCGTGGCCTAGCGAGCTACAACACGCCCACACACTTACCTTCGAATGGGAGGGCGGCTCCTACCGTGGGGTGGTGCACCACATTGAAAAACTTCCCAGTGGGGAGCTGCTGTTGGACGTCGACCCATAGCCTTAGTCGTTTTGGCGGAGAAGTTTGAAATTGCGCCTGCCGCTCCTGTTACGCTGAGGGGTCACGCTTCAGATGGGCTTTGGCTTCCAGCACGGCCCGGGCATGCGCCGAATCAGCCAGCTTTTTGAGTTCCTCACATGGTCCCAATCAATGACACCGCCGCTTAACAGCGCTTTGACACCGTCCAGCAGAGCACGGTGGAAAGCATCCGGAGAATTGGCGCGGTACTCGTAGTCGTTCAACGCCTTGTACCAAGCTTTGAGCTCGGGTCGTTGGGGTAAGTGGCTCATAATGCTCATCCTGTTTGGAGCAGGGTTTGTCTTTTCGCCTATTTCTATGTGAGAGCGTCGCCGACCTGAATGTCCAAACACAATCACCCCAAACGCCCCCTATTCGGCATTGGATAGCGCTGCACGCCACTCGTCGAGGGATATGCAGAGCGTTAAAACTTTATTTACCGTTACGCCCTCCCACTTGTTGAGAGAAAAGAATTTGCTCCTAGATGAATCGATTCAATTGAATCCGACAGTGTGAACGCTACGTGGAGATGACAATCATGAACCTGCGTCTACCCATGTTTTTGATGTTGTGCTTTACCTTTTCAAACGCCTTGGCTGCGGCGTGTGATGTCTACACGCACTCTCAGAGCGATCAAGTACCCGTGGTTGAACAGCACACCTGCTACACGTACGAAGGCGTGCCTTCCGACGCTATCGATTGGTCGTGCAGCAATGAAAACAAGGACATGATGAACACAAAAAAAACCAAGATCGCTCAATGCGCCGGCGACTATACGGCCGTTTGCAAGGCAACACTCACACAGGAGGCACTTGCGAATCCTCATGCAACCGCCAAAGTTCCTGGCCACGCAGGCGCGATGCTTCCCAGCAACTCTGGGGTGGTGACTTATCACTATGCCGCAGAGGACCTTAAGCAAGCCAAAATCGATTGTGAGAAAGACGGCGGGCAGTGGACGTGGCAGTCAGCTCAATAACCGGATTTCAAATGGCGCATCCCATATGAACTGCTTTGAGAATGGTACAGCTGCGTCAATACCGCTTATTTTTAAGCGCGGTGATACGGTGCCCAATAACCCGGACCTGCCCGTACTTTTTTATTGAGAGGCACTGCCCAAGCCCTTCGACGACCCTGCGGCACTCTTTGAAGCCATGTTCGCCAGCCAAGGTTGGTCATCTCAGTGGTGTGATGGGATCTACAGCTATCATCATTACCATACACAGGGGCACGAAGTGCTGGGCGTCGCAAGCGGCTATGCTCAGCTGATGCTGGGTGCGAGCACGGTCAGGTTCTGAACTTGAGTACAAGCGATGTGTTGCTGTTGCCGGCAGGCACCGGGCATTGCAGCCTGAGCGCCAGTAAAGACTTTCTCGTAGTAGGCGCCTATCCGCCAGGCCAGCATGCGGATATTTGCCGCGAGGCGCCCACCCCGGGCACAGTTGAGGAATATCGAACAGTTACCATTTCCCTGATGAGGGGCCAGTAACGGGCGATCAAGGTGGCTTTCGCAGGCTGTGGGTCAGAGATTGCTAAGCGCCCTCACCCGCAATCGCTAGCTGGTGAAAATGCGGCAACGATTTCAGGGCATGGAGGGATGCCGCCAATTGGACCTCCTGGCGGGAGCCCATGAACCGTTCCTTTCGACAGAATACGCTCAGACCCCGCCCTAATCGATAGGCCCAGTCAAAACAAACAGTTCCAAGAGTTATCCCATCGATCACATCCGGACCCAGTATGCCTGTGGTCGCGATGGCTACATTTGCCGGACTGTCGCCAAGCGCCCCGAGAACCATCTCCCGAGCAACCTCACAACTCGTGAGATTAAAAATATTTATGGTGTACGGGCGTACTTTTAACAGTCGCTGTTTTCGCTTCTGGCGAATAGACGACATAACCACTCTAAATACATGCCCCCCTCCGTCGACCTCCGAAATCAATGTGATAATTTTTCCCGCGGTACAAGACTCGGCCGTCGTAATGACCAGTCGATTGAGTTTGAGGTACTCCACGATAGAAGCGGCGACAAACATGATAATTGCTCCTGCGCGCGAGCGATTGTGCTATCACCATGTTCCAAAAAGCGACCTTTCAAATCAATCAATGTTCAAGTGAAAGTGTTTTGAACCTGCACGGTGCCAGGTTTTCCAACGCTTACAGAGTTGAACCTGACCTTCACCAATTCCGCTTGAGAGAAGGCAAGAGGATGGAACCTACGATAATGATTACCACAACAGCCAGAATGGCCATGTCATTTTCCTTGGCGGCAACCTTTACCCTGCTAAGCGCCTGCGCTGGCAATGATTCTCCCTCGAAGGTGGGGGCACCCGGTAAACCCACTACTTCATCTACCCGAACCCTAGAAGCCGGTGCAGCCCTGCTCCAATCTCGTCCGCCTGTTGATGCATTGAACGCCTATCTGGACGGTTTTCACTTTTATAACGGCCATCCTGAGGTGCAGATGGAAGCGCATCACTACTGCGCGATTCTCAACGAAGAGGTGATTCAATGCGTGATCTACGACGGCAATCGTAAGGATGCAAAGTTGATGGGCGTGGAATACATCATCAGCGAGCAGTTATTCAACACACTGCCTGAACCTGAGAAGGCGCTTTGGCACAGCCACGTGCACGAAGTGAAATCAGGACAACTGGTCGCACCGGGAATCCCCGAAGTGGCCGAGCACGCTTTGATGGAAAAACTGGTACAAACCTACGGTAAGACCTGGCATACCTGGCATACCTGGCATACCGATCTCCACAAACGCCTTCCGCTGGGTGCACCGCAACTGATGATGGGGTTTACCACCGATGGCCAGGCCGACCCTGGGATGGTCGCCGAGCGAGATCAGCGAATGGGTATCGACAGCATCGAAAAGAAGAAGACTCGCATCGATATAGTTGCGCCAACCATCGCACCCGGTGCGGACGCATGGCAACAGGGCACCATTATTCAGATCACCGATCCGACTATAACGGCCCATCAGCACTGAACGCACCACTCAGTCATTTGGATTGAACGATCATTTGCTAGCCCTTCTCTATCGCAAGACCAGAGATAGGAGGATGTCATGATGATTGATTCAGCAACCGGAATGAGTCCTGGTGAACGATACGCAGTGGAGAGCCTGGAGCGAACTAGAAGCTTTTGCGGTTTTTTCCTGGATGGAAAATATTACCTGGGTCCTGAACTGTTGACGGCTGTCGGGTGGCTTGAGGGTCAGACATTTATTTACGACGAGCTCGACGCCTTAGGCGACCCGGTATTCCCCGACCGTGTCGCTGGCACGATTGAAAACCTTACCCTCCTACTGGCCGACGGTGCCCGTTTGAAGCTCCATCCGATACCTGTTCATGTGCCCGAGGATTTGCCTGCACGCTCGCCTGTAATGGGAAAAAACCATGCCCAGTTACACGGCAAAACGGTGGTGATCACCGGCGCTTCAAGCGGCATAGGTCGTGCTGCTGCTCACGCATTCGCAGAACAAAGTACCCGGTTAGTCTTGGCGGCTCGTGATGAAAGGGCGCTGGCAGAAGTGGTCGAGGAATGTGCTGTGCGCGGCGCGCAGGCGATCGCCGTTAAAACCGATGTGACACATGGCGACCAAATGCGCGCGCTGGCGGAAAAGGCTGCAGCCTTCGGAAACGGCCGCATCGATATCTGGATCAATAACGCCGGTGTAGGGGCCGTCGGCAGCTTCGAAAACACGCCTTTGGAAGCACACGAACAAGTACTGCAAACAGACCTGCTCGGTTACCTGCGTGGCGCCCACGTGGCGTGGCCCTATTTCAAAGCCCAGAAAAGCGGGATTCTGATCAATACACTCTCGCTGGGAAGCTGGGTCGCCCAGCCTTTTGCTGCCGCGTATTCAGCCAGTAAATATGGCCTGCGTGGCTTGACCGAAGCACTGCGCGGCGAACTGGTTGGCTACCCCAATATTCACGTGTGCGACATCTATCCTGCCGTGATGGATACACCGGGCTTTCGCGATGGCGCAAATTTTACCGGCCACGCATTGAAGCCGCCGCCACCGGTCTATGATCCGCGTCAGGTGGCGCGGGCGATGGTCGCTTGCGCGCTGCAACCGAGGAGCAGCACCACTGTGGGTGCCGCTGCAACCATCGCTCGAGTCGCGCACTTTTTGCTGCCTGCCTTTCCCCAGGTATCCGGCCGGCTCACCCGCACCGCCCTACAACGGGCACCCCACTCAGCGACTTCGTCGGGCAACCTGTTTACACCTTCCTGCGGTGAACGTCGCGTAGAGGGCGGCTGGAGGCAAACACGCAGCTCATCTTATTTGTGGGTGGCCGCAAGTGCAGCGCTATTACTCGGCTGTATTGTCATTGCGCGCAAGCGCTCAACAAACAGCAATCGGCATAAATGAATTCCGGGGGCAACCGCCCTCTTCACATGAGGTAACCCGACACGTCTTACAACTTCCTCTATTTACCATCGAGTATCAGCTGCACGGTGAACCGAAGTCCTTCATCGTGCGCGCATCGCAGATGAACAATGCCGAGGCTTGGCATTGGACCGCTTGCGATGCAGGTGTCGCCGTCATACCCAAATTTGGCCAACACACACTCAAGCGTGTTTCCAAGCCGATGGCGGAAAAGTACGGCATCACGCAGGTAGGCTGGAGCGCCGCGACGCAGGTGAAGTGGGCGGAGGGTATCGCATGATGAACAGCCAGACGCTTGGTTATACGAAAAAAAGACAAGCACGCGATGATGAGGTCGCGCGAAATAATGAGATGCTTTTCGAAGCCGATCGACTGGATGCGCAAGCGTACAAAATCATCGAGTCCTAAAGCGGCGACGACCCACAGACGTGGGCGCCCTTCATCGAAGCGAAGAAAGCTGCAGATGCGCAACGCACCGCCGCTTACCAAGAGTGGATGCGCATCCATCGTACAAAGCGAAGATAGCCGTCAGCCCTGTCGAAAACAGGGCTGACGCCCGGTCAAATATCACGCCCCTGACTCAGGGTGTTTTGAAGGCCCGCCAGGGGCAACGCCGCCTTGATCGACGTCCGCCTTCCAGGGGCGGTCGACCGTCGGGTCCTCCGATTTGTCGTTGCGCTTTGCCGTATCGGGCCGCACCTTTTGCCCGATTTGCCCCGACGTATGCGGTTTGGATGGTGGGTTCATGACGCCTCCTCAATCACTGATATGCAGCACGACTTTGCCGTGCACATGCTCATTGGCCAGGTAATCCAGCGCCTGCACCGCAGCCTCCACCTCGAATACCTTGGCGAGGTAGACCTGCACATTGCCGGCCTCGGATCAAGCCGGCGATCTCTGTCAGCTCCTCGCCACGTGGCGCCGCGGTAAACCGTGCGCCGGTCTTGCCGGCTGCCTGCGGATGGCTGACGTCGGGCATCGCCAGGGTCGACACCAGCCGGCCCCCCTCCCCCAGCACTTGCCAGGAACGGGCCTGCGTGTCGCCGCCGATCAAATCAATCACCAGGTCAAAATCCTTGCAAATGTCCTCAAAACGCTCGGTCTTGTAGTCGATTGCGCGGTCTGCCCCCAGCTCGCGCAAGAACGGCAGGCTGTCCGTGGAGGCGGTGGCGTATACCTGGGCACCCTTGACCTTGGCTAACTGCACGGCAAAGTGGCCCACCCCGCCGGTCCCGCCATGGATCAGCACCTTCTGCCCTTGCTCGATCTGCCCGTGCTCCACCAGGACCTACCAAGCGGTACGGCCCGCCAGCGGTACACCGGCCGCAACCGGCCAATCCAGTGACTGGGGGATATGCGCCAGATGCACCGCCGGTACCCGCGAATACTCGGCATAGCCACCGTCGGCGCCAATCATCGCAAACACCCGATCGCCCTTCTTGAAATCGCTGACGCCCTGCCCGACTTTTTCTACCAGGCCGGCGACTTCACGGCCGAGGGTGGGCGGGAGTTTGTCCTGCTTGGCCTCCGGGTATTGGCCTTCGCGAATCTTGTAGTCCACAGGGTTGATACCCACGAAAAAATTCTTGACCAGCACCTCGCCTGCCAGAGGCTCCGGCACCTCGACGTCACAAACGCGCATGACCTCGGGGCCGCCAAACTGCTCCATCCTGATTGCTTTCATGGTACGCACCTCATTGTCTGTTCAAAGCACACAGGGGTGTGGAGGACCGCCGATGTCCAGGGGTTCACTTGATATCGAGCAACGCTGACAAACGGCATCTTCCACCCACGAAGCCACTCGAACCTTTGCGTCTACCGGCCCGTCCCAACTGTATTCAGCCAAAACCCGGGGGTGCCTGATGCTTATCTATCCCAAAAGCCATTTCCAGCCCTATACCAATGCCTGTGGCGGTTGGGGTTCGGCCAAATCGGTGATGCAGATACTGTGGCGCGAACAGGCGCTGGCCAAGGCGCCCGCCGCCCTGTTCAAGCAGAACAAACCGGATGGTTTTGCCTGTGTCAGCTGTGCCTGGGCCAAGCCCGGGCAGCCGCACGCACTGGAATTCTGCGAAAACGGCGCCAAGGCTACTGCGTGGGAATTGACGTCGAAGAAGACCAGCCCGGACTTCTTCGCCGAACACACTCTCTGTGAACTGCGGCAATGGCCGGACCATGCGCTGGAACAGCAAGGCCGCCTGACCCATCCCCTGCATTACGATTCCGCCAGCGACCGCTACCGGGAAACCTCCTGGGAAGAAGCCTACCGTGACATCGGTGCGCAACTGCGGGTCATGACGCCCGACAGTGTGGTGTTTTACGCCTCGGGACGCGCCTCGCTGGAAACCTCGTTCATGTACCAGCTGTTTGCCCGTGCCTATGGCACCAACAACCTGCCCGACAGCTCGAACATGTGCCACGAAAGCACGTCAGTTGGCCTGCAGGAAAGCATCGGCGTACCGGTCGGCACAGTGACGCTGGCGGATTTCGATCACACCGACTGCTTGTTTTTCTTCGGTCAGAACGTCGGCAGCAACAGTCCCAGAATGCTTCATCAATTGCAGGATGTGCGCAAACGCAACGTGCCGATCATTACCTTCAACCCCTTGCATGAACGGGGGCTGGAACGTTTTGTCAATCCGCAGTCGCCGACCGAAATGCTCACGCCCGAGTCGACCACCATCAGCACCCAGTACCACCAGGTTGCCATCGGCGGTGACACTGCAGCCGCGATCGGCATCGCCAAGGCTTTGCTGGAAATGGATGACCTGGCTCGGCAGGGCGGGGCGAAGCCCGTTCTCGACCACGATTTCATTGCCCGGCACACCGACGGGTTCGAGGCGTTCGCCACGGCCGTGCGCGGCTGTCACTGGCAAACCATCGAGCGGCGCTCGGCCTTAAGCCGCTGCGCGCTTGAAGCGGCAGCCACCGTTTACGCCCGCAGCCACAAGGTCATGATGATTTATGGCATGGGCCTGACCCAGCACCGGCACGGCGTCGAGAATGTGCAGATGCTTGTGAATCTGCTGCTGATGCGCGGCAACATCGGCAAACCCGGGGCGGGTATATGCCCGGTGCGCGGCCACTCCAACGTCCAAGGGCAGCGCACTGTGGGGATCACCGAAGATCCGAAAAAAGTCCCGGCCGAACTGATCGAGCAACACTTCGGATTCAAGGTGCCACCGCAGATGGGTCTTTGCACCGTGGATGCCTGCGAAGGCATTCTGGCCGGTCGCGTTCGCGGCTTCATTGGCCTGGGCGGCAATTTTCTGCGGGCGATTCCGGACACCTCGCGCATGGAGCCTGCCTGGAACACGCTGCAGTTGAATGTGCAGATTGCGACCAAGCTTAATCGCAGCCATTTGCTGCCCGCACAGAACATGTGGTTGCTGCCCTGCCTGGGGCGTATTGAAATCGACCGGCAAAACGGCGTCGCGCAGACTTACACCACCGAGGACAGCACGGGTTGCATCCATGGCTGGCATGGCAGTGCGGAACCGGTCAGCCCGCAAGTGCGTGCCGAAGCCAGCATCGTCGCCGGACTGGCGCTGGCCACCCTGCCCTCCAGCTACGGGATCGACTGGCAAGGCTGGTGCGATGATTATTCAAAAGTCAGGACGGCCATCGGCACGATTTATCCGGAGATTTTCCATGACATGGAAAGCCGCATGAACGAACCCGGTGGGTTCCATCGGCCCATCGCCGCGGCTCGACGGGAATGGTTGACCGACACCGGCAAGGCCCAATTTATCACGCCGCGCTCGCTCAATGAGGATGACGATGTGAACCCCGGCGATGCTCCGCGTGACGTGCTGCAACTGATGACGTTGCGCAGCAACGATCAGTTCAACACCACGATCTACGGTTATGACGATCGTTTTCGCGGCATCAGCGGGACGCGCGAGGTGATTTTCATGCACCGTAATGACATCGTGCGCCTGGGCTTCGAGGCTGGCGAGCGGGTGCTGCTCACCACCGCCATCGAGCCCGAGGTCAAGCGTCAAGTCGGGCCATTCGAGATCATTGCCTACGATATTCCCGAGGGGTGCGCTGCGGCGTACTACCCGGAATGCAATCCGCTGGTGCCGCTGTGGCACCATGCCGAACGCAGTAAGGTGCCAGCCGCCAAATCGGTGCCGGTGCGGCTGAGTGCGGCGCGTCACATGCCCGGCTGAAGCTTACGCAATACGGGTTGTGCAAGGTGGGTTGTGGAGTTCGCCTTGAAAGAATCCGGGTTCCTGCGCCGTTTCCGCCATTAACTGATCCACCACGTGCGAGAGCGCCGTTTCGACGCCCTCGCCCCGGCTCAACCCGCACTGATAGGCCTCACGCTGCCGCTGTGCGCTCGTGCCGTGCAGAAGCCATTGCCTGATCCGGGCAAAAACCGACTCGACCCCGAGCCTTCGCGCCGTCTCACCCAAGACCTGCTCTGCCTTAAACAGCCACTGCTCCAGGGTGAACGGCCGGTCGTAACCCTCGATAATGAACGAGGCATGAATCCCGTAGCGCTTCGCCCGCCAACGATTCTCTTTGAGTATCCACTGGGAGGCTTGCGAATACCCAGCGCCGGGGTTCGTTTGCGCAATGGCATCGGCCACCAGGAGGCGAAAAAAAGAAGCGATGCACACGCTGTCATCCAGGCGTGGGCAGGCGTCGGTCATGCGCAATTCCAGGGTCGGGTACCTGGCAGCCGGACGCACGCCCCACCAGCAATCGCCGGCCTGGCGGATCGTGCCGGTCTGGATCAGCAGCGCGAGGTAGGCGTCGTAGGCTTTTTGATCCTCCAGGTACTCGGGAATGCCCATTCGCGGCCACTCATCACAGGCGGTTTGCCGGTAACTGTTGAAACCGCTGTCGGCGCCGTCCCAGAACGGCGAAGAACTGCTGAGGGCCAACAGCAACGGCGTCCACGGCAAGACCTCGTTCATCACGCGGATGCGATCCAGGTGACCCGGCACTTCTACATGCACGTGCAGACCCGACAGTAGGCTGCGCCGGGCGACGCGCTGGTAGTCCTCGAACAGCTGCAGAAAATGATCTTGCCTCGTGGGCTGCTGCAGTCGCCAATCCGCCATCGGGTGGCTGCCGACACTGAGCAGGCCAAGGTCATAAGGTTCAAGGATTTGACGCAACGTCCGGCGAACCGTCGCCAGGTACTGCGCGGCTTCTGGAATGCGGGTAAATACCGGAGACGGGACTTCGATCTGGCCCTGGAACATTTCATAGGCAAAGCATGGCCCCAGCGCAGCCTGGCACGCTTCGATCACCGCGCCGGGTGGCTGCGCCGCCATGCGCCGAGTGCTCAGGTCGGTGATGAAGTATTCCTCTTCAATGCCGAATTTCAGCTGTAGGTCCATCGAAGCCCTCCGTGCGTCCGCGTAGCGACCTTACTCGGTGGATCAACGGGTTCAGGCATCGGTTCATGAGGGCCGACCGGAGGCGCTTGATTCAGCGGGTCGCAGACTCGCCGAGAATAAACACCAGCATCACCAGCAGCCAGAACAGATACAGCCAGCCAAACAACCGCACCCATCCCTGATGACGATAAAGGCCCAGGTAAAACACCAGCAGCAACAGAAACTGGCCAGCGGCGGCGAGCATGACCACGCTGTCGTGCTGCGGCCAGAACAACGCGACCAGCACTTCCACGGCCAGCAACAACAGCAGGCCGGCATAGACTTTCAGCGCATTCACCGGGGTCATATCAGCGCCCCACCAGGTAAAGCGTCGGAAACAGCAACACCCAGATCCCGTCCACCAGGTGCCAGTACAGGATGACCATTTCCAGACGCGTGCTGGCCTGATGTCCTTGCAGCCGACCCCGTGCGAATCCCAAGTAAAGCCAAAGCCCTAACCCCACGGCGATCAAGACGTGCACACCATGCAGCGCCGTGGCAATGAAATACAGGTTCATGAACAAGCGCGCCGAGGGCAGGTGCAGCGGTGAATCCGCCGCGAAACCGGGTAGCAAGCCTTCGCGGTATTCCAGCGAGTATTCAAGGCCCTTGCAGGCCAGGAACAGCGCAGCCAACAACGTTGCGCCCATCAGGCAGTGACGCAGACGCCGCTCACTCGCCTGCTCACTGGCGGTCAGCGCCAGGGTCATCAGCAAACTGCTGGTCAACAGAGTGAAGGTGTTGAGTGTCGCCAAGCCGAAGTGCAAACCCGCCACGGCTTCGGCGACGCCGTCGGGATGCTGCAACCGGTAGAACCACGCCACCAGGATCAGGCTGCCGAACATCATCGCTTCACCGGCGAGGAACAGCCACATGCCCAGCTGTGCCGCCTCACGCTGTTGCGCCCAGGCTACGAACGGTTCGGATGGCCTTTGCTCAGAGCGGATCACGGCGCGCCTCCGGGGAGTAATCGTAGGCTTCGAAGTCCACGGTCACCGGCGCATCGAAATTGTGCACCGGCGGTGGCGACGGCACGCGCCATTCCAGCCCGGCCGCCTCCCACGGATTCATCGGTGCCCGCTCGCCCCACCGCAGGGAACCGAGCAGGTAGAAAAATGGCAAGGCATACGCCAGCGCCAGAATAGAAGCCCCGGCCGAAGACAGCACGTTGAGGAATTGCAGGTCCGGGTCATAGCTGTGATAGCGCCGGGGCATGCCCAGGTAACCCAGCAAAAACTGCGGAAAAAACGTCAGGTTGAAGCCGCAGAAAATCAGCACCGCGGTGATTTTCCCCCATAGCTGCGAGTACATACGCCCGGTGATTTTCGGCCACCAGAAATGCAGCGCGCCGAAGTACCCGGCCACCGCCGCGCCGACCATGATGTAGTGAAAGTGTGCGACCACGAAGTAGGTGTCATGGGCATGCAGATCGGCGGCGAGCAGCGCCAGGAACAACCCGGTCACCCCGCCGACGATGAACAGCCCGATAAAGGTCAGGGCAAACAGAAATGGCGCGTGCAGCGTCAGGTCGCTCTTGTACAGCGTCGCGCTCCAGTTGTAGGCCTTGATCGCCGAGGGAATCGACACCAGAAAGCTCAAGAGCGAAAACACCAGGCTGGCGTACATCGACTGCCCGGCGACGAACATGTGATGACCCCAGACCAGGAAACCGATCACCGCAATCGCCACGCTGGACCAGGCGACAAAGCGATAACCGAAGATCCGTTTGTGCCCGGCCGCTGTGATCAGCTCGCTGACCACGCCCATCGCCGGCAGGATCATGATGTACACCGCCGGATGGCTGTAGAACCAGAACAGGTGCTGGAACAGCAGCGGATCGCCGCCCAGTCGCGGATCGAACACGCCGATGTTGAACAGGTGCTCGGCGGCCACCAGCAACAAGGTGATCGCCAGCACCGGCGTGGCCAGCACCAGAATGATCGAGGTCGCGTACATCGCCCAGATGAACAGCGGCAGGCGCATCCAGGTCATGCCCGGCGCGCGCAACGTGTGCACGGTGACGATGATGTTGATACCGGTGAAGATCGAAGAAAACCCGGCGATGAACACGCCGCAGATCACCGCCACCACGTGGCCGTTGCTGAACATCGTCGACAGCGGCGTGTAGAAGGTCCAGCCGGTGTCGACCCCGCCGAGCAACAGCGCCAGCAAGGTGAACAACCCGCCACCCAGCAGCAGGTACCAGCTGAACAGGTTCAGGCGTGGGAACGCCATGTCCCGGGCGCCGATCATGATCGGCACCAGGAAGTTGCCGAACACGCTGGGAATCGACGGGATCAAGAAGAACCAGACCATGATCACCCCGTGCAAGGTGAACGCACGGTTGTAGCCGTCGGCGGTCAGCAAGTCGCCGTTGGGCGTCACCAGTTCGATGCGGATCAGGCTTGCCGCCAACCCGCCGACGAAGAAAAAGAAGGTCACGGTGATCATGTACAGCACGGCGATGCGCTTGTGGTCACGGGTCAGGAACCACGACAGCAAGCCTTGCCGGTGTAGATAACTGGGTGAGCTCATTTCGAATCCCCGAAGGCGGTGGCAGGCAATGAACGCAAGTAAGCCACCAGGCGCTGCACGGCTTCTTCGTCCAATAGATTGCTGTAGGTCGGCATGACCGGCAGGTAACCCGCCACTAACTGTTTCTGTGGCAGCAGGATGCTGTCGCGCAGGTAGGCGTCGTCGGCCACGACCTCGCTGCCGTCACTCAAGCGCACCGGGCGGTTGAACACTCCGGCCAGGGGCGGTGCGCTACCGGACTCATGGCAGCTGCCACAGCCGTACTGGCGGTACAAGTCCTGGCCCTGGCTGATCAGGTCGGCGGCGCTGCCGTTGTCCTGCAGCCAGTGCTCGTAATCACCGGGGTCGAGCACCACCAGCCGGGCGAGCATCGCGGCATGGTCGGTGCCGCAGTATTCGGCGCAGTACACCTGATAGGTGCCGCTGTGTTCGGCCTGAAACCAGAGCATGCTGTAGCGCCCCGGCAGCACGTCCTGCTTGATGCGCAGGCTGGGGAAAAACAGGCTGTGGATCACGTCCTCGGAAATCATCGTCAGCTTCACCGGGCGCCGCGCCGGGACGTGCAAGGTGTTGATCTCGCGCTGCCCGCCCTGGTGCTGGAATTTCCACATCCACTGGCGCGCGGTGACCTGTACTTCCAGGGCATCGGCCGGTGGCGTGCGGGCGAAAAAGAACAGGCGCGCCGAAAACAGGAAGATCACCAGCGAGCCAATGAACGGCAGGATAATCCACGCCAGCTCGATCGGCAGATTGCTCTGCGGCCGGTGATCGCGATCGGCCTTTTTCCCGCGTCGATAACGCCAGATGAAGATCCACAACGCCACGAACACCGGCACCACGAACAACGCCATCATCGCGGTGAAACCGATCACCAGCCAATCGACCGAGACTGCGTAATCCGAGGCCTGCTCGGGCCACAAATGCAGGAAGCGCTCGTTCATGACAGCCTCCGGCGTTCGCGGCGCAGCGCCAACAGAATGAACAGGCCCAGCGCCAGCACGGTGGTCACCCCAGCCACTTGCAGCATCAGGACGATCCGGCTGTTGTAAGTGCCGCTCTGCGGATCGTAGTGATAACACAGCAGCAGAAGCTGCTCCTTGAGCGCACCCAACTTGCCCTGCCCGGCTTCGGTCAACGCCAGGCGCAAATCATCGGCCTGATAGCCGAGGCCGTAGAGCCAGCGCGACAGACGCCCGTCGCCGGTCACCACGGCGACGGCGGAACTGTGGGCGTATTGCTGCTGTTGTTGGTCATAGCGGTAGCCAAACCCGATCGAACCAGCCAAGGTTTGACTGGCCGCCGCATCGCCGCTGAGCAAATGCAGGCCCGATTCGTTGGTCAGCGCCGGCCAGTGCTGGCTCAGTTTGGCCAGCTCCTCCCGGGCGGCCGTGGCGTCTTCCCGCGGATCGAAACTGAAGGCGATCACCTGAAAGTCGCGGCCGATCCGGTAAGGCTGATTGGCCAGTTGGCTGAACAGCGTCGAAAGCGCCGCGCCACAGACATTCGGGCAGCGGTAATACAACGGAACCAGGAGCGTTGGCTGACCGTTCAACAGGTCGCCCAGACGAACCGGACGGTCGCGCTGATCGATAAACCGAGTGTCCAGCGCCAGATGCTCGCCGACCCGCGCCGGGTCGATGCCGGCGGCGCTGAACGGGTCGAACGCCTGCGCAACGCTGTGCTGCAGCGTCATCAGCCACAGCAATGCCAGCACCAGCGCAACCCGTTCAAGGTTCATTGGGCACGTCCTCGGGGGTTGGCCATCCCCGTTCCAGCAGGATTGCCCGCGCCTGTTCCAGTGGCAGGTGGACGACGCGGTGGTCGCGGTCGACCCAACCGAAGCTGTCGAGATGAATGCGCTCGACAGCAAGCTGCCGTTCGCCGTCCTGGCGCGGTTGGGATTGCAGGCGTGGAGCTGGCGGCAGCAGACGTTCCCGTTCGAGAGCACTCAAGGGTGGCTGCTGTGACGCCGCGTGCTGCTGATAACCATTGAGCAGCCAGGCCACGCCGGTCAGGCACAACGCAATGGCGGCCAGCAGCAGCGCCACGAACCCGCCGACTTTGCGACTGTCGAGCCGATTCGGTTCATGACCGAGCGGCTGTTCAGGTTTCATGGAGCCTCCTTTGCCACCGCCATTGCCACCAGGTCCACAGACCGATGCCGTAGACGCCCTGACAGAACAGCGCCACGACACCGGCGCCGAGCGACGCGTCCGGAAATAGCGCTGGCAGACTGAGCCAGATCGACTCCAGCGTCCCCAGCAACAGGATAGCCACACAACCCCAGACCAACACCCTAGGTCGACCACCCCACGGCGAAGCCAGCGCCAGCAGACACGCCAACTGCCCCGCTACCAGCACCGCGCTGACCCCACCCCACGCGCCCACTTCGCGCACGCGATACCACTGGGTTTCGTGCTCAAGGTTCACCGACCAGATGATCAGGTACTGCATGAAGTGTACGTACGCCCAGAAGGCCAGCGCGCTGACCAGCAATCCTCGCAGCACCTGACACTGTGGCGCGGGCAGCGGCACGAGGTTCCAGCACAGCACGCAGAGACCGGCGAACGCCAGGCCCTCGAGCAGTTGCCGCGCTATCAACAGCAAACCAAAAATGCTGGAGGCAAACCCCGGCTGCAACGACATCAACCAGTCGACCGCCGCGAGGCTGGCGACCAGTGCGTAAACAATCAGCCCCGGTCCACAGCGCCGGGGCGCCCAGCGTTGCAGAATCAGGGCAACGCCAGCGTACAGCACAGTGCGCAGCACAAAGAACCATGGCGACAACCACACCCCGCGAAATCCGGAACCCTCGACCGCGAACCACGGATACACCCACGCCATGGCAAATAACACCGGCAGCAGCATTGGCAATAACCACACCACCGCGCTGCCCCCTAATCGACTGCCCGGTGTCAGCAACACTTGCCAGCGGCCTTTGATCAAGGGCGTGAGCAGCGCCAGCAACAAACAGCCGAACACGATGTTGCTGCCGTTGATCGCGGCGGCCAACGCGCCGACGCCGAGCCCGGCCGGTTGCCAGAGTCCGAGCAGCACGACGACGCCGGCGCCAATGGCGAAGGCTGCGGTCAGACGCTTCATGGAGCGCCCTCGTCGAACGCCTGTCGCACCGAGCCGGGCAAATCGTCCAGCGGAGCGTGCTGACTCAATTGCAACACGCGCACATGGGCGACGATGGCCCAGCGCTCGGCCGGCGGGATGCGCGATTCGTAGCCGTACATCAAGCCTTTGCCGTGGGCGATTACCTCCATCAGTTGAGCATCGGAGGCATTGAGCAAACGCGCTTCGGTCAAGGGTGGCGGTGCCGGAAAACCACGACCGACCACCAGACCATCGCCCCGTCCACTCAGGCCATGACACGGCGTGCAAAATGTCTGATAACCCGCCTCGCCGCGATCGAGCAGTGCCTCGGTCATTGGCGGACGCTGCCGCACCATCGCTTCGCGCGCCAGCTGCCCGCGGGCGACGGTGCCATCGGGAGGCAGACGACTGCTCAAACTGTTGGCAAACAAGGCGCCGGGGCGTTGTTCCTGAACCTTGGCTTGGCGCGACATATCATCGCAACCGCTGCACAACACCGCGACGAGCAAGGCCCAAGGCCAGGCGTTCATGGCTGCACCTCGTACACGCTGATCGCGCGTTCGGCGAGCCAGGCGCGGGTGACCTGATCGTCGAACAGCGGATCGGTGGCCTCGATAAACAGAAAAAACCCATCGTCGCTGGCGCGTTCAAACGCCTGGGCGCCGAACAGCGGGTGATGCAAACGCGGCAAACGGCTGGTGATCAGCAGCGTCAGGACAGCCGCCACCGCCGCCCCGACAACGGCGAACAGAAACGTCACCACCATCAGCGACGGCACGGCAATCAACGGCCGCCCGCCGACGTTCAGCGGGTAGTTCAAGACCGAGCCGATTTGCATCAGCAGCGCCAGCGCGACGCCCAGCAATGCTCCGAAGCACGCGATGCCCGGCACCTTGGACGCCCTGGGTTCGAACAGCGGCAGCAGCGCCTCCAGCGGAAACGGCGCGAACGCATCGAGTTGCCGGTAACCCATCGCCCACGCATGCAGACTGGCCTCAACCAAGGGTTGCGGCGCGTCGAACTCGGCCAGCAAGCCCAGGGATTCAGGCATCACCACGCTCCTTGTGCAACGCTTGCTTGACCTCGAACGCCGAAACCATCGGCACGTACCGCAGGAACAGGCTGTAGGGCACCAGGAACACGCCGAAGCTGCCGAAGAACAGCGTCCAGTCCCACAGCGTCGGGGTGTAGCCGCCCCACGCTGAGACCAGGAAATCCCGGGTCTGCGGCGGGATCAACAACATGAACCGCTCGGCCCACATGCCCACCAGCACCGCCAGCGCCACCGCCGCCAACGTCCCCGGCCGCTGGCGCATCGATTGCCACCACAACGCCTGGAGCACGCCGACGTTGCAGACGATGGCCAGCCAGAAACTCCAGGCGTGAGGCCCCGCCAGGCGCGTCATCAAGACCTCGATTTCGTGGGCGTCGCCGCCGTAGAACGGCATGAACAGGTCCGCCAGATAGCCGTAGGCCGTCATCAAACCGGTGGCCAGCAGCAGGCGACCGAGCATGTCCAGATGACGCCGGGTGATCAGCGCTTCGATGCGCAACAGCCAGCGCACGCCGATGGCGAGCAACGCCACCAAGGCAAACCCGGAGAACACCGCGCCGGCCACGAAGTACGGCGGAAACAGCGTCGAGTGCCAGCCGCTTTGCAGGCCCATGGTCAGCAGGAAAGAATAGCCGCTGGACACCGCGAACACCAACGGGATTGCCAGCATCGCCAGTACGCGAGTGGTCTGTCGCCACAACGCCCAGTGCTGCTGCGAACCACGCCAGCCCAGCGCCATCAAGCCGTAAACACGTTGTGCAACCACACCCGTGGCACGGTCCCGCGCCGTGGCGAAATCCGGAATCGCCCCCACCAGCAGGAACATCACCGATACGCTCAGATACGACAGGATCGCAAACATGTCCCAGGCGGTCGGGCTCTTGAACTGCGGCCACAGGCCCATTTCATTCGGGTACGGCATGGTCCAGTAGAACAGCCATGGCCGCCCCAGGTGCAGGATCGGGTACAGCGCGGCACAGATCACCGCCATCAGCGTCATTAGTTCCGCGAGGCGATTGAGGCTGTGCCGCCAGGGTCGCTCGATCAGCCACAGCAGTGCCGAGATGAAGGTGCCGGCATGGCCGATGCCCAGCCACCAGATGTAATTGAGAATGCCGAAGCCCCAGTGCACCGGCTGATTGTTGCCCCACATGCCCACGCCGTTGGCCAGCAACACGGTGGCGGAAGCCAGGTACATCAGCAGCAAACCAAGGCCGATGCCGAACAACCAGCGCCAGGCCACCCGCCGCGGAAACTGCTGCAAGGGGCCGAACACCTGCCGCGACACCTGCTGGTCGCTCAGGTCCGCGGGCAGAAAATGCCCGGTGTCGTGCAACAGCGGTTCAGGCTTCATCGTTGCCCTCCCCGTCCTCGATCCGCGCCAGATAGCTGGTGCGTGGTCGCGTGCCCAAGGCTTCGAGCAAACGGTAATGCCGTGGATCACGGCGTGCGTTGCTGACGGGGCTGGCGGGATCGGCGATGTCACCAAACCGGATGGCTTGACTCGGGCACGTCTGCTGGCACGCGGTAACCACCGTGGTGGTGTCAAACTCGACGCCGCGTTGCTTACTGTCGATGCGCGCGGCGCTGATGCGTTGCGTGCAATAAGTGCACTTCTCCATGACGCCACGGGTACGGACAGTCACTTCTGGATTGCGCTGCGCCTGGATCGACGGGGCGGCGTTGGCGCTCCAGTCCAGCCAATTGAAGCGCCGCACCTTGTACGGGCAATACGACGCACAGGTGCGGGTGCCGATGCAGCGGTTGTAGACCATCTGGTTCAGGCCATCGCGGCTGTGCACGGTGGCATTCACCGGGCAACCGGTTTCACACGGCGCCTGTTCGCAATGCATGCACGGCAAGGGTTGAAAACGCGAGCGCGGTGCGTCCAGCGAGCCTTGGTAATAATGGTCGATGCGCAGCCAGTGCATGCTGCGCCCGTTGGCGACCTGTTCGGCACCGACCACCGCGATGTTGTTTTCCGCCTGACACGCCGTGACGCAGGCATTGCAGCCGGTGCACAGGTCGAGGTCGATGACCATGCCCCATTGCGGGCCGCTGTCAGTAGCCGACGTGTAGAGCGACGCCGGAATCTGCTGCACCGCAATCTGCGGCCGATCCCGCGGCACCACGCGAATCGGCGGCGTCTCATCGTCCGGCAAGGCATGATGAGCCTGAGTGAACGCCAGGGCATGGCGATCGCCATTGGAACGCACCGACGCGCTCACCGACGCGGCCTGGATCGGCCGCACCGCATAGCCCAGGCCGTTGCCGACCCGTCCGGCATGACTGCGTCCGTACCCGGCATACAAGGCGATCACCTGATCGGCCTGCCCCGGTTCGATCCACGCCGCGCCGCGCAACAGTTGGCCCGGCAGCGCCACCTCCACGCCGTCGCCATTGCGCACCCCCACCTGCTCCGCCAGCCGTGGCGATAAGCCGACCACGTTGCTCCAGGTCAGGGTGCTGATGGGTTTGGGCAGTTCCTGCAACCAGCCCAGGTTGGCGAAACGGCCGTCCCACACGCAAGGGTCCGCACGCACCACGGCTTCCAGGCCTTCGGAGTCGGGCAGGTTCAACATCACCGGCGCCGCCTCCGGGGCGTCAATCGCCGGGGCAGCGGCTTCGATCCAGCCATCGGCCAACGCCTGGCGCCACTGGTCTTGCGCAACGTGGGCCCAGGTGGATCGGACGTGGTTCAAGGCATCGCTGTCGGCGGACGTCAGCAACAACTCGATCAACTGGTGGAGGGTGCGGGTCGAGTACATCGGCTCGATCAATGGCTGAACAATGCAGGCGCTGCCGTCCGCGGCGCGCACGTCGGTCCAGCCGTCGAGCGCGTGGTTGAGCGGCACATGCCAATGACAGTGCGCGGCGCTTTCGTCGTAATAGAGCCCGGCGTGCAGGCAGAACGGCACCTTCTGCATCAGGCCCTCAAGGCCCGGCTCGGGTGCCGATGCCTGCAACGGATTGCAATCGAGCAGCAATAACTGGCTGACATTGCCCGCGGCCAGTTGCTGAGCCAACTGTTCCAGCGATGCCCAGAATTGTCCGCGTTCGTAACCCAGCAACGTCGGCGCCTGCCAGTCCAGTGTCTGGCCATGCGCGCCCAACCGCTGGTTGAGCCGCATCACCTGGGCTTGCACATCCGTCGCCGCTTGCATGCCAACGCAGATCAGGCCGCGGCCGGGATGGGCCTTGAGCGCCGTGGCGGCGGCCTCGACCCATTCGAGCTGCCGCGCACTCAGGCGCGGCTGGTCGGCGACGTTCTCACCCAATGCTCGACTCAGCGCCAATGTCAGGTCAGGCAGTCGCGACGGTGCTATCGCCAGTCGATGCGTCGCAGCAGCGCCGGTCAGGGTCGGAATGCTCTCAGCGACGAACGACAACGCCGCACCCTGCCCTTGCGCCGCTTGTCGTCGGCGTTCGGCCCAGCCCTGTTGCAACGGCGTCTGCCGCGGGCCACTGCCCAGCGGATCATCTTCCAGGCAAACCAGCACCTCGGCGTTCTGCAGATAACGTCGGGCCTGCAACGGCTGGCCGAATACACGCTCGCTGGTGCGCAAGGCTTCGGTCTCGGCAAACGACTCGGCGTGATACAAGCGCGCCTCGGGCCAGCGGCGACGCAGAGTGTCGAGTTGGCGCCCGAGGGTCGGCGAACTGCTGGCGCCGCAGACGATGTGCAGGCCTTTGCCCCGCGAGGTGTCCAGCATCAGCCGTTGCCTGGCCAGCGCACCGCGCACCTCGTCCCAACTGGTTTCCCGACCCTTGAAGCGCGGCGCCTGAGAACGGTCCGGATCGTAGAGCTGCAGGATCGCCGCCTGGGTGAAGGCATCGCAAGTACCCGCGGACATCGGGTGTTGTGGATTGCCTTCGAGTTTGATCGGCCGCCCGGCCACGGTCTTGCCCAGCACCGGTTGGGCGATTCCGCAAAACGGGATGGCGGTTGCGTACCAGCTCGCGATGCCGGGGGTCAGTTGCGGCGCCTGGCGGACTGCGGGCACGGCTTGCTCAGGGGTTTTGCCGCACGCCGCAAGGCCGGCCATGGCCAGGGACGCCGCCATCAATTGCAAAAAACGTCGGCGGTCGATCAGCGGAGCCGCACCGGGAAACTCCGCTTCGATCAAGGCCTGTGCCTCGGGCGTCGCCGCCAACGCCTCGAGCCCGCGCCAGTACGCAGCGCCCTTGAGCCCGGCAAGGTGTTCGCGCAGGGCGGCAAAATCCACGGTGGGGGCGCTCATCGATGGCAGGTCCCGCAGTCGGTCAAGCCTCGCGGGTCGATGTGCCGTTCCTTCATCAAGCGTTCACCGAGCACTCGTCGATTTTCGTCGGTGTGCCATTGCGGCGCGGTGACTTGCCCGACCGGGCGCAGGTGCGGTGCCGGATCGCGATGACAGGCCAGGCATTGCCCCATGTTCAGCGGTTCGGCCTTGAACAGCAGTTGCATGCGGTCCACTGCGCCGTGGCATTCGCTGCAACCGACGCCGGCGTTCACGTGTACGCCGTGGTGGAAGTACGCGTAATCGGGCAGCTCAACCACATGCTGCCAATGCAACGGCTGTTGCTCGCGCAGGCTCTTGCGCAACGGCTCAAGCACGTCGGCATTTTTCCAGATTTGCGAGTGGCAGGTCATGCAGGTTTCGGTGGGCGGCAGACTGGCCATCGCCGAAGACTCCACCGAGCTGTGACAGTAGCGGCAATCGATCTTCAACTCGCCCGCATGATGCGCGTGACTGAACGGCAGCGGCTGCTCGACCACCCAGTTACGGCCGGTTCGATAATCGGAACGGTCCAGGGCCAACACCACGAGCAAGCCTCCCGCGAGGCCGACGAACAGCATCAGCAGCCCCAGGCGCAGCCAGGTATCGGCCGAGCGGCTGAAGATCTGCGCCATCGCCGGATTCCAGAAATCAGATTCTTATGGCTATGGCTACGTTTGCGCTCAGGAGTTCTGATTTTTTAGCGATTTTATTAGAGCATCGACCGCCTCGGTTTGAGCGAGCCTGCTCGCAAAAGCGTTGGATCAATCGACCGCTTGACCCTCTGACACGCCGCGTTCGCGAACAGGCTCGCTGCCACACTTCACTTTTTGCTTCGAGGCAACACCGCGCCCAACACCTGCTTCGCGGTTTGCACGATCACACCGGCTTCGTCCGGGTCGCCCTTGAGCAAGGTCGAGGCAAATTTCTTTGCCTGCTCCAGTTTGATGTGCGGTGGCAGCGGCGGGACATTGGGGTCGGTCTTGAACTCGATCAGCACCGGAACGTCCGACGCCAGTGCCTGCTCCCAGGCGGCGGCAACGTCGACTTCGCGATCGACGAAAATGCCCTTGAGGCCGATGGAAATGGCGAACAAATGGTAGGGGACGTCAGGAACGTTTTGCGAGGCTTCGAATTTGGGATCGCCTTCCATCACCCGTTGCTCCCAAGTGACCTGATTGAGGTCTTCGTTGTTGAACACTGCGCAAATCCATTTCGGACTTTCCCATCGCCGCCAATATTTGGCGACGGTGATCAGCTCGGCCATATTGTTCATCTGCATCGCGCCATCGCCCACCAAGGCGATCACCGGACGTTGCGGGTAGGCGAATTTTGCCGCAATCGCATACGGCACGGCGGCGCCCATGGACGCCAGCCCGCCGGACAGCGAGCACTTCATGCCACGGCGGATTTTCAGGTCACGGGCGTACCAGTTGGCACAAGACCCCGAGTCGCTGGTGATGATGGCCAGCTCCGGTAATCGCGGCGACAGTTCGTACACCACACGCTGCGGGTTGATCGGGTCGGCTTTGGCCAGCGCGCGTTTTTCCAGGGTCTTGTCCCAGGCGCTGCGCCAGCCTTCGACCTTCTTGCGCCATTTGCGTGAGGTCTTCGGCACCAACAAAGGTGCAAGCGCGGCGAGGGTTTCAGCGGCGTCGCCCACCAGATTGACCTCCATGGGATAACGCAGGCTGAGCATGTCGGGCTGCAAATCGATCTGGACTCCCCGCGCCTGCCCTTCCTTGGGCAGGAACTCGGAATAAGGAAAACCGGAACCGATCATCAGCAAGGTGTCGCATTCCATCATCAGCTTGTAGCTGGGCTCAGTGCCCAGCAGACCGATGCTGCCCGTGACCCAGGGCAGATCGTCGGGCAAGGCCGCCTTGCCCAACAACGCCTTGGCCACTCCAGCGCCGAGTTTTTCCGCTATGGCAATCACTTGGTCGGTGGCGTTCAAGGCGCCGGCACCGATCAGGATGGCGACTTTCTCACCCGCATTCAGCACCTCGGCGGCGCGCTGCAGATCGGCCTCGTAGGGAACCACCTTTGGCTTGCTGTAACCGACGCCGGAATGCACCGTGCCGTGCGCCCTGCCCGGTTCTTCGTAATTGGCTTCCTGCAGGTCGTTGGGCAGGATCAGCGCCGTCACCCGCCGCTCGCCAATGGCGGTGCGCACCGCACGGTCGATCAGGTGCCGAACCTGCGCCGGCACCGAGGCTTGCTGCACGAACGCCCCGGCGACGTCCTTGAACATCGACAGCAGATCCAGCTCCTGTTGATAGTGACCGCCGAGCGCCGCGCGCGCCTGCTGGCCGACGATCGCCAGCACCGGCATGTGATCCATGCGTGCGTCATACAGCCCAGTGATCAGGTGCGAAGCGCCGGGGCCGGAGGTCGCGATACACACGCCCAGTTCGCCGGTGAATTTGGCATGGGCCGACGCCATGAAGGCGGCCATCTCCTCATGCCGGGCCTGGACGAATTCGATCTTTCCTTGAGCGCGGCTCAACGCACCGAATACACCATTGATGCCATCCCCCGGATACCCAAAAATCCGCGTAACGCCCCATTGGCTGAGTCGCTCTACCAGAAAGTCGCTGACTGTGATTGTCATGAAGATCCTCTTCTCTAGTCCGATGGCGATAATCGCTACAGAAACAACAGGTATTCAGCCAACCTTGTCGTTGTCCTGTTCGGGCGTTTCAATGCCGAGTTCTTCTTCATGGTCATCCCGTGGGTAACCAGGTAACCCACGCGTGTCATCTGATTCTTTAAGATGACCCGGCGGAGTCTTCTTCCCGCCCCAATCCGTGGTGCTATTCGGATCTTCATCACGGCCAGCCGTGCCAAGCACGCAGCCGTCGTCATTGGGGTTGCCCAGCCCCTCGGCGGGTCTTTCCTCAGTGATAGTTGGTTGGGTTTTCATAACGCCTCCAATTCAAGTCATGAGACTTCTTTGAAGATGTGGTCAGTACCAGAGTGCAGCTCAATTGACGAACGGTATACGCTACGTCACCTCCCACTTCGTAGCCGAAGTCAACTCGGGCATGTACCAATTGCACCTCGCATGCCTGTGCTCATGGGTAAAAAAATTACTTAAGAGCAGCGACAGTCGTGACTATTTTGCGGCTAATAAGCGCGGTGCATGCGGTGCCGCTAATAGTCGGAGCAGCTGTCCCTTCAACTTCCTAGGTATAACGCTGGCCTCGGTGGCCAATAGCTTTGGCTTATCCCGAGCAATCTTTGAGGTACGTCTCTGCAATTCGAAGCAATTCTTCGTACTGTTCTTGCGCGGTCATTCTGACTTCAGGCTTTCCATTAACTCGTGCCAACTGAAAGCACACTTGCGCCATTTGGAACCGTTCATATTCGAGAGGACTCCACCAAGAGCCAGTGGTTTTGTAGGGGTAAAAACGTTTAAAAACAAAAAGGGGTCGCGAGATAAAATCTCGCAACCCCTTGAATTATATGGTCGGGACGGAGTGATTCGAACACTCGACCCCTAGCACCCCATGCTAGTGCGCTACCGGACTGCGCTACGCCCCGACTAGGCGTGAAACTCGTCCCTCTTCTCGAAGGACGCTCAAGAATATATCGCAAGCTTTTGAAAACTGGAAGTATTCAAACGCATGAAATTATTTCTTGAGGACCACCAACACATCTTCCAGCTCGGCAATCATCTGCCGGATCATTTGTTTGTATTGGGTGGTGTCGTCTTTGGCTTCATCGCCGGACAAGCGCAAGCGCGCGCCGCCGATGGTGAACCCTTGATCGTAAAGAAGCGCGCGGATCTGCCGGATCATCAGCACGTCTTGTCGCTGATAATACCGGCGGTTCCCGCGGCGTTTGACGGGGTTGAGTTGAGGAAACTCCTGCTCCCAATAGCGCAGCACGTGCGGTTTTACCGCACACAGCTCGCTGACTTCACCAATGGTGAAGTAGCGTTTGCCTGGGATGACGGGGAGCTCGTCGTTATGACTTGGTTCCAGCATAAGCCTCAACTCGGGCCTTCAACTTCTGCCCTGGACGAAAGGTGACCACACGGCGAGCCGTGATCGGGATTTCTTCCCCCGTTTTCGGATTGCGGCCAGGCCGCTGGCGTTTGTCCCGAAGGTCGAAATTGCCGAAACCGGACAATTTGACTTGTTCGTTGTCTTCAAGAGCGTGCCTGATTTCTTCAAAAAACAGTTCGACCAATTCCTTGGCCTCCCGTTTATTCAGGCCCAGCTCTTCATACAGACGTTCCGCCATCTCAGCTTTCGTCAGAGCCCCCATACGTCACTTCCTTAACGTGGCGTTCAACCTTTGTTCGAGCGAGGTGAGGATATTTTGCGTCGTGGTATTCACCTCATCGTCATTAAGAGTGCGCGATGGATGCTGCCAGGTCAAGCCGACTGCGAGGCTTTTTCTATCAGGATCAATGCCTTTACCCTGATACACGTCAAATAGCCTGAGGTCCGTCAGCCATTCCCCTGCATTTTCACGGATTACGTCCAGTACGGCGCTGGCTGCGACGTCTTTTTCGGCAATCAGTGCAAGGTCACGACGCACTTCAGGAAAGCGCGATAACTCCTGGAATTTAGGCATTTTGCCCAACGCCACTTCCGCCAGCACCAGCTCGAAAACGAAGACCGGACGGTCGAGACCGAGGGTTTTCGACAATTCAGGGTGGATGGCGCCGACAAAACCAACCAGACGGCCTTCACGTTCGATGCGCGCGGTTTGACCCGGGTGCAACGCTGGGTGTTTGCCCGGCACGAAAGTGAACGAGTCCAGCGCACCGGCGAAGCCCAGCACCGCTTCCACGTCAGCCTTGACGTCGAAGAAGTCCACGACATCGCGACCCTGTGCCCAGCCTTCTGGCAGACGGCTACCGCACACCACACCGGCGAGCATTGGCTCTTGCTTCAGGCCTTCGAGTTGACCGACGAAGCGCAGGCCGCTTTCGAACAGACGGACGCGGTCCTGTTGACGATTCAGGTTGTGCTGAAGCGCCTTGACCAGGCCTGGCCACAAGGACGAGCGCATGGCCGCCATGTCGTTCGAAATCGGGTTGGCCAGCAGCAGTGGTTCCACACCCGGATTAAACAGTTCGAATTGTTTCGGATCGATGAAGCTGTAGGTGATCGCTTCCTGGTAACCACGGGCGACCAGCAGGCGACGCAGCTCAGGCAGATCGCTGCGCGCTTCGGCCTTGGCTTGTGGCGCCAGGCGAGCTTGCGGGTAGCGAACCGGCAGACGGTTGTAACCGTACAGACGGGCCAGCTCTTCGATCAGATCGACTTCCAGGCTGATGTCGAAGCGATGACTTGGCACTTCAACGCGCCACTGCCCTGCCCCGTCGGCGGAAACGGTCAGGCCCAAAGCGTTGAGCAGACGCTCGACTTCGGCTGAATCCATTTCCATGCCCAGCATTTGGGTGATGCGCTGTGCGCGCAACGTCACCGGAGCAATCTTCGGCAGATGCTGTTCGCTGACGGTTTCGATGATCGGGCCGGCTTCACCGCCAGTGATCTCCAGCAGCAGGCCAGTGGCGCGCTCCATGGCTTCACGGGCCAGTTGCCAGTCCACGCCACGCTCGTAGCGGTGCGAGGCGTCGGTGTGCAGGCCGTAGGAGCGGGCCTTGCCAGCGACAGCGATCTGATCGAAGAACGCGCTTTCAAGGAAAATATCGCGAGTGGTCGCGGTGTTCACACCACTGTGCTCGCCACCCATGACGCCGGCGATAGCCAGGGCGCGGGTGTGGTCGGCAATCACCAGCGTATCGCTACGCAGGGTGACTTCCTGGCCGTCGAGCAGCACCAACTTCTCGCCTTCTTCGGCCATGCGCACGCGGATGCCGCCATTGATTTCGGCGAGATCGAAGGCGTGCAGCGGTTGACCCAGCTCCAGCATCACGTAGTTGGTGATGTCGACAGCCGCGTCGATGCTGCGCACTTCGGAACGACGCAGGCGCTCAACCATCCACAACGGCGTAGGCTTGGACAGGTCGACGTTACGAATCACACGCCCCAGGTAACGTGGGCAAGCGGCTGGCGCCAGCACTTCAACCGAACGCACTTCGTCGTGCGCGGCTGGAACGGTGGCAACGACCGGGCGGGTGACGGTGGCGGCGTACAGCGCGCCGACTTCACGGGCCAGACCGGCCAGGGACAGGCAGTCGCCGCGGTTCGGGGTCAGGTCAACCTCGATGCTGGCGTCGTCCAGGCTCAGGTATTCGCGAATGTCCTGACCGACCGGTGCATCGACCGGCAATTCCATCAGGCCATCGTTGCCTTCGCCCACTTGCAGCTCGGCTTGCGAGCACAGCATGCCGTTGGACTCAACGCCACGCAGCTTGGCTTTTTTGATTTTGAAGTCGCCCGGCAGCTCGGCACCGATCATGGCGAACGGGATCTTCAGGCCCGGGCGCACGTTTGGCGCGCCGCAGACGACCTGGAAGGTCTCCGAGCCATTGCTGACCTGGCACACACGCAGCTTGTCAGCGTCAGGGTGCTGCTCGGTGCTCAGCACCTCGCCCACGACCACACCGCTGAAAACACCGGCGGCCGGCGTAACGCTATCGACCTCAAGACCGGCCATCGACAGACGAGCAACCAGCTCGTCGCGACTTACCTGCGGGCTTACCCAGCCACGCAGCCATTGTTCACTGAATTTCATCCTGCTCTCCTAAGAATTCGTTACGACTAGCGAAATTGCGCGAGGAACCGCAAGTCGTTGTCGAAGAACAGACGCAAGTCGTTCACGCCGTAACGCAGCATGGCCAGACGCTCAACGCCCATGCCGAAGGCAAAGCCCGAAAACTCTTCCGGGTCGATCCCGGACATACGCAACACGTTCGGGTGAACCATGCCGCAGCCCATGACTTCCAGCCAGCCAGTCTGTTTGCAGACGCGGCAGCCTTTACCGCTGCACATCACGCATTCCATGTCGACTTCGGCGGATGGCTCGGTGAACGGGAAGTACGAAGGACGGAAACGCACGGCCAGTTCTTTTTCGAAGAACACGCGCAGGAATTCTTCGATGGTCCCTTTCAGGTCGGCGAAGTTGATATCGCGATCGACCAGCAGGCCTTCGACCTGGTGGAACATCGGCGAGTGGGTAATATCGGAGTCGCTACGGTACACACGGCCTGGGCAGACGATGCGGATCGGCGGCTGTTTCGATTCCATGGTGCGGACCTGTACCGGCGAGGTATGGGTGCGCAGCAACATGTTGGCATTGAAATAGAAGGTGTCATGCATCGACCGGGCAGGGTGGTGGCCTGGGATGTTGAGCGCTTCAAAGTTGTGATAGTCGTCTTCGACCTCAGGGCCTTCGGCAATGCCGTAGCCAATGTGGGTGAAGAACTGTTCGATACGTTCCAGAGTCCGGGTAACCGGATGCAGACCACCGGAAGTCTGGCCGCGGCCAGGCAGGGTCACGTCAATGGACTCGGCAGACAGTTTGGCGGCCAGGTCGGCCTCTTCAAACAGTGCCTTGCGAGCATTGAGAACCTCTGTGACACGCTCCTTGGCAACGTTGATCAGGGCGCCGACTTGCGGACGCTCTTCTGCCGGCAAATTCCCCAGGGTCTTCATCACCTGAGTCAATTCACCCTTTTTGCCAAGGTAGTGAACCCGGATTTGCTCCAGGGCATTGATATCTTCAGCGCTTTGCACAGCCTCTAGTGCTTGAGAGACGAGCGCGTCCAGGTTTTCCATGTACAGACTCCAGATACAAAATAGGGGAAGAGCTTGAAGGCTCTTCCCCTATTTATGACGTTTAACACCTGACCCCACAGAGGTGAGGCCGGGTGACTGTCGGGGGTACTTAAGCCAAGGTGGCTTTAGCTTTCTCGACAATCGCAGCAAACGCCGCTTTTTCGTTCACTGCCAGATCAGCCAGAACCTTACGGTCGATCTCGATGGACGCTTTTTTCAGGCCGGCGATGAAACGGCTGTAGGACAGACCGTTGATACGTGCACCAGCGTTGATACGAGCGATCCACAGAGCGCGGAACTGACGTTTTTTCTGACGACGGTCACGGTAGGCGTATTGGCCTGCCTTGATTACCGCTTGCTTGGCAACACGGAATACGCGCGAGCGAGCGCCGTAGTAGCCTTTAGCAAGTTTCAGAATTTTTTTGTGACGTTTACGGGCAATGACGCCACGCTTTACACGAGCCATGAGTTACTTCCTCTATTCTTGACTAAATTAACGAAGGCGCAGCATGCGCTCGACTTTTGCCACGTCACACGGTGCCAGCAAGCTGCTACCGCGCAGTTGACGCTTACGCTTGGTCGACATTTTAGTCAGGATGTGGCTCTTGAAAGCGTGCTTGTGCTTGATACCGTTAGCAGTTTTCAGAAACCGCTTAGCAGCACCACTTTTAGTTTTCATTTTTGGCATGTTCGGATACTCCGCATTCAGTTGATAAACATAATCAGAAGGCCTGCCGTGCCCTGTTGATTACTTCTTCTTTTTCGGGGCGATGACCATGATCAGCTGGCGTCCTTCCATCTTAGGATGCTGTTCGACCGAACCGTACTCGAGCAAGTCACCTTCAACTCGCTTGAGGAGTTCCATCCCCAGCTCCTGGTGGGCCATCTCACGGCCGCGGAATCGCAAGGATACCTTGGCCCTGTCCCCATCACTCAGGAAACGTACCAGGTTGCGCAGTTTTACCTGGTAATCCCCTTCCTCCGTCCCTGGACGAAACTTGATTTCTTTAACCTGGATCTGCTTCTGGTTTTTCTTGGCCGCAGCAATCTGCTTCTTCTTCTCGAAGATCGACTTGCCGTAGTCCATCAGCTTGCAAACAGGGGGTACTGCATCGGCGGAAATTTCCACCAAATCGAGCTTGGCTTCTTCAGCCTTAAGAAGCGCGTCTTCAATTGACACAATCCCAAGCTGCTCGCCTTCAGCCCCAATTAACCGAACCTCGCGTGCCGAGATATTCTCGTTGATCGGGGCTTTCGGTGCAGCTCGTTTATCTTGTCTCATTTCACGCTTAATAATAATTACTCCGAATCTGGGCGACCACGCCGGGAAACCGCTTGCGCGAGAAACTCAGCGAACTGGGCGACGGGCATCGAGCCCAGGTCAGCACCTTCACGAGTACGCACAGCGACAGTCTGCATCTCGACTTCCCGATCTCCGATAACCAAGAGATAGGGAACCTTGAGCAAAGTATGCTCGCGGATTTTAAAGCCGATCTTTTCATTTCTCAAGTCAGACTTGGCACGAAATCCGCTTTCGTTGAGGGTTTTTTCAACTTCAGCAGCAAAATCGGCTTGTTTATCAGTGATATTCATAATCACTGCCTGGGTCGGAGCCAGCCACGCAGGGAATGCACCCTCGTAGTGCTCGATCAGGATTCCGACGAAACGTTCGAAGGAGCCAAGGATCGCCCGGTGCAACATTACCGGGTGCTTGCGACTGTTGTCTTCGGAGACGTATTCGGCTCCCAGACGGACAGGCAGGTTAAAATCGAGCTGAAGGGTACCACACTGCCAGACGCGGCCAAGGCAATCTTTCAGCGAGAACTCGATCTTCGGACCGTAGAACGCACCTTCGCCCGGCTGCAAATCGTACGGCAGGCCCGCGCTATCAAGGGCTGCAGCCAATGCCGCTTCGGCGCGGTCCCACAATTCGTCAGAACCCACGCGTTTTTCCGGACGAGTGGACAGCTTCATCTCGACGTCTTTGAAGCCGAAATCGGCATAAACGTCCATGGTCAGTTTGATGAACGCAGCGGATTCAGCCTGCATCTGCTCTTCAGTGCAGAAGATGTGGGCGTCATCCTGAGTGAACGCACGCACCCGCATGATGCCGTGCAACGCACCCGATGGCTCGTTACGGTGGCAAGCACCGAATTCGGCCAGACGCATCGGCAACTCGCGGTAGCTTTTCAGGCCCTGATTGAACACTTGCACGTGGCAAGGGCAGTTCATTGGCTTGATGGCGTAGTCGCGGTTTTCCGACTGGGTGGTGAACATGTTGTCGGCGTAGTTGGCCCAGTGCCCGGATTTCTCCCACAGGCTGCGGTCAACGACCTGAGGCGTCTTGATCTCCAGGTAGCCGTTGTCGCGCTGAACCTTGCGCATGTACTGCTCGAGAACCTGGTACAGGGTCCAGCCGTTCGGGTGCCAGAACACCATGCCCGGCGACTCTTCCTGGGTGTGGAACAGGCCCAGGCGCTTGCCGATCTTGCGGTGATCGCGCTTTTCAGCTTCTTCGATGCGCTGGATGTAAGCCGCCAGCTGCATCTTGTCCGCCCAGGCGGTGCCGTAAACGCGCTGCAATTGCTCGTTCTTGGCATCGCCACGCCAGTAGGCGCCGGACAATTTGGTCAGCTTGAAGGATTTCAGGAAACGCGTATTCGGCACGTGCGGGCCGCGGCACATGTCGACGTATTCTTCGTGATAGTACAGGCCCATGGCCTGTTCGTTCGGCATGTCCTCGACCAGGCGCAGTTTGTAGTCTTCGCCACGGGCCTTGAACACTTCGATCACTTCGGCGCGCGGAGTGACTTTCTTGATCACGTCGTAATCTTTCTCGATCAGCTGCTGCATGCGCTGTTCGATGGCGGCCAGGTCGTCCGGAGTAAAAGGACGCTCGAAGGCGATGTCGTAATAGAAGCCTTCGTCAATGACCGGCCCGATCACCATTTTGGCGGTCGGGTACAACTGCTTGACCGCATGGCCAATCAGGTGGGCGCAAGAGTGGCGAATGATCTCCAGCCCCTCTTCATCCTTTGGCGTAATGATTTGCAGCGTGGAATCGCTGTCGATGATGTCGCTGGCGTCGACCAGCTTGCCATTGACCTTGCCGGCCACGGTGGCTTTGGCCAAGCCAGCACCAATGGATGCGGCGACCTCGGCTACGGAAACCGGGTGATCGAATGAACGTTGACTGCCGTCGGGAAGAGTAATAGTTGGCATGGCGCCTCCTCTCCTAGTGGTGACCCCTACCAAAGGTCACGTGGGTTGGGATGAGCCAGTACAAGATCCGATCCAGGCCATTCAATGACGAACGCCTGCCTTACAGCGGCAGGAGCCTTGCGGCCAACCGGAAAACCGAACCAGAGTGACTGGGATTCAAATCAGGGTTAATCGCGCATTTGCCGCCACCGGGACTGAAGGTCATCCGGAGCTTGCAAAGGCCCGAGCGAGGCATGCTAGCACAGATGAACGGTCGTCGACGCGAGCAGACTTTGTACCGGAGCAAATCGGGCATTTTTATGCCAAAGTGCTGAACTTGAATAGCGCTTTACCCGTCAGATAACACGTCATTGACCCACACGGAGTATCCCAGCATGCGTCTGAACCGTTTGTTCGCCGTAGTCGCCCCCGTCATTCTGCTGCTGCCATTGGTCGCCCATGCCGATTGGCCAAAGGGCGAGCGGGAAAAGTACATGGCGCAATGCGTCCCTGCGGCAGCACAAAAGATCGGTGATGCGAAGGCAAAAGCTGTCTGTGCTTGCGGCGCCGATCAGCTCAAATCGTATCCTGCCAAAGACCTCCAGGCGTTGATGGACGGCCAAGCAAGTCAAGAGCTGGGACAACAGGCGATGCAGAAAATCGCCAGTTGCAGGGATGATACCGGCGCGAAAAAATAAGCTTCAAGCATTCATTTTTTCACCCGCAACGACCGAAAAAATAGCCCTAATATCGCTTTGTCAGACATTTTTCGAAGGTTTTACAGCTTTTTTTATCGTATTTACTTTCGGCTGAAAGCCTTTTAAAACGGGGCTTTCAGCCACTTTAAGCACCAAAGAACGCTCGACAGCAAGGCAAACAGCACGTCCGGGGGGCTCCCAAAGCGAACATTTCGACTATGATACTCCGGTGTGCCCAGTTGGCCTGAGCAGCACAGCACTACTGAAAATATATGTTTCTTGGAGATACACCATGTCTAATCGCCAAACCGGCACCGTTAAATGGTTCAACGATGAAAAAGGCTTCGGCTTCATCACTCCTCAAGGTGGCGGTGACGACCTGTTCGTACACTTCAAAGCTATCGAAAGCGACGGTTTCAAAAGCCTGAAAGAAGGCCAAACCGTTTCCTTCGTGGCTGAGAAAGGCCAAAAGGGTATGCAAGCTGCACAAGTTCGCCCAGAGTAAGTTTCTGGCGCACTAAAAAAACCCCGTCCATGTGACGGGGTTTTTTATGGGCGAAACAAAAGCCTGGTGCGATCAGCCGCAGTTGACGCGAGTGACCAGCCGATTGGCATCGGTGTTCAGGTTCAGGCGATCGGAGCGATACTCCAGGGTCACCATGTCGTTGGGCGACAGGAACCGTGCGTTCTGTGCGCCTGCGCGAATGCGCGCCTGCTCCAGCAGTTCGGGCGAAGCCACTTTGCCAACAGTGAATTGCGCAGCCTTTGCTTCGCAGCGGCTATGACCCGTGTCAGTCGTCGTTACAGGGTCAGTTGCCGACTCGGATGACGGACTGCTGCAACCTGCCAGCAGAGTGACGGCAAACACAGTACCCAATGACGCGAGCTTCCAAGGCATGAAGCCTCCTTTTCAATAATTAAGCAGAGATCGTGCGACCGCCATTTCGGCGATAGGTTTCAAGGTGAATGCCCTCACCCGACCCTCGATTCGCATAAGCGCCGAGTGTGCCTGAGCATCGCCCTACCATTCATCCCGCAATCGTGACTGAATATGAACAGCGTCAATAGACGTCGATGTAGTCGAACGGCGGATTCGGCCAGTTCTCTTTCAGCGCATTGAAAATCTGCATGACCCAAACCTCGTCGCTGGCTGCGACCCGCCCGACATAACCCGAACCCTTGGCCCATGTTTCCAGGCGAAACCGCAGCCCGTCGATGTCTGTGCCGCCCACAACGCCCGACGAAATGTAGGCGATGCCGCTTTTGGTGACCCGCAGTTGAGTGTGTTCATCGTCACTGGCGCAGGCCAATAGCTGGCGCACAGCCTCAAGGGTCAAACCGTCAGGAGTGTTCAAATCGATCTGCACAGCGCGGTCCTTGAAAATTCGTCAAAGACCAAGTGTCGCATAGCCCTCCTCCCATGCCTAAGTCGGAGTGCCAAACGCCGCGCAAAATGGTTAACTCGACGCTCAGACTTCCCCGACTTCACGAGCGCCATCATGACCACCGTAAGCATCGACGCCGACATCAAAGCCAAATGGCAGGACGGACATAGCTCCTACAGCCCAAGCAGTACGGAAGAGCTCGCCATTATCGGTATCGATCTGTTGGTCCGGGACCTTGGAACCGAGGCCGCACAATCGTTCATCGAGCAAATCTTCGAAAAACACCTGGCGGACCAAAAAGCCGCCGTAGAGGCAGGACGGGCGTAAGACCCGCAGGCTGGCACCTGCGGGCGTGCGGTTTATTTCAAACGGGCCAGACGCTGAGTCAGCAAGTCGAAGAAGCCCTGAGCATCGCCACTTTCAACCCAGAACGCATTCTTTGGCGCGTTCAGGCCGTCATACCAGTCGACAATAGTTTGACCAAAGGTCGGACCTTCGCGGCTATCAACGACCACGTTGACCAAGCGACCGCTGAACAGCTCAGGCTTGAGCAGGTAGGCGATGACGGTGGCGTCATGCACCGGGCCTCCGGGAATACCGTAGTGCTCCATGTCATCCTTGATATATCCATTAAGAATGTCACCTACCAACTTACTGGCATTGTTGTTGATCGCCGCGATCTGCTTCAGGCGCGATTCGCTGGTGAGGATCTTGTGGGTCACGTCCAGTGGTAGATAAGTCAGTTTCACGCCACTTTTCAACACGATGTCGGCGGCCTGCGGATCGGCGAACAGGTTGAACTCGGCCATCGGCGTAATGTTGCCACCGTTGAAGTGCGCACCGCCCATAAGCACCACTTCCTTGATGCCTTGAACGATTTCAGGTTCCTGAATCAACGCCAGGGCCAGGTTGGTCTGCGGGCCGAGCATGGCGATCGTGATGCTATGGGGTTTGGCCGTTTTCAAAGTGTGGATCAGGTAGTTGACCGCAGTGCCTTCAGCCAGGCCTTTCTTTGGCTCATGCACGGTGACGCCTGACAGACCTTCCTTGCCATGTATGTTCTCGGCATAGATCGGCGTGCGCATCAGCGGCTTCGGCGCACCGGCATAAATCGGCACGTCTTCGCGCCCTGCCCACTCCCGGGCCAGTCGAGCATTACGCGATGTCTTGTCCAGACGCACGTTGCCGGCCACGGTTGTCAGCGCACGAATACTCAATTCTTCGGGCGATGCCAGGGCAAACAGCAAAGCGACCACGTCGTCGGTTCCGGGATCGGTGTCGATGATCAAATCGATTTTTTCCGCCGCCTGGGCGCTCGTTGCAGTAATCAGGGACAAAAGCAGCAAACTCCGGAGCAGGTGGTGAAGTTTCACAGCATAGCGGGGCATAACGCACTCCTTGTGCGAGGGGGAAAACGAATCCAGCGCTAGAACGTCACCCCCGATACCAGCACGATGTTGCAGTACGGCGCACACTCACCTGTACGAACAATCGCCCGCGCCTGTCGGCTGAGGACCTTGAACTGGTCATGACTGAGCAACTCGCGCGAACCCAGAGCACCTTCAGCGTTCAACTTGTCCAGAACACTCAATGCAGGTGGCTGCTTGTCGAGAATCTCGCGAGCCAGCACATGGCTTTCGACCTGCATTTCGCTCAGCACAACGTTCAAGGTACTGACAAAGTCCGGAATGCCTTGGGTCAGTGCCAGATCGATCAGTTCGACACCTGACGGCACTGGCAGACCGGCATCACCGATCACGATCGTATCGCCGTGACCCAGCGAGGCAATCAGCCGCGACAACGCGATATTGAGCAATGGGGTTTTTTTCATGGTGCTTTAAACGCCTGTACGTCGGACAAGGTGGGAATCGAGGGTTGTGCGCCAGCGCGGGTGACCGACAGGGCGGCGGCAACCTGACCGAAGCGGATCGCCTCAGCTTCACTGCTGCCAGACGCTAATGCGGCGGCAAATCCACCCACGAAGGTATCTCCGGCGGCGGTGGTATCGACGGCTTTGACCTTCGGTGCCGGGAAATGCTCCAGGCGTGCCCCGTCGGCGAACAGCGAGCCTTCGGCGCCTAAGGTAATGATCACTTTACCCACGCCCATGGCGATCAATCGGGTCGCGGCGGTTTCCGCCGATTCCAGGGAATCCACCGTCAACCCCGTCAGGGCAGAGGCTTCGCTTTCGTTGGGGATCAGGTAATCGATGGCGGCAAACCAGTCCGCCGGCAATGGGCGACTGGCGGGGGCCGGGTTGAGAATGACGGTCTTGCCCAGCTCACGCCCCCGTTTGAGGGCATGGCCTACCGTTGCATCCGGTACTTCCAACTGACAAATAATCACATCCGCCGCCTGCAACACGGCGTCAAAACGGTCGATGACTTGCGGAGTCAATGCGCCGTTGGCACCCGCGACGATGACAATGGCGTTCTGACTGTTGTCATCGACCACGATCAACGCGACGCCGCTGGAGCCCTCAACGGTACTGACAGCCTGGCAATCGATGCCCTCGACCAACAGGGCTGCGCGCAGTTCTGCGCCATAGGCATCATTGCCCACGCAACCGACCATCGACACCTCGGCGCCCAACCGGGTTGCTGCAACGGCCTGATTGGCACCCTTGCCACCGGACACCGTGGCAAACGACTGACCGATCAGCGTTTCACCGCCACGCGGCAGCCTTGGCGCCCGGGTTACCAGGTCCATGTTCAGACTGCCTATCACCACTACTTTTGCTGGCATACATTGCTACTCATTAATTCTGTGTCTGCAGTGCTTTTGGTTTAGCGGCGCGGTGTTTCAACGAAACTGGGCGAACACGCCGGCGAGCGGCGCGGTCGACTCTCGCAGCACAATACTGGGCGTCACGATGCGCTGATCAGTGGCCATGTCCGGCGTGGCGATCCTGCGCAAAAGCACTTCAGCCGCCATCTCACCGAGCTGCAGGATCGACTGCCCCACGGTGGTCAGCGCCGGATAGACATAACGGCTCATCTGGATATCGTCGAAGCCGATCACCGACAGCTCGCTCGGCACCCGAACATTGCGTTCGGCGGCCGCTCGCAGCACGCCGATGCCGATCATGTCGTTGCCGGCAAAGATCGCGCTGGGCGGATTGCGCTCCAACAAAATCGCTGCCGCGTTGTAACCGCCGGTGCTGGTGAAGTCGCTTTCCAGCATGCGCTCGCGATTGACGTCGACGCCCGCCTCTTGCAAGGCACGGCAATAACCCGCCAGACGCATTTGCGCCACGCTGGTACCCACCGGACCGCCGATCATGGCGATGTCCCGATGCCCCAGCTCCAGCAGATGCCGAGTGGCCAGATACGCGCCGTATTCGTGATCAATGCGCACCAGATCGGCATTCACACCTTCCAGCCCGCGGTCGACGATGACCATCGGCGTGCGTACACCGGCGAGACCTTCCGCCAGCCCCGCATCGCCACCGGCCGACGCCACGATCAAACCGTCGATGCGCTTTTCGAGCAATACGCGAAGGTAGCTGCGCTGCTTGTCCGGGTTGTCGTCGGAGTTGCAGAGAATGACGCAATACCCCTTACGCTCGCAGTAATCCTCGATGCCTCGCGCCAGTTCGGCGAAGTACGGGTTGAGGCTGTTGGGCACCAACAACCCGATGGTCGCGGTGGTTTTGGCTTTCAACGAACGGGCTACGGCGCTCGGCACGTAGTCCAGCGTCTTGATCGCCTCTTCGACCTTGATCCGCACCTCCTGACTGACCGGCCGGGTCTTGTTCACCACATGTGACACGGTGGTGTAGGAAATGCCCGCGAGTGCGGCTACATCCTTGATCGTTGCCATGATTCAGGTCCGCCGGCTTGCGCGTTGACTGCGATAAGTATCCAGCACCACCGCCACCACGATCACCGCGCCGGTGATGATGCGTTTGGTGGGCTCGGTCGCGCCGATTTGCGCGAGGCCCGCTGCCAACACGGAAATGATCAGGACGCCGAAAAAGGTGCTGATCACCGAACCACGGCCACCCATCAAGCTGGTGCCACCGATGACGACAGCGGCGATGACCTGCAACTCCAGCCCGGAGCCGGCATTGGGATCCGCCGCCTCGAGCCTGGAAATCTGAAACAACGCGGCAATACCGGCCAGCAGCCCCATCAAGCTGAACACCAGAATCTTGTAGGGTTTTGGATTGATCCCCGCCAGACGCACCGCTTCTTCATTGGTGCCAATGCCGATCAGGTAGCGACCGAACACCGTACGAGTCAACACGGCCTGCGCGATGAAGATAATCAGCAAGGCAATGATGAACGATGGCGAGATGCCGAAGGCAATCGGGTTGGACAGCCAGGCGAAGGCATCACCGATATAAGCGGTGCGCGACCCGGTCATCTGATACGCCACGCCCCGGGCCATTTCCAGCACGCCCAGAGAGACGATGAATGACGGAATCCGCCAGGCCACGGTGATCGAACCGGTAATGGTCCCGGCCAATGCCGCCGCCGCCATGCCGAGCAATGCGGCGGGCAGGACGCTCCAGCCCCAGCCGAGAATGGCCACGCTGACCGTTGATGCCGCCAGCGCCAACACCGAACCGACCGACAGGTCGATGCCACCGATAATCAACACGAAGGTCATGCCGACCGCCAGCACCATCAGATCGGGAATCTGGTTGGCCAGGGTGCTGAACGTGTCATAAGAAAGAAAGTGGCTGCTCAATACCGAGAACAGCGCAATCATCGCCAGCAAGGCACCGGCCAGGCCCAGATAGGTGCCCAGGCCGTAGAAGTTGCCACTACGTTTGCCGGCAGAAGATGCAGTTTTCATGGAAGGTCCCTAGGCGCTGCTTCGTTGAGCAACGCATCACGTTTTTGGTAGCCGGCAAAAGCGGCGGCAAGCAAGTCATCCTGGGTCCAGCTGTCGCGCTCGAACGTGTCGATCAGGCGCCCCGCCGACAGCACACCGATCCGGTCGCAGATCAGCATCAGCTCGCGCAGGTCACTGGACACCACCACCAGCGCCTTGCCCTGGCGGGTCAGCTCGCCAAGTAACGCATAAATGTCGAATTTGGCGCCGACATCGATGCCACGGGTGGGCTCGTCAAACAACATCACCGAGCAATCACGCTCGAGCCAGCGGCCGATCACGACCTTTTGCTGGTTGCCACCGGACAGTTCGGAGACCAATTGTGCCGGGCTCGAACTGCGGATGCGCATGGCGTCGATCTGACGCTGAGCCAAAGACATCTCGTCGCCGTTGTTGACGAAACCGCCACTGGAAATCACCGGCATGTTGCCCAAGGCAATGTTGGCGCTGATCGATTGGGTCAGCAGCAAGCCTTCGCCTTTGCGGTCTTCCGTGATCAGGGCGATGCCGTGACCCACTGCATCGGCCGGCGAGCGGATACTCACCACCTGAGCCGGAGACCCGAGTGCGACCGTGCCGCTGTCCGCAGTGTCGGCGCCGAAGATCAGACGCAGCAACTCGGTGCGCCCTGCCCCGATCAATCCGGAGATCCCATAGATTTCGCCAGCACGCACTTCGAAGGACACATCGCGAACCTTGTCCGAGCGGGTCAGGCCCTTGACCGTCAACGCGGGAGCGCCGATCTTGCGCGGCCCCATGTCCATGTGTTCGCCGAGCTCACGACCGACCATCAACGTGACCAGTTGCTCGCTGTTGTAATTGGCCATCGGCTCGACGCAGACCAGGTTGCCGTCGCGCAACACCGCAATGCGCTGGGCAACCCGCGCCAGTTCTTCGAGACGGTGAGAGATATAGATGATCGACACGCCACGGGATTGCAGGCGGGTGATCTGCTCGAACAGCATCTCGACTTCACGAGCCGTCAGCATGGCCGTCGGTTCGTCGAGGATCAGCACATGGCAGTCGCCAATCAGGTTGCGGGCGATCTCGACCATTTGCTGGTGGCCGATGCCGAGGTCGCCGACCAGGGTGTCCGGGTCGATCGCGTCGAGGCCGACCTGGGCCATGGCCTCGATCGCCGCTTTGCGCAACTGCTTGCGACTGATCCAGCCACCGTTGCTGGGCAAGTTGTCGAGAAACAGGTTTTCCGCCACCGACAGGGTCGGCAACAGATTGAGTTCTTGCATGACCATGCGGATGCCCAGGTCTTCAGCCTGGGTCCGGCTGCCGGGACGGTAATCCTGACCCTGGAATTGCATCTGGCCGGTGGTCGGCGTGACCAGCCCGCCGATGATCTTCGACAGCGTGCTTTTGCCGGCACCATTCTCACCGGTCAGTGCCAACACTTCACCGCGGATCAGCGTCAGGTCGATGCCGGTCAGTACCGGCTGAGCGTAGGTCTTACCGATACCGCTGACCGTGAGGACAGCGTTCGGAGCGCAAACGGACATAAAACTCTCCCTGTGCCCGCCCGGACGGGCGAGCACCAGTGTGTCGCCAGAAGGCTTACTGGGTGACCAGTTCTACCGGGGTTTCGATCACGCCGTTGGTGCCGCTGTCGACCTTCTCGCCCTTGATGATTTTCAGCGCAGTCTCAATACCGAACACGGCTTGTCGGGCTGCAAACTGGTCGGCGGTGGCCAGGACGCGACCATCCTTGAGCATCGGCTTGATCGCATTGATGTTGTCGTAACCGACTACTTGCACCTTGCCAGCCTTGCCCGCTGCACGCACGGCGGAAACGGCACCGACGGCCATGCTGTCGTTGCCGGCCAGCAGGGCTTTGACGTCCGGGTATTCGCTTAGGATCGAGGCGGCAACCTTGTTGCCCTTGTCGATCTCCCAGTCACCGGACTGCAACGAAACGACTTTGATCTGCGCCGCTTCCATTGCATCTTTGAAACCCGCGGTGCGGGCCTGGGCATTGGTGGTGGTGGACACGCCTTCGATGATGCCGACTTCGTCACCGGCCTTCAGTTTCTTGGCCAGGTACTCGCCAACCAGACGCGCGCCTTTGCGGTTATCAGGGCCTACGAACGGCACCGTCATGTTCTTGCTTTTGAGGACGGTCGGGTCGAGTTGATTGTCGATGTTGATCACGGTGATGCCGGCATCGATGGCTTTCTTGATCACCGGAACCATGGCCTTGGAATCCGCCGGTGCGATGACCAGGGCATTGACCTTGGCGAGGATCATCTGCTCGACAATGCGCGTCTGGCCAGCAGTGTCCGTTTCGTCCTTGATGCCGTTGGAGATCAGGTCGAATTCGCCGGAGTGGTCTTTTTGATAAGCTTTGGCGCCGTCTTCCATGGTCAGGAAGAATTCATTGGCCAGGGATTTCATGACCAGTGCGACTTTGGGTTTTTCAGGCGATTCGGCGAAGGCCGATGAGACGGGCAGCGCGGCGGATGCGACAGCCAGCATAGCGACAGCAAGAAGACGTCCAGCGAATGGCAGCTTCATGGGTTCACTCCGATCTTATGATTATTGTGAGCAATGCTTGCGCTGGAGTAATGCCTGGACTCCGATCGTCGACGGCATGACCACCGACAAGACCTCGCAAACGTTTGCGTAGACCGAACTATGCGAACCCTGCTGCTATTTGTCAACGCCCTGTTTGGTGTCTCCGCTGGCAAAACCGACCTGCCACGTTAGGCAATGGTGCTGATCAGACCGCCTGTACTGGAGTCCTTGGCCAGTTCTTTCACCAGATTGCCTGCCACTTGTGACAGCGCGCCGTTGGTTTCCGCGATTTGCCCCTGGATCGACATCACCGCCGTGGCCTTGGCTTCCGGGGTCGGATAAGACGCTGCCTGTGCAGCCGCCAGTTGTTGCTGTTGCTCACGCAGTTGCTGTTGCAGTTCCTGCATGCGCTTGAGCAGTACTTGCACCGCAATACTTTGAGTGCTGCCGCCCTTGGACTTGGTTTCGTCCTGAGCACCGCCACCGGTTCGAACCTGGTTGTCGCTGCCCTCTTCCTTCCCCTGCACCTGAGTCGCGGTGTCAGCCGTCGCTTCGCTCAAGGCATTGATCGTCGACGGGGACTTGCCGCCGATGGTGACCGCGCCCGCATTTGGAAAACCAACAGAAAATGACATGGGAACTCCTGTAAGAAAAATAACCTTAACGGGGCATCGACCGATGTGGGGGTTTCTTTAGCATTGATTCCTGATTTGGCAAGGCGACCTTCTCTACAAACGTCGTAGGCATTTTCGGAGAGCCGAACGTAAACGCTCAACCTATTCGGAAACCCGGACGCCTTCATGTTTAACCTCGACTAGAGCCAAGATAATTTCAGATATAAATCAACTAGTTAAAACTTTTTCTCGTTCAACGTTTGGCTGGTACAGATCCTGCTCTCCACCTACACCCCCGGCGTTCAGATCTGCCGGGGGCGTATCTAGATGAACTTGCATCAGCACCGTCTGACTACTAGAGAGAAAATAATGAAATCTGCCTTCAACACTTTTATTCCGGGCGCTTTGGCCCTCCTGCTGCTACTCCCTACCGCCCTTCAGGCAAAAGAAGTCGAAACCCAACAGAAACTGGCGAACGTGGTCATCCTGGCCACCGGCGGCACCATCGCCGGCGCCGGTGCGAGCGCTGCTAACAGCGCGACGTATCAAGCGGCAAAAGTCGGCATCGACCAGTTGATTGCCGGCGTTCCGGAACTCAGCCAATTGGCTAACGTTCGTGGCGAGCAGGTCATGCAGATCGCCTCGGAAAGCATCACCAACGACAACCTGCTTCAACTGGGCCGTCGCGTGGCCGAACTGGCGGACAGCAAAGACGTCGATGGCATCGTGATCACCCACGGCACCGACACCCTGGAAGAAACCGCCTACTTCCTGAACCTGGTGGAGAAGACCGACAAGCCAATCATCGTCGTCGGCTCCATGCGCCCAGGCACGGCGATGTCGGCCGACGGCATGCTCAACCTGTACAACGCCGTCGCCGTCGCCAGCAGCAAAGAAGCGCGCGGCAAGGGCGTCCTCGTGACCATGAACGATGAAATCCAGTCGGGCCGTGACGTCAGCAAAATGATCAACATCAAGACCGAGGCGTTTAAAAGTGCCTGGGGTCCGCTGGGCATGGTGGTCGAAGGTAAATCCTACTGGTTCCGTCTGCCGGCCAAGCGCCACACCATGGACTCGGAATTCGACATCAAAACCATCAAGAGCCTGCCTGACGTAGAAATCGCCTATTCCTACGGCAACGTGAGCGACACGGCGTACAAGGCGCTGGCTCAGTCCGGGGCCAAGGCGATCATCCACGCTGGTACCGGCAACGGCTCGGTTTCCTCGCGGGTCGTTCCGACCTTGCAAGCCCTGCGCAAAGATGGCGTGCAAATCATTCGTTCGTCCCACGTCAACGCCGGCGGATTCGTACTGCGCAATGCCGAACAGCCTGACGACAAATACGACTGGGTGGTCGCGCATGACTTGAACCCGCAAAAAGCCCGCATCCTGGCCATGGTCGCACTGACCAAGACCAACGACAGCAAAGAGTTGCAACGGATGTTCTGGGAGTACTGATTCGCCCTCGCCCGACCGGTTCTGGTCGGGCACATTCTTAACCACTCGTCAGCGTTGACGAGTGGTTAACACCCTTGGCAAAACTCCGATAAAAGTTTTCTCCTCTTCCTACAGCAAACGGTAGAAACCGCTGTCAGAGGATTTTCTTGAATTTTAAGCAGTTGCGAAAATGCTTACAGTTAAATACTGTATGCACGTACAGCTTACTAAGGATAATCCTGTGGCCACCCCCTCTGCTTCTCCTGATACCTATGCACGCATGGGTCTGCGCGTTCAGAAAATCATCAATTCCCCCACCGCTCAAAAAGCCAAAGCAGCACTGATCTTCCGCCTGCCGGACGAACCAGTGGATGAGTGGGAACAATTGCTCGAAGAAATCGACGAGAACGACAACGTCACCCTCGCCTATCGCGACGATGGCGGTGTGCAAATTTTCTGGGTTGTGCCGAAGGAAGATTGAGTCAATGAGTGTCCGCTGGCTTGCTTTGCTGGTTTTATTCATCTCCCTCGGGGCCCAGGCTGGCGCCCCACGCACCTTCAGTGAAGCCAAAAAAGTCGCCTGGAAACTGTATGCACCGCAATCCACCGAGTTCTATTGCGGCTGCAAATACACCGGCAACAAGGTGAACCTGGCTGCTTGTGGTTATGTGCCGCGCAAAAACGCCAAGCGCGCGTCCCGCATCGAGTGGGAGCATATTGTCCCGGCGTGGCAGATCGGTCATCAGCGCCAGTGCTGGCAGGCCGGTGGGCGCAAGAACTGCACCCGTTACGATCCGGTATTCCAGAAGGCCGAAGCCGATTTGCACAACCTGGTGCCGAGCATTGGCGAGGTGAACGGTGACCGCAACAACTTCAGTTTTGGCTGGCTGCCGGTGCAGACCGGTCAATATGGCTCATGCCTGACCCAGGTGGATTTCAAGGCCAAGAAGGTCATGCCCCGCCCTTCCATTCGCGGCATGATCGCCCGGACTTATTTCTACATGAGCAAGCAATACGGCTTGAGTCTGTCGAAACAAGACCGCCAACTGTACGAAGCCTGGAACAAAACTTATCCAGTTGAAGCCTGGGAACGTCAGCGTAACCAGAGCGTGGCGTGCGTCATGGGTCGCGGTAACGAGTTTGTCGGGCCGGTGAACATGAAAGCCTGCGGCTGACTTTCCGCTGGAAAGTAAAAAGGCCTCGGCGTAAAACCCGAGGCCTTTTGCCTTTTCAGCCACTGCGTTACTGGGCCGCAGGACGCTCGAGCACCAGCAATTCGACATTCTGTTTCTTGGCCCGCGCCAGTGCTGCAGCCACTTCTGCCTGCTTGGCCTCGGTCTCGGCTTTCGAACTGAATGGCCCCATCAGAATGCGCGTCTTGCCGTTTTCCATGATGACGTTGGAGACGAAGCTGTGTTCAATCAGCCAGCCACTCAGATCACTCACTGCCTGGGGTGTTTCACCTCGCACTTCGAGGTCCCATTGCGGCCCGTTTGTCGCAGCGGGGGCGGAAACGACTGCCGGCTTCGTTTTTTGAGCGTCAACACCCTTCCCTTCACCGCATCCAGCCAGCGCCAATACAGCGATTACCAAGACCATTTTGCGCACAACGGTTCCCTCTGAATGCCGAAAGCGGTGATTTTAACATTCACGAATACTTCCCGAGTGCCGCAAAATGGGCACAAAACAACGAGATTGATGGTTGCGGCCTCTGTATAGTTACGCCTTGGGAATTAATGCAGCATCTGCGCGTCAGAAAGAGGCACCCAAACCGTGAGACTTCGCACTAATCTATACATACCACCGACCTCTGCACTGTTCGAATCAGGTGCCCTACAAAGCAATCAAGGAGAAGACCATGCTGATACTCACCCGCAAAGTCGGTGAAAGCATAAATATCGGTGACGACATTACGATCACCATTCTGGGCGTGAGCGGCCAGCAAGTCAGGATCGGCATCAACGCCCCGAAAGACGTTGCAGTGCACCGTGAAGAAATTTATCAGCGCATTCAGGCTGGCCTCACCGCGCCAGACAAGCCACAAACCCCCTGAATCCTGTTGCAGTCAGTAGCCAGCCCGTTCGCCCTGAACACCGGCTGGCTAAAGATTCGAGCGCCGCAATGCCCGCCGGCTCGCTCTCCCTCTCCCGCCAAAACTTGAAGCCGATACTACTGGCATATTGCATGCCATGGCTGTCAGACGTTTCCGAATAACCCCGAGGAAGGACGTGATCGCTCTCGGTCAACCAAAGGTTACCCCACGCGCCATCCCCGTCGCCGCGATGACCATCAGTAACACCAGCAAGCCTTCGATATGACTGAAACGAGCAAACAGTTTTGCCCGAGCGGTATCGATCGTCACGCCACGCCCAAGCGCAATCCGGCATTTGATCAACGCCACCATCGGGGCAACTTCAAGCAGCAGGATCAGCACGAAGAGCGTCATCTTGAGGTGGAACAGTGGCTGGTGAAGGTAGTAATCGGTGCCTTTTTCGTACCCGCCAAAGGCCCGCATCCCTCCGGTGATCAGGAGGATGACCGCAGAAATCCCCCACAGGTTATCGGCCACCAGCACGCACCGAGCTTCCCCAGTCCCGGCCGCCAGGCGACTGAATGCCGTGCCGCGGTTTAAAACGGCCCAGAATGCCAGCGCAACGGCCAGCAGGTGAATTGCCGCAAGAGACCAATGAACCAGCATCGATGTACCCCCATCAGACCGAGTTTGAGTTTGGCCAGACAGTAGTAGCCCAAAAGACCAGGACTTGCCCGGTTTGGGCGGGTGTTCGAAGGGGCAGGACAAATTTCAGGCAAAAAAAATCCCAAGCAGCTGATGGAAGCTTGGGACTTAAAAATGCATAAACCGTGGTGGTGAACGCGGGGCGATAATATCCCAGCAACCCACTTGTAACAATATATTTTCGACCACCGGCCGGTTAAAAAAAATCGTAAGCCCTTAAATATCCACACTTTTTTTATGGAACATGAGCAAGACTCTGACTAAACCAAGTCATCGCAAACGAAAGCAACAGGCCTGAAAACAGTACCAGAAACATTACGTCACAGACGGGCTAGACTCCACCACACAAGAGCTGAAGGCTTCTGAAAGCACTCGCTTTTGACAGCAAGCCCCCCCCTTTCACCTGAGTACACAAGCCATGTGTGAATCATGTGATTCAAAACCACTTCAAAACGCGGGTGGTCGCCGTAAGTTCCTGAAGTATGCCGGCCTTGGAGCCGGTGCCCTGCTATTGGCTGGCGCCCTGCCTGACCAACTCCTCCTGGCCGCCGAGAAAACGGCGCCACCCCCAAAACCGCAAAACTCAATCAACCCCGACATGGCCCTTCAACGGCTAATGGAGGGAAACGAGCGATATGTTTCCGGTACCTCCAAGACTCATGACTTCAAGGCCGAACGAGAAGCCCTGGTCACAGGCCAGAACCCGTTCGTGTCGGTACTCAGTTGTTCTGACTCTCGTATCGCCCCCGAGTACGCTTTTGACACTGCCCGGGGAGATCTTTTCGCCATACGCGTTGCTGGCAATTTCGTCACTGATGAGGGTTTGGCCAGCCTTGAATACGCTGTCGCGGTGCTTGGTTCACCACTAATCCTCGTGCTCGGGCATGAAGACTGCGGTGCGATTAACGCAGGTATCAAGGCGGTAAAAGATCACACCGTTTTTCCTGGCCACATCCCGAAACTGACTGAGGCACTCAAGGGCTCTATCGAGACGGTACTCAAGGAGCCGGGTAGTCTTCCCGCTAATGCGGTAGCGCAAAATGTCAAAGACTCGGTCAAGCGACTAAAAAATGCTTCCCCCTTGCTGACGGACGCCCTCAGCAAAGGCACGTTGAAAGTAGTGGGCGGCGTTTATCGCCTGGCAACCGGGAAAGTAGACCTGATCGCCTGATTCCAACACCAGTCATTGGCATAGCCAGGCATGAAAAGCCCAGCGCAATGGCTGGGCCCTGGTTACCTTCTGTTTTCCATCATCTTGTCTGCGAGCGCCTTGGCTCTTTCGATCAACAGGTTCTGCCTGTCTTCGTGAGTAGCCCCACCTACGACCGGGGCCGTCAGGTTGCTCTCCGCAATCAATGCAGCGCAGAAAAACTGATCCCAAACAGTTCTAGTCTCAGACGTCTGTTTGTTCGTTTGGTCGGCGATCATATGCGGCTCCTTTTGATGAGGTAGCACCGCCAGTTTACGCCTCAATTGCTGCAAACCGCCCTTTACCTGGATCGAATCACGATCGTCGACGCGAGCATATCGCCAAGACGTTTGCGCGAACCAAAGAAAATAAAGATCCAGTCAAGAATACTCAGGAACGGTGTGGTGATATTGCGCACAAAGGATTGATAAAGATTGCAGTCAAGGTAGCTGCGCTCATCTATCACCGACATGCCCAGCCATTTTTTGCCAACGCTTTGACCATTGGGCATAGCGTCGGAAAACAGGTAATAGCCCGCACCCGCGCCCAGCGCCAGGATGGCGACCACAGTGGGAGGCAGACCTACGAAGTCGCCCATTCGCCCCACAAACAAGAACAGAAAGAACGTGATGAGTGAGTCGATCATTTGCCCACCCCACCGACGTCCCAGACCCGCCAGGTTTTTTGGCTTTTGATATTCGTTTTGAGTATTACTGACATCCATGCGTCGTCGCCTGTTGGTGGTTGATACAGGCGTATCGGCGCCACCTCAGCAACGTTTAATTACGCGCTTAGCAACCAAGAGAGATGAACGGTGCCATCCACAGGCGTGAATTGATCTGGAAGCGTTCCATTGCAAGGTGCAACGCAGAGGCAAAAATGCAGGTTTGCTTGCTGCCGTTCGGGAGGTTCTGGCTCAGTCGCAGCGATGTGAAGGGCATTTGTTTCTCCGCGCAAGCCCTTCGGTGAGCAATAAATTGCTGTAGAATCCCGCGAAATTCAGGAGGGCAAAATGCCGACTTCATCTGTACGAACTGGGACCATCCCAGCCCTCACCGGCCTGCGCTTCTTCGCGGCATTGATGGTGTTTTTCTCGCACTACCCAATGGCAGGAATTAATGAAGACATCGGCAGATTTTTCGCTTCCGGTTATTCGGGTGTTACCTTCTTTTTTGTTCTTTCAGGTTTCATCATTGCTTACAACTATCTAGATCGATTTGAAACTAACCCTGCGAGCAATACACCTCGATATTTATGGGCGCGATTCTGCCGTGTATACCCGATCTATTTCCTGACGATGGCATTCGTTTATCTACAGCAGGGTGGGCAAGGTCCGGTGTCGGTCTACGTGTTGGCGCTACAATCCTGGCATCCCAACATCTACGTCATTGGCGGCCTGAACGGTCCAGCGTGGAGTATCAGCGTTGAAGCGTTTCTTTACCTCACCTTTCCACTCCTTCTGCCTCTGTTCAACAAGCTTGGCATATTTCAAAATAAAGGCCGACTCGTTACTCTGGCTTTACTTATAGTTTTCGCCCAGTTTGCGGCTGCAGTTTATCTATCAATGCCACCAAGAGATTTACTGTCTCCTGCTGACCCGAACTCTTCACACCGTTGGTTATACAACTTCCCATTGCTGCGCATAATGGATTTCAGCCTCGGAATCCTGGCGGCGATATACTTTTCGCGACACGTTAAAGCATGTGCAAGCGAGAAACCATGGCGCCTGATTTCCTATGCAAGCATAGCCGTTGTGTTGGCGGTGATGGCCTCGAAAAATCTCTACTATTCAGCGTATAGCTGGGATGCAGCTTACGCCGGAGCCTTCACCCTGCTTATTCTATCGCTGGCGATGGACCAACAAAGCAGGCTGAGCAAGGCACTTTCCACGAAGAAGATTGTTTTCTTGGGAGAGGCATCGTTTGCGTTTTACATGATCCACATGATCGCAGCCCCAATTTTTGCAGCGAAGGCTCCAGGCTCATTCGTGACGAACGTAATCTTCGAGATGTTTTTCCTCGGCCTGATTATGACGATGTCCGTAGGCCTGCATGTGGCCGTAGAAAAACCCTGCCGTGATTTTCTCAACGGACTGATCAGCTCAAAAAAAACAGTAAAACCGAACGTAGTTGAGGTTGAGCGGTAGGCGTCTTAAAGTCTGACCTGGCGGCATCGGGCAATCCGGTGCCTCAGCGCTCACATCGCCCAGCAGACCTGCAATGGTGGTCGAGCGGTTACCGCCTCTTTGTTTGTTGCATCAGCCAGTTACCAAGCTACCCGGCCGAGCTAGCAGATGCTTGCTGATGCCAACAACGAATGCAGGGCGCGGCGTTCATATTAAATTCTGCTATACCTAAAAACTGTTATTTGCTCTGCCCTCCCCCGAACGCAACTAGCCAGATCAAGTCAAGGAAGAATGCCGTGAGATATCTCGCCATTTTTGTCTTAGCCCTGCTGTCCGACAATGCACACTCCGCCAATGCAACCTCAGTTACCGATGATGAGTTTTACAAGGCCTATTCGGTCGTAAGCACGGAAGGCAAACTACCTATTCGTGACGTTATAGTAAAAAGGGTCAGCGAAGATTTCACTTCGTACCGAGGCTTCCAGCTCAACTGCGTGAGCCGCAAGCTCAGTGACACCGGTTTTTTCAGTTCGCCAGATGCGGCACGGCGTGAGTTATCCACTCTCAAAGCTTCAGACCGTACCTTCAAGCTGCTGACAGACGAAGTATGGGCCGCGGCGTGCGGTACTATAGGGCCGACTGTCGTCAGCAAAAGCGTTCAACCACCCAACGCATAGCCCCCACCCCTGACTTGGGCCTGGTGAGCAGCCGCAGCCAGGTCGGCCCCGCGTTTCACCCTACAGCGTGCGCGTGAGAGTGTCGCAGCCCCTCTCGGTTACAGCCATAACTTTCCTCAAGGCAAAAAATACCCGCGCGGAGGCGAGTTTTGATGTGGTCATTCAGCGAATGCGCGAATGATGGCGCGGACGCCGTCTGCCGTTTAAACTCCGCGCCTCCTCACAAAAGCACTCCAACACGAGTATCGGGACGCATGATAAAAAACATCCAATACCTGCGATTTATCGCGGCCTTTCTCGTTGTTTGCGCCCACTCGAACCTTCAGATCTACGGCATCCCGCCGAGCCTGACGAACCTCGGCGGTTTCGGCGTCGACATCTTCTTCATTATTAGCGGCTTCATCATGCCCTTCATTCTGTACGGTGGCTTGTACAGGAAAGACTCGGTAGCCCTAATGGGACCGGCAGGGTTCATGTGGCGTCGGATCACCAGGATCTGGCCAATGTACTGCTTCACCATCAGTGTGGTGGTGCTGGTTTCCTGGCTCGTCATGAACGGAAAGATCGACAATGTGACTGCCGAACTGGCCTATTTCTTCAATGGCTCCAAGATGGATCTGGGCTGGTACGTGGAAACGCTGACGTTCACCCACTGGACACGTCCTCCTATCCTCGGGATCGGCTGGACACTGCAGGTTGAATTCATGTTCTACGCGGCCATTGCCGTAGTGTTGCTGTTCCGCGCGCAGACGCTGGCCACCCTCGAAGTGGGTCTGGTCGTTTTCTTCTTTGGCGCGATGCTGTTGGCTTCCAACACCCACGTTGGCGTGGTGGCGACCTCGTTCGCGAATCCGATGATTGTTGAGTTCATGCTTGGCATCTTCCTTTATCGCCTGGTGTCGGGTGGCACACTCATGCCCAGGGGTGTAGCGATCGTGTGCGCCGTTCTCGCAATTCCACTGTTCCTGTTCGTCGAATTGAACGCACTGATACAGGTACCAGGTCTGCTCTATCGTCCAATCGCCTGGGGTATGCCGGCGTTCCTGCTTGTGTGGGCAGCGCTGAGCCTTGAGCGAGACACCAAAGAGTCAAAGGTATTCGGCTTGCTCGGTGATGCGTCGTACAGCCTTTACCTGATCCATGGATTTGTTGCGCCAATATTCTTCTTCCTGTGGATGCGCTCCGGCCTGGATCAAACAGTCAATGTATGGATCTATCTGGCCTGCTATCTGTTTGTTTGCCATGCCGCAGGCATTGCCGGGCACCTCTACATCGAAAAGCCAATGAACACGGCAATCAAAAAATATATGCGAGTTAAACCTAAATGCGTTACTTCCTAACTTCCCTGTTACTGGCCGTTGCAGGGTTCGCTCATGCCGCTAATGGGCCAGACGGCGTACCTATCGAGGAAAACTTTCAAACCTGTACCAACCTTGATTGCGGTGCAGCCGTCGTCAGCAAGTTCCACACTGACCAACGCAGCCTGAACGGCCCTACTGTATTCGGCGAAACGTTTTACACCGAAGACGGCCGCTCCAACTTTGTCAGGACGATGTTTGCGCCAACGAAGATCCGGATGGTTTATAACCCGGCAACAGGCCAGGTGTTTAAGCCGATGATGGACTATATTCCAACGAAGGAAGGCATCAAGCTCACACGCGACAGCGCCATCAAGAAAGCACCGCGTGGATACTCAAACGACATGACTGAGGCCGAACTAAAGAACTACGGTGTGCGCGTAACACCAGGCTTCCAGGAATTCCAATACGCGATCACTTATGACAAGCACCAAAGCTTCGCATCGAAAACCATCGGTACCTTGGGCAATTTGAGGAAGGTGATCGGCACAGTCCCACTTTCCATTACCTTCTTCGGGGACTCAATCACCGTTGGCGCCAATGCCACTAGCATTTACACCGCACCCAATCAGCCTGGGTACGCGGGCCTTGTCATGGCGTATTTGAATTACAAATACCCACTGATGGTCGAATCACGCAATAACGCAGTGGGAGGATGGAGTTCGATCAATGCCGTCTCTGCTGTGGAATATCGAGTTAACGACAAGAAGTCCGATCTAGTTGTTTTGGCCTTTGGGATGAATGACGGTGGCGTGTTTAAACCCAACGAATATAAGGCAAACATGCAGGCGGTCATCAGCGCCATTAGAGCGAAACAACCAAGAGTGCCAATACTGCTGGTGTCACCGCAGCGAGCAAACCCTTCGACGTTCATTCAAAAGCGTCTGAACATTACAGGTTATTTGCCTGTACTACGAGAGCTTGCCAGGGACAACGCATCGGTAGCCGTAGCCGACATGACGTCGGCATGGGACATGATGATGTCCAGGAAAAACTATCTGGATGTTACTGGGAACGGCTTGAACCACCCCAACGATTTCGGGCACCGGGTTCTCGCCGAAGTGGTTCTGACGGCCATTCTTGGTCCTGATTACTGATTAAACGATCTTCGCAAAATTGTGCGCGTCCCGATACAGCGTGCCAGTTGGTCTAACTGGTAGCTGCGGCGGTCTTGAGGTTTGTAGTAGAACCCCTCCGTGCCGGCAGCGCGTTGATTCGCAGGGCTGCGGAGCACTGGCTGGCGCGCACGGTGACGACGTGCTGGTGGTCTACAGCTAGATCAAAATCGATCTGAAGGTGTAAACCTTATTCAGGACGGGACATTTTGACAATTGATCCCCCAATACGTCCTGGATTCAAAGGAGAGTCTTAGCCTTTTTCCCGTTTTTCATCTCTACGGAGTCGATGATCGACCAACGAACATCGGTGTTCATCAAGCAATAAGGCGTAGCCTCAATTGTTCTCGGCTTCGCCACGCCCCTGTACCGACAAGCAGGCTCATTGCAGCAATGATCAGTTTCGTTCGCATGGAATCGACCCTGGCTTTTCTGAATAGTCGAGCTGCCCGCAACGGACCGACACGCCATTGCAGACGGCCAATGGCGGCATCAAAGCCTGGAATGCCGCCTAGAAATCAGGTAAGACCTTTATAAAAAAGGCCTTGAGCAGTAAAAAAACCACAAAACGCAGCACCTCTTGCGACTCTATAGGACCCAATAAACATTGGCTCAAACGGTTGCGTTTTGGGGAAGAATATTCGCAGAAGAAATCCCGCCTCCGGCGTCCTGCCGAACGTATAAAACACTATCTCGCAACTCCTCAGCACCAAAAGGCGCCAAACCCAAACTCGGGATTGATAATTTTTGACAATTTTTGACTTCAAAGTAACCGCGATCAAGCGCTGAATGGCCGTCTGCCAATTTTTGGGAAACTTCCTATAGCCCTTAAAGAGCGGTACAGGTTTACTTTGCCAAAGTTCACTTACTGGCGATGTTTTCGCCTCTCTCGCCCCAACTAGCCAGGTCAAGTCAAGGAAAAATACCGTGAGATATCTTGCCATCTTTGCCTCAACTCTACTGTCCGCCAATGCATATTCTGCCGACACCCTACTGACCAACTATGATTCGTTTCACAAATCCTATTCGGTAGTAAGCGCGGAAGGAGAACTGCCCATACGCAACGTTGTAGTTAAAATCGTCGGCGAACAGTTCTCGTCGTATCGAGGCTTTCAAATCAACTGCGTGAGCCGCAAGCTAAGCGATACCGGGTTTTACAGCACTCCAGATGCAGCAAGGCGTCAGTTACCCGCTCTTGATAGCGCAGAAAAAACCGTCAAAGTACTAACGGACGAAGTGTGGGCTGCAGCGTGCGGGGCTGAACAGCCAACGCCGGTCAACGATAGCGTTCAACCACCCAAAGCATCGTAAGCCCTCTCGCACGTCACACCCCTGGCTCTGGGTTGGTCAGCAACTTCATCCAAATCGCCCGCTCGCTGGTCAGCGCGCTTGAGCACGTCGGCAAGCACCATTGCGGCGCGGGTCGCTGACTTGCTTGCGGTGGCAGCGCAGGAATTGCCGCTGGTTTGACTGACTGCGAGTCGAGCGGCAACGGCGTCGGCTACCCCGCGCAGGTCGTCAGCAGAAGCGCGAGCGGCAGCAGCATCAGAAGTCGCTCGGTCGATGATACGTCGGCCATCTTGCACCGCTTTGTTGATTGACTGCAGATAGGCCTGTTCCTTGGCGCGCGCAACACGAACAACAGGCAAGGGAGTGGGCTTGCGAACGCACCACCACCAAGACAAGAAAGTGCTCAAGCCATAGGTATCAATAGGTCAGGGAGAGTCGTTCACAATTCTGAGTGTGAACAGAGGCAGGCACGAATCCACGCTCACATTGCCTGTGTGAACGAAGCCTATATTTTGTGAACGTTCTGATGAAATCCAAGACAACAAAAAAGGGCCCACCTTTCGGTGAGCCCTTCTAGACCGCCCAGCAGAGCGGATTTTGTTTGGTAGGCGCGATTGGACTCGAACCAACGACCCCCACCATGTCAAGGTGGTGCTCTAACCAACTGAGCTACGTGCCTGCTGTGAGGCGGCATTCTACGGAATTCCGGAGGGGTGTCAACACCTTTTTTCGAGCTAACCCTATGAATATGCAAAATATTTAATTTTGCAGCGATGAAGAAGATTTTCCGGTGGCTGGCGGTCGATTTTTAACTCGGGTAGGATCAAGGCACTCGTAAAATATATTAAACAGAGGCAGCAGGATGGCGAACACTCCCTACCCAGAATCCTATTACGCCGCATCGGCCAATGCGGTTCCGCCGCGCCCGGCCTTGCAGGGTGAAGTAGAGACTGATGTCTGCGTGATCGGCGCCGGTTACACCGGTCTGTCCTCTGCCCTGTTTCTGCTGGAGAACGGTTTCAAGGTAACGGTTCTGGAAGCGGCCAAGGTTGGTTTTGGCGCGTCGGGTCGTAACGGCGGTCAGATCGTCAACAGCTATAGCCGCGATATCGATGTGATCGAGCGCAGCGTTGGCCCCAAGCAAGCACAGTTGCTGGGGCAGATGGCGTTCGAGGGTGGGCGGATCATTCGTGAGCGGGTCGCCAAATATAATATCCAGTGCGACCTGAAGGACGGTGGCGTGTTCGCAGCCATCACGGCCAAGCAGATGGGTCATCTGGAATCGCAGAAGCGCCTGTGGGAACGTTTCGGTCATACGCAGCTTGAGCTGATGGATCAACGTCGTATCCGTGAAGTGGTGAATTGCGATCAGTATGTCGGGGGCATGCTCGACATGAGCGGCGGGCACATTCATCCGCTCAACCTGGCACTGGGTGAAGCCGCAGCCGTTGAGTCGCTGGGTGGCATTGTCTATGAACAGTCGCCAGCAGTGCGCATCGAGCGCGGCGCGAATCCGGTGGTGCATACGCCAGAGGGCAAGGTCAGGGCCAAGTTCATCATCGTGGCGGGCAATGCTTACCTCGGCAACCTGGTGCCGGAGCTGGCAGCCAAATCGATGCCTTGCGGGACTCAGGTGATTACCACCGAACCGCTGGGCGAGGAATTGGCGAACAACCTGCTGCCGCAGGATTACTGCGTCGAAGACTGCAATTACCTGCTCGACTATTACCGCCTGACGAGTGACAAGCGCCTTATCTTCGGCGGTGGCGTGGTGTATGGCGCGCGGGATCCGGCAAACATTGAGGCGATCATTCGGCCGAAGATGCTCAAGGCGTTCCCGCAACTCAAGGACGTGAATATTGACTACGCCTGGACCGGCAATTTCCTGCTGACTCTGTCGCGTCTTCCACAGGTCGGACGGATCGGTGACAACATCTACTATTCCCAAGGCTGCAGCGGCCATGGCGTGACGTATACGCACCTGGCGGGCAAAGTGCTGGCCGAGGCGCTGCGAGGTCAAGCGGAGCGTTTTGATGCGTTTGCCGATCTGCCGCACTACCCGTTCCCTGGCGGACAATTGCTGCGCACACCGTTTGCGGCGCTGGGCGCCTGGTACTACGGACTGCGGGACAAATTCGGATACTGATACAAAAAAGGGGCCGCTGAATGCGGCCCCTTTTTTGTAGGAGTGGTGTTTACAGTTTGTCCCGTGCAATGCCGCTGCGGATCCGCAGGATATCGGCGAGTACCGCAAGGGCGATTTCAGCCGGTGTCTTGCTGCCCAGGTTCAATCCGATCGGCGCATGAATCCGCGCCAGCTCGGCCTCCCCCAGACCACCAATCCTGCGCAACCGCTCAAAGCGCTTTTGCGATGTCTGCATGGACCCCATCACACCGATGTAAAACGCTTCGGTACGCACCGCTTCCATCATCGCCAGGTCGTCGATGCGGGGATCGTGGGTCAACGCCACCACCGCCGTGTCGCTGTGGCAACCGCCGTCAGCAATGAACACCGAGGGCAACTGACGACGAATCTCGACGTTTTCCAGCATCACGCCTTCCAGCACCTCGTCGCGCGGATCACAGAGAATCACTTCGAAACCTAACCCGACGGCGAACGCTGCACACGCCTGCGCAACCGAGGAATACCCGGCCAGCAACAAGCGTTGAGCCGCACCGATCCGCACGCGTACCCGGTCGATCTCACGCTCGATGCGCACGCCCTGCTCGCGATCATCGAACAGGCTGCGCGCACCGCTGGCCAGATCGACTTCGCGGATCAGGCGACGCTGACCCAACAACGCCGACTCCAGTTCTCGCAGATGCGCCTGAACCTCGCAATCCGGCCCAAGGTTCTCCACCAGCACATCGAGTACACCGCCACAGGGCAGACTCACCCGCGAGCGCGGATCATCACCCTCGCCATAACGCACGACGCTGACCGCTTCCAGGAACGCCCCTTCGGCGACTCGCTCGAGAAAGTCCTCCTCGACACAGCCACCCGACAGCGAACCGATCCATTGCCCGTCAGCGTTCACCGCCAGCAGCGAACCCGGTGCACGCGGCGCCGAGCCGTAGGTGGCGAGCACCGTGCACAGCCAGACGCGCTGACCCGCCGACGACCATTGCAGCGCCCGGCGCACGACTTGCAGATCGAGATGCTGCATATCAGTGCGCCTTGTGCTCGAGCGGCGGCGCATCAGCCCGCAACTTCTGCACGTCATTCACCGCCAGATCATCCGGCTGACCACCCCAGCCCTGACGCAGGTAGTTCAGCAAATCAGTCAGTTGCTCGTGACTGAGCTTCTCGGCGAACCCAGGCATTGGCTGCATATGCTCAAACCCGGCAAACTTCTGTTCGCCAATACCGTCGTCGATCACCCGCACCAGGTTGCGTGGATCTTCCAGGCGCAGCGTGGTGTTGCCGCGCATGGCCACCGCGATGTGCGGTTTGCCCTCGCCACCGACCGCGTGGCAACCGGCGCAGACATTCAGGTATTCCTGACGGCCGCGTTGAGCGCTGGCGGTGAGCTTGTCCAACGGCACGTCAGTCAACACCTTGGCTTGCGGCGGTTGATCGCCGAGCAGGAAGGTCGCCATCGCCGCGAGGTCCGGGTCATTGAGGCCCTGGGTGCTGTTGTGGAACACCGAAAACATCTCGTTGAACATCGTGCCCTGAGCGCTCATGCCATGCTTGAGGAACGAGCTCAGGTCCTGATGGTTCCAGCCGCGAGCCGCGAGGTCATTGGCCAGCAGGCTCGGTGCCAGATAGCCATTGAGCAGGCCACCGGTCAGGCGCTTGTCCTGCTGCATCGCGCCCGGCAAACCGCGCGGGGTGTGGCATTCGCCGCAGTGGCCGAGCACGTCGACCATGTACTGGCCGCGCTTATAGGCATCGCTTTTGCCCTCGGTGGACGAAAGCTTCACGTCTTTGCCGTAGAGCATGTTCCAGCCCATCAGGCCCAGGCGCACGTTGAACGGAAAACTGAGGCTGGTGACTGGCGCTGCACGCTCGATCGGCTCGACGGTTTTCAGGTACGCGTGAATCGCGTCCGAGTCGTCACGCGGAATCAAGTGATACGAGGTGTACGGCATCGCCGGGTACAGGTTGGCGCCGTCACGGCGCTTGCCTTCGGTCAGTGCGGCGAAGAATTCGTCATCGTTGTAGAGGCCGATGCCGTGCTCTTTGCTCGGGGTGATGTTGGTGCCGTAGATCGTACCGAACGGCGAGACAATCGGCAGACCACCCGCGTACGGCGCGCCACCCGGCGCGGTGTGGCAGGCCATGCAGTCGGCGGCGCGGGCGAGGTATTCGCCGCGCTTGACCTGATCTTCCGCGTGCGCCAGCAACACCGGCGCAGCCAGACCGACCGCCAATGCCAGGCGGGAAAGTAGTTGCTTCATGCTTAACCCTCCTTGACCAGACCGAGATCGGTCAGCACGTTACGTGTCGCGCTGTAATAACGCACGTAGCCCGTGCAGCGGCAGATGTGGTGACCGAGGCTGTCCTCGATGACTTTTTCCAGCTGGCTTTTGACGATCGGCTGACGCTGCAACTTCTCCACCAGCACGGTCGCGGCATTCACGAACCCCGGTGCGCAGTAGCTGCACTGGAAAGCGAATTCGTCGACGAAGCGCTGCTGGATCGGGTTCAGCTCAGTGACTTTGCCTTCCTCGTCGCGCTTCGCATGGCCTTCGATAGTGCGTACTTTCTTGCCTTCGAAATAGTGCGCGCCAGTGATGCAGGTGCGTACTTCTTCGCTGGTGCCATCCGGGTTGTCGACGATCACAACGCAGGCGTGGCAGATGCCCTGACCGCAGCCCAAGCGGGAGCCAGTGAGGTTTTTGTATTCGTGCAGGTAATCGATCATCGGCAGGTCATCAGGGATTTCCACCGGGCCGACGGATTGACCGTTGAGGGTCAGTTGAAGCGGACGGTTAGCCATTGAGGGCCTCCTTGATGCGTGCAGAAGTAATAGGCAGGTCGCGGACCCGTTTGCCGATGGCGTGTGCCACGGCGTTACCGATGGCGCCGACCACCGGGATCATCACCACTTCGGCGATGCCCTTCGATGGATCGCTCGGCGACAGCGGCGGCAGGATTTCAGCCGTCTGCTTCCAGACCGCCACGTGGCGCGCCATCGGCAAGCGGTAACGGTTGAAGTTCCAGTCACCCTCCCCCGGCCCGCCTTCGTACAGCGGCATCTCTTCCATCAGCGCATGGCCGATACCCATGGCAATCCCGCCTTCGATCTGGCCCTTGACCAGTTCTTCCACCAGCACTCGACCGCACTCGACCCACGAGTGATGGTTGAGCACTTGCACTTCGGCCGAACCCTTGTTGACTTTCACTTCCACCAGCGTCGCGACCGGGCTGTAGTAAGTCACTGCCGCGTTGTTCAACTGCGTGTCCGGGTAGTGCACGTTCTGGCGATCCAGCAGGTGGAAACCGGCGCTGTTCATTTGCGCCTTTTTCACGCTCGGCGCGCCGTCGCCGTACTTGACTGCCAGGCCGTCGAGCGGCAGACGTTCACGCACGCCGTCGATGCTGAACTCGGCCTCGGCCCAGCTCCAGCGGTTGAAACCGTGCACGGTCGCGCCGGTGACCAGGCCCTTCTCGTGAGCGTGCTTGGCCAACTGCTCAAAGCTCAGCGGCTGCATGCCGTTGGCGGTGAGTTTGCCGTCGACCCAATGCGCATCTTCGCGACGCACCACGTAAGGGTTGGCCGAACCACCGTAAGGGCCCTGGCTCCAGATCTGCAGCGCTGCCGGCCACAAGCCGTGGTTGAACAGCACACGCGCCGCTTCACGGGTGGCGTGGCTAAAATAGTAGGCAGAGTTGGTGGCCGACGACGCCGAGGCGATCTTGCCGACCCAGCGCGGATTGCGCAGCAGGCTGTCCTGTTCGGCCTGACTCATGATGTAAGGGTTGCCGCCGCTGATCAGCTGCAACTCTTTCCATTCGGTCTCGCCGGTCTTCACTTCCGTCGCCGCGATGCCGAGGAAATCGGCCACGACCAAGGCTTGCGAGGTCGACATGCCCGTGCCGATTTCGATACCGATGTGGCGCAGGGTGATGTGCCCCTGAGCAGTGAACTCGATGCTCGCCATCGGCGCTTCAGAGCCCGTGCCGAAGTCTTTTTGGCAGATGGCGAAACCGACGCCGTACCAGTTGTCCGGATCCTGCGCTTCGCGCTGCTTTTTGATCGCGTCGCGGTTTTTCCAGACGTCGCGAACGGCGGCCTTGTCGAGAATCTCGTGCAAGCGCAACGCACCCGCCGGCACCGCGCCCTGGGTATTTTTCATGCCCGAGACCATGGCATTTTTCTTGCGCAGGTCGATGGCGTCGATGCCGAGGCGACCGGCAATTTCGTCGACCATCATCTCGGTGGACGCCATGCTTTGCAGGGTGCCGTAACCACGCATCGAGCCGGCTTCAACGGCGCGGGAATGGTAGGCCGTGACCTGCAAATCGTTCTGCGGCATGTAGTAGATCGACTGCGCCGCCGTGGCGCCAACGGCCGCCACGGAGGGGCTGTAGTTGACCCGGCCACCGCCGTCGACGCTCATTTCGGCGCGGAAAATCTTGAAGCTGTGATCGGTCTTGTCCACGGCCAATTGGTAGCGGATGTCGAACGGGTGACGCTTGATGCCGCTCTGGAATTGCTCATAGCGGTCGTTGGCCAGACGCACCGGCACACCGGCGCCATACAGCGCCGCGAGGGCGGCGTAGTAGACGAAAATGTTGTGGTCTTTGGAACCGTAACCGACGGTGTAACCCGGGTGCATGTTCAGGTTCGCCAGGCCGAAGCGCGACGGCGCGATCATCTTCGCGGTCTCGGTCGCTGCTTCCAATGGGCACTGGGTCGCCACCACGAAATGCAGGGTCTTGGTTGCCGGGTCGTACCAACCATTGCCGTTGTCCGGCTCCATCGCGGCCGGTTCGATCGAAGGGGTTTTGTAGCGCTCGTCGAACACCAGCCAGTTGTCCGGCGGCGTGTCGATCTGCTGTTTCATGCGATCGGCGTAGAACAATCCACGCTCGGTCAGGTTGCCGTGCAGGTTCGGTTGGGAATTCCACACCGGACGACGGTTTTTCAGCATCGGAAACAGGATCGAATCCTTGAGGCTGGCGAATTCGTCTTCGTCCGCCGAGGTCGCACCGCCCACCCGCACATAGCGGAAGCTGCCGTAGGGATCGCCTTCGTAGAACGGCACTTGAGCACCGTAACGAATCGCTTTGTCATTGAATTTGAGTTTGGCCTTGGCCTGACGGAAACGCTCGAAGTCGTTCCAGATCAGGATGGCCACCGGGTGACCGATAAACATCGGCACCTTGCCTTCCGGCAACAGCGGATCCGGCGCATGCTCCTCCGGGAAGACGATGCCGTCCTTTTCCAGGTCAGCGGCGGTGACGATGCGGTCTGGCTGCAATTCGGCACCGAGCCACGACAGTTCCATGCCCGCGTAGATGCGGTCGGCCTTGATGGTTTTCAGCAGCATGGCGTGGCCTTGCTGCTGCGGCCAGCCCGGCATGTCCTTGGCGCGGATGTCGCGGGCAAAGACTTTGCTGCCGCAGACCTTCGACAAGGCATCGTTACGCGTGCGTGCCTTGCCGTTGTTGCCGAGCCATTGCTCGGACGGCACGGTCACGCTGTTTTCCATCAAGGCAGCGAGCGCCTGACTGCTGAGCGGCGTGAGCGTCACGCTCACACCTGCCACCAGCCCGCCCTGAAGGAACGAGCGCCGGGATATTTCACGGTTGGACATGGATCATCCTCTGGGCGGTTATAGACCCGCCCTTCTGGTTATGTTCTGGAAATCTCGAGTCGTGCAGAAGCCCTTTTTGACGAAACGAAGGGCTGAAATGACAGTGCAAAGCTGACCGAAAGGTTAAGTTTATAGGCTTATGCGCCTGCGGCAAACAGCCCCACACAAAAAAACTGACCAGCGAATCAAAATACTGTGTTTTCAGTGCACAGAATTGAGCAGGCAAGCGAATGCAACGCCAAGGTCAGCCCGGCCGGACGGCGTCGTCGCGACAACCTTTGAGGCAGCATAGAAGAAGGCGGCCAGGATGGCCCGGCAAGGGACACTGCAAGAGGAGAAAAAGTCAAATTCCAGACACAAAAAACCCCGGTCTTTCGACCAGGGTCTTTGCTATCGACTCGAAGTAGCACTGGCAAAACCAGCAGTTTTCTTCGTAGCTCCAAGGCGTTCAGTGGGCCTTGTAGCAGATATGGCGCAGCGGACGGGACTCGAACCCGCGACCCCCGGCGTGACAGGCCGGTATTCTAACCGACTGAACTACCGCTGCGTATCGCTTTGGACTTTCATCCAAGTAACTCGTCTGATTGAAAACTCAGAAGCTTTTCAATCTCGAACCAGATAAATCTGACTCGGAAAATATGGCGCAGCGGACGGGACTCGAACCCGCGACCCCCGGCGTGACAGGCCGGTATTCTAACCGACTGAACTACCGCTGCGCGTCGGTGGAGGCATTTCAGCCTACCTCTTGCTTTCGCAAGTATCTCGGAAGTGGTGGGTGATGACGGGATCGAACCGCCGACATTCTGCTTGTAAGGCAGACGCTCTCCCAGCTGAGCTAATCACCCGTTTGCATCTCCGAGGCCGCGAAATTTACGCAGGTACCGAACCTAAGTCAATAGCAGGATTGAAGTTTTTTCAAAACAGCTGCCAGAGGCAAGCTTCAAGCCACAAGTGGAAGCCGTCACGCGTGAAGCCGGCATGACACTGTCGAGCCTTAACTTGCAGCTTGAAGCTTGAAACGGCTTCTCACTGCTCGTAAATCATCTTCTTGGTCATGCCACCGTCGACCACAAACTCCTGGCCCGTGACGAATCCGGCATTCTTCGACAGCAACCAGGCCACCATCGCCGCCACGTCTTCAACCGTCCCCACCCTGCCCGCCGGATGCTGGGCATGATCGGCATCGGTCAGTGGCTCGGCACGCCGCACGGAAGGATCCCGCGTATCGATCCAGCCCGGACTGACGGCATTCACACGGATTTCCGGCCCAAGGCTGATGGCCAAGGCGTGAGTCAACGCCAACAGTCCGCCTTTGCTGGCCGCGTAAGCCTCTGTGTCGGGTTCCGACTGCCCGGCGCGGGTCGAGGCCAGGTTGACGATCGCGCCGCTGTGCGCGCGCAGATACGGCGCACAGTGCTTGGCCAACAACATCGGCCCGCTGAGATTCACCGCCAACACACGATTCCAGTAAGCCAGATCGAGGCTTTCCAGGGTGATGTTGTGCGGATCGGCCACCGCGGCGTTGCACACCAGTGCATCCAGGCGCCCGAACTGCCCCAGCACTTCGGCAACCCCCAGCGCCACCTGCCCTTCGTTCGAGACGTCCATGGCGATAAACCAGGCATTGTCGCCCAGCACCTTCGCCACTTTCGAACCGCGCACCCGGTCCAGGTCGCTCAGCACCACCTGCCAGCCTTCGCTGATCAGCCAGGCCGAGATCCCCAGACCGATGCCTCGCGCCGCGCCGGTGACCAGCGCGACACGACCATTGGACCCGGAGGTCGGCGTGGACAACTCGATCACAAGGCCGCCAACCCGCGCGCCAGATCGGCTTGCAGGTCAGCCACGTCTTCCAGGCCGACCGCAATGCGGATCAGGCTGTCACGAATGCCCGCGGCTTCACGCTCTTGCGGCGCCAGACGGCCGTGGGAGGTGGTGCTCGGGTGAGTAATGGTGGTCTTGGTATCACCGAGGTTAGCCGTGATCGAAATCAGACGGGTCGCATCGATAAAGCGCCAGGCACCCTCTTTGCCGCCCTTGACCTCAAAGCTGACCACCGCACCAAACCCTTTCTGCTGACGCTGGGCGAGTTCGTGCTGCGGGTGACTTTTCAGACCGGCGTAATGGACTTTCTCGATGCCGTCCTGCTGCTCCAGCCACTCGGCCAGCTCCTGGGCATTGGCGCAATGCGCCTTCATCCGCAGGTTCAGGGTTTCGAGCCCCTTGAGGAAGATCCAGGCATTGAACGGGCTCAGGGTCGGCCCCGCAGTGCGCAGGAAACCGACCACTTCTTTCATCTGCTCGCTGCGACCAGCCACGACGCCGCCCATGCAACGGCCCTGGCCGTCGATGAACTTGGTAGCCGAGTGCACGACGATATCCGCGCCCATCTTCAGCGGTTGCTGCAACGCTGGCGTGCAGAAGCAGTTGTCGACCACCAGCATCGCGCCTTTGGCGTGAGCGATTTCCGCCAGCGCGGCGATATCCACCAGCTCGGCCAACGGGTTGGATGGCGACTCGACAAACAGCAATTTGGTGTTGGTCTTGATTGCCGCGTCCCAACCGGACAAATCCGCCAGAGGCACGTAATCGACTTCGATGCCGAAGCGCTTGAAGTACTTTTCGAACAGGCTGATGGTCGAACCGAACACACTGCGCGAAACCAGCACATGATCACCGGCGCTGCACAAACTCATCACCACCGCCATGATCGCGGCCATGCCGGTGGCTGTGGCCACGGCTTGCTCGGCGCTTTCCAGCGCGGCGATGCGCTCTTCGAACGCCCGCACGGTCGGGTTGGTGTAGCGCGAATAAACGTTGCCCGGCACTTCACCGGCAAAGCGTGCCGCCGCGTCGGCAGCGGTACGGAAGACGTAGCTGGAAGTGAAGAACATCGGATCACCGTGTTCGCCTTCCGGCGTGCGGTGCTGACCGGCGCGTACGGCCAGGGTATCGAACGCTACGCCTTCGAGGTCGCTGTCCAGCCGACCGGCATCCCAATCCTGACTCATGCTCTCACTCCTTGCCTTACTCGTTTAGTAGATACAAAACCGGCCCCTCAGGGCCGGTAGTTACTCAGTTGTTGTACAGATCAATGATCGCACTGACTGCCTGCGTCTTGACCTTGGAGGCATCGTTACGTGCCTGCTCGATCTTGTTCAGGTAAGCCTCGTCGACGTCGCCGGTGACGTATTGGCCATCGAACACTGCGCAATCGAACTTCTCGATCTTGATCTTGCCGCCACCGACCGCTTCGATCAAGTCAGGCAAGTCCTGATAGATCAACCAGTCAGCGCCGATCAGGTCAGCAACGTCCTGGGTCGAACGGTTGTGGGCGATCAGCTCGTGAGCGCTCGGCATGTCGATGCCGTAGACGTTCGGGTAACGAACGGCCGGTGCGGCGGAGCAGAAGTAGACGTTTTTGGCGCCGGCTTCGCGAGCCATCTGGATGATCTGCTTGCACGTCGTGCCGCGAACGATCGAGTCGTCCACCAGCATCACGTTCTTGCCACGGAATTCCAGTTCGATCGCGTTGAGCTTCTGGCGTACGGATTTTTTCCGTGCAGCCTGGCCCGGCATGATGAAGGTCCGGCCGATGTAGCGGTTCTTCACGAAGCCTTCGCGGAACTTGACGCCCAAGTGGTTCGCCAGCTCCAGAGCTGCGGTGCGGCTGGTGTCCGGGATCGGGATGACCACGTCGATGTCGTGTTCAGGACGTTCGCGCAGGATCTTCTCGGCGAGCTTCTCACCCATGCGCAGACGGGCCTTATAGACCGACACGCCGTCGATGATCGAATCCGGACGCGCCAGGTAGACGTGCTCGAAGATGCAAGGGGTCAGGGACGGGTTGGTCGCGCACTGACGGGTGTGCAGCTTGCCGTCTTCAGTGATGTAGACCGCTTCGCCCGGTGCCAGGTCGCGAATCAGGGTGAAACCGAGCACGTCCAGGGAGACGCTTTCGGAGGCAATCATGTACTCGACGCCTTCGTCGGTGTGACGCTGACCGAAGACGATCGGGCGGATGCCGTGCGGGTCACGGAAACCGACGATGCCGTAACCGGTCACCATCGCCACGACCGCGTAGCCACCAACGCAACGGTTGTGCACGTCAGTCACCGCGGCGAACACGTCTTCTTCGGTTGGCTGCAACTTGCCGCGCTGGGCCAGCTCGTGAGCGAACACGTTCAGCAGGACTTCCGAGTCGGAGTTGGTGTTGACGTGGCGCAAGTCAGATTCGTAAATCTCCTTGGCCAGTTGTTCAACGTTGGTCAGGTTACCGTTGTGCGCCAACGTGATGCCGTAAGGCGAGTTGACGTAGAACGGCTGAGCTTCAGCCGACGTCGAGCTGCCTGCGGTCGGGTAACGCACATGGCCAATGCCCATGTGGCCGACCAGGCGCTGCATGTGACGCTGATGGAACACGTCACGTACCAGGCCGTTGTCCTTGCGCAGGAATAACCGGCCATCATGGCTGGTCACGATACCGGCAGCGTCCTGGCCGCGGTGCTGGAGGACGGTTAGCGCGTCATACAGCGCCTGATTGACGTTCGACTTACCGACGATACCGACGATGCCACACATGCGACGCAACCCCTACTTAATGGATCTGAACTGAACAACACTCACTGAGGCGTTTTGGCCATCGGCAAGAGTTGATCCTTGAACGGTATCTCAGCGGGTACGCTGATACCGCTGGCAAGCCACTGACTGCTCCACCCGAGAATCAGGTTTTTGGACCAGTCTGCGACCAATAGAAATTTTGGCACGAGCTGTGACTCTTTCCACCACCCGTCCTGCTGTACCGGCCCCAGGCTCAACAGCCCGACCGCCACGACCACCAGCAACACGCCACGCGCGGCGCCGAAGGCCATGCCGAGGAATCGATCGGTCCCGGATAGCCCGGTGACGCGAACCAATTCGCCGATAAGATAATTGATCATTGCGCCTACGATTAACGTGGCGACAAACATGATGGCACAGCCCGTGATCACACGAGCCGACGGTGTTTGAATGTATCCGGCGAGGTACTCGGACAATGAACCACCGAACATCCAGGCAACAGCTCCTGCGATGATCCAGGTCACCAGCGACAGTGCTTCTTTGACGAAGCCGCGGCTCAGACTGATCAATGCGGAGATGGCGACGATTGCAACGATCGCCCAGTCAACCCAGGTAAATGGCACAGTGCAGCCTACAGACGGATAAGGCGGCGCATTTTAGCAGAGCGCATGGCTATCGGTAAGCTGCGATTGTCAGTGCTTTTCAAATCGGGGCGATAGTTTTAAACCGCACCCAACCCTGGAGCAGCTGGCGAAGCCTGCGTTCGGGTGCGCAGCCGCCGTAAAATCAGGTAATTGGGTGTGTCAGACAAACCGCGGAGGCAGGGATTACGGCCGCTTCGCCGCCAGACGCTGCCTCGCGGGCTCGACAGCTGCTACACAGATTAAGGTGTCGGTTTTAGCCGCGCTCTGGCTGGAATCGCACGACAAAGCCCTTGAGCTTCTTCTGGCGGTCCAGCAAATCACGCAGACGGTCGGCTTCGGCGCGCTCGATCAGCGGCCCGACAAACACTCTGTTTTTACCGTCAGAGGATCGAATGTAAGCGTTGTAGCCCTGACTGCGCAGGTCTTTCTGCAGGCTTTCGGCGTTTTCTCGGCTCGACAGACTGGCCACTTGCACCGACCAGCTCACCGACAGGCCATTGGCATCGATGCGACTTTGAGTGATATCCGGTTTAGTCGGCGCTGCCGCGATCGGCTGGGCCGGTGGCGTCGTAGCCTTGGCGGCTGGCGCAGGCGCGACCGGTTTGGCAGCAGGCGCCGGGGCTACAGGGACCGCCGGCGCAATCGGTGCCGTCGGCGCCTCTTGCTGAGCGATTTCATCATCGCTCGGCACCGGCTCTTGAGGCAGCGCTTGCGGCTCAGGCACCACGACTGGCTCGACCTGCACTTGCGGCACCGCCGGGGCATGCGGCGCAGTGGGGGCGTCGACCACCACCTGACGCTGCTCATCCTGACGGGAAAACAGCATCGGCAGGAAAATTACCGCCAGCGCCACCAGCACCAGCGCGCCAACCATGCGTTGTTTGTAGGCCTTATCCAGCAATGCCATTTGCCGCTTCCTCCGTGGAGCGCCGGGCCAGCCATTCGAGGGCCTCGGCGACACAATAAAATGATCCGAACAGCAGAATCTCGTCGTCGCTCGTCGCCAGCGCGCTCTGCCCTTCCAGGGCGGCCGCCACGCTGCCATAGGACGTTACCGACGCACCAACGTTCTGCAACGCTGCCTGCAAATCGGCAACCGGTCGCGCTCGCGGGGAATCCAGCGGCGCAACGGCCCAGTGCTGGACACTAGCATTCAATTCACCGACAACACCATCCAGATCCTTGTCAGCCAGCAAACCGAACACCGCCAGACGCTTGCCGACCGGTGGACGGCTGGCCAGACGCCGCGCCAGATATTCGGCGGCATGCGGGTTATGCCCCACATCCAGCAGCAGGTTCAAACGCTTGCCCTGCCAGTCGAACTGACGGCGGTCGAGACGACCCACCACCCGCGTCGCTTTCAGCGCATCAATAATCTGTGAATCTACCCACGGCAAACCGAGCAGCAGATAGGCCTGCAACGCCAACGCCGCGTTTTCCATTGGCAGATCAAGCAACGGCAGATCGCGCAGTTCGACCGCACACCCTTGAGCATCCAGGCCGCGCCATTGCCAGTTGTGATCGGTGATGCCGAGGTCAAAATCGCGCCCACGCAGGAAAAACGGGCAATTGAGCTCGCGCGCCTTATCCAGCAGAGGTTGTGGAGGATTCAGATCGCCACAGAGCGCAGGCGCACCCTGACGGAAAATGCCGGCCTTCTCAAAGGCCACGGACTCACGGGTATCACCCAGATAGTCCGCATGGTCGACGCCGATGCTGGTGACCAGCGCCATGTCGGCATCAACCACGTTGACCGTGTCCAGACGCCCGCCCAGACCGACTTCCAGCACCACCGCATCAAGCCCGGCCTGTTGAAACAGCCAGAATGCCGCCAGGGTGCCCATTTCGAAGTACGTCAGAGAGGTGTCGCCACGACCGGCTTCGACAGCCGCAAAGGCTTCGCACAGCTCGGCGTCAGAGGCTTCGACGCCATTGACCTGCACCCGCTCGTTGTAGCGCAGCAGGTGCGGAGAATTGTAGACACCCACATTCAGGCCTTGCGCCCGTAGCAATGAAGCCACGAATGCGCAGGTAGAACCCTTGCCGTTGGTGCCGGTGACCGTGATCACCCGCGGCGCCGGCTTGCCCAGCCCCATGCGGGACGCTACCTGTTGCGAGCGCTCCAGCCCCATGTCGATGGCCGAAGGGTGCAATTGCTCAAGGTAGGCGAGCCACTCGCCAAGGGTACGCTCGGTCATATGTTCGCAGGTACCGGCGGTACAACGATCGGCTCGATTGGCGCTGCGACGAATTTCGGCGTCGGCAGGCCCATCATTTGTGCCAGCAGGTTACCCAGGCGCGGACGCAGTTCCTGACGGTGAATGATCATGTCGATGGCGCCGTGCTCCAGCAGGAATTCGCTGCGCTGGAAGCCTTCCGGCAGCTTTTCACGCACGGTTTGCTCGATCACGCGCGGACCGGCAAAGCCGATCAGGGCTTTCGGCTCACCGACGATCACGTCGCCAAGCATCGCCAGACTAGCGGAAACACCGCCGTAGACCGGGTCAGTCAGTACGGAGATGAACGGAATGCCTTCTTCACGCAGACGCGCCAGTACCGCCGAGGTCTTGGCCATTTGCATCAGGGAGATCAGGGCTTCCTGCATCCGCGCACCACCGGAAGCGGCGAAGCAGATCATCGGACATTTGTTTTCCAGGGCGTAGTTGGCGGCGCGAACAAAACGCTCACCGACGATGGCACCCATCGAACCACCCATGAAGGAAAATTCGAATGCCGACACGACAACCGGCATGCCCAGCAAGGTGCCGCTCATGGAGATCAGTGCGTCTTTTTCGCCCGTCTGCTTCTGGGCGGCGGTCAGGCGATCCTTGTACTTCTTGCCGTCGCGGAATTTCAGACGGTCAACCGGCTCCAGGTCAGCACCCAGTTCGGCACGGCCTTCAGCGTCGAGGAAGATATCAATGCGGGCGCGGGCGCCGATACGCATGTGGTGGTTGCACTTGGGGCAAACGTCCAGGGTCTTTTCCAGCTCCGGACGATACAGCACAGCCTCGCAAGACGGGCATTTGTGCCACAGACCTTCAGGCACCGAGCTCTTCTTGACCTCGGAACGCATGATCGAAGGGATCAGTTTGTCTACTAACCAGTTGCTCATGCTTTCTTTCTCCAGTACCGGCGGCCCGAACACTCTGGTTCGCAGCCCCGCGTATGCCCTTGAGCTAAATTCATGTGTGTGGCGATGGTCGGTGGATGGCCGGGTCAGCGAAACGCGACCTGCGTACAACCCATCAACCCTCAGCCGTGCCTGCTTTGTGCAGCGCAGTGCATTTTGGGACGGCGGCAGTCTGCCAGCCGTCACATCCTCTATGTACTACCGCGTACCGCTTTGATGAACGCCTGAATCTTTGCGTGATCCTTGATGCCCTTGCTCGCCTCTACCCCACCGCTGACGTCCACCGCATAAGGCCGGACCCGGGCAATCGCCCCGGCGACGTTATCCGGGGTCAGACCGCCCGCCAGAATGATCGGCTTGTTCAAGCCTTGCGGTATCAGAGACCAGTCGAATGCTTCACCGGTTCCGCCCGGCACGCCTTCAACGTAGGCGTCGAGCAGGATTCCGCTCGCACTGGGGAATGCATCGCAGGCTGCCGCGATGTCGTCTCCGGCCTTGACCCGCAGCGCCTTGATGTACGGACGGTGCCAGCCTTCGCAATCGGCGGCCGTTTCGTCACCATGGAACTGCAACAGGTCCAGCGGTACGGCATCAAGTAATTCGCCCAGTTCGCAGCGGCTGGCATTGACGAACAACCCCACGGTGGTGACGAACGGCGGCAGCGCCTTGATGATGTCGCGCGCCTGCTGGAACGTCACGGCCCGCGGGCTTTTGGCGTAGAACACAAATCCGATGGCATCGGCCCCGGCCTCGACCGCCGCCAACGCATCTTCTATGCGGGTAATCCCGCAAATCTTGCTGCGAACGGCTGACATGTCGATAAATCCTCAGGGCAATTCCGGGAAAGTCCCGGATGGTAACAAATGCGTTCGAGGGCGTCAGCCGTCAAGTTCCGTGAAACCGGTCAGGAAGTGTGGGCCGATGTAACGCTCGGGCAATTCGAACTCGTCGCGGTACTCGACCTGCACCAGATACAGGCCAAACGGATGTGCGGTGACCCCGCCAGATCGGCGAATGCGGCTTTCCAGCACTTCCTTCATCCACTCCACCGGGCGCTCGCCGGCACCGATGGTCATCAGCACGCCGGCAATGTTGCGCACCATGTGGTGCAGGAACGCGCTGGCACGGATATCCAGCACAATCATCTTGCCGTGACGGGTGACGCGCAGGTGATGCAATTCCTTGATCGGCGATTTGGCCTGGCACTGACCGGCGCGGAACGCACTGAAATCATGGGTGCCGACCAGGTACTGCGCGGCCTCGGCCATGCGCTGGACGTCCAGCGGACGGTGGTTCCAGGTGATTTCTTCGTTGAGGTGCGCCGGGCGGATCTGATCGTTGTAGATCACGTAGCGGTAACGCCGGGCAATGGCCTTGAACCGCGCATGGAAATGCGCCGGCATGACCTTGGCCCAACTGACGCTGACGTCGTGGGGCAAATTGATGTTGGCGCCCATGACCCAGGCCTTCATCGACCGCTCGACCTGGGTATCGAAATGCACCACCTGACCACAGGCATGCACGCCCGCGTCCGTTCTCCCGGCGCACAGCAGCGACACCGGTGAGTCGGCGACTTTGGACAAGGCTTTCTCAAGGGTTTCCTGCACCGTGAGCACACCGGAGGCCTGGCGCTGCCAGCCGCGATAACGCGAGCCTTTGTATTCAACGCCCAATGCGATCCGGTAAAAGCCGTCGGCCGCCATTTCCGCAGCCGGATTATCTATATTTGCCAAGGGGTACAGCCTGCTGATCTACGCAAAGGCGGGCATTATAAGGCCGCCGGACCGAGACGCCAGAGTGGCTTCAGCATCGGCGGCGAATGTCAGGGTCTCATTGCGAGCAAGCTCGCTCCCACAGGGGGTCTGTGAACAGCGCAAATCCACTGTGGGAACGAGCTTGCACCCGGCGGCGTTCCGACGATAGCAAAAGACCAGACACCCACTTGCTCACCACTCAAACAAAAACGGCAACCTCAATGGGCTGCCGTTTTATTTACTGCTGACGGGTCACTCAAACCAGACGCGAAAGCATTTCCTTGGCTTCGCTCTTCTGCCCGGCATCACCCTCGGTCACCACCTCATTGAGGATGTCCCGAGCGCCATCGTTGTCGCCCATGTCGATGTAGGCCTGGGCCAGATCGAGTTTGGTAGCGACTTCATCCGTACCGGAGAGGAAGTCGAAGTCCGGCTCATCCGCCGCCGACGCCAGGGCATCTTCTGCGGTGAAGCGCGGCTCGCCAATGCTCTGGGACAGACGATCCAGTTCGGCGTTGACGTCATCCAGTTCTGCTTCAAAGTCATCCGGAACATCAGCGATGGCAGGCTTGGCCGGAGCCGCGTCCATTTCATCCGCCAGCGACAGGTCAAAATCGGCAGGTAATTCCAGATCGTCCTGAGGCGCTTCAGGCACGACCGGAAAGTCTTTCACGCCTTCGTCCAGGTCCAGCAGGAAGCCGTCTTCAACGAGCATGGCCGGCGTCGGGTCTGCACCCAGGTCCATGTCCAGATCGAAGTCCGACAGGTCGTCGAGGTTGTCCTTGATGTCGGTTTGCTGCTGCAGCACCGATTCAAAGCTCAAATCGTCATCCAGCGGGAATTCGTCCAGCTCGGTCGACACGTCTGCCTCAGGCGCAACCACAGCCGGGGAAGCGGCTTCCAGGTCGTCCAGGCTCAGGTCGAACGCGCTGTCGAAGTCATCATCGGCTGCGGTTGCCGGCGCTTGCGGCTCGTCCAACAGCAGGTCCTTGACGTACTGCGCATCCAGTTCCGCAGCGATGGCGGCCGCAGCCAGGCCACTGGCGGCAACCACGGCCATGGCCGGGAAACGGGTCTTGAGTTTTTCGACTTGGGCGAAGTTATCGCCGTTAGCGACCAGTTGGCGCTCCTGGCCCACAAACGCATCACGGTCGCCTTGCTGACCGCACACTTCCATCAGCTTCAAACGCAGGTCACTGCGCTGCGGCTCTTGCTTGATACCGTCTTCCAGCAACGCGGCAGCCTGGTTCAGACGACCCGCAGCAATGTGCGACTGCGCCTTGGTCAACACGTCGTCATCACGCTCGCCAGCCGGCGACACCAGAGGTGCTGCAATCGGCGTAGTCATCACAACCGGTGCAGGCGCTGGCTTAGGAGCAGGTGCAGGAGCCGGTGCAGGCGTCGGCGCAGTGGCGAGCTTCACGCTAGGCGGTGGCACTTCCAGGCCTTCGAAGCTGCTTTCCGGCAGGTCGTTGTCGAAGGACATGTTCTGTTCTTCAGACAACGCACGGGCCATGCGCAGATGTTTCTCGGCTTCTTGCTGGGCTTTGCGGCGACGCGCCAGCAACAGCAGCAAGAGTGCCAACACCACCGCACCGCCACCGATCAGCCCCAGCAGGATCGGATTGGTCAGCAGTTCGTTGAACTTCTGGTCGTCGGAGACCGCTGGTGTCGGCTCGATTGCCGGCTCGGCAGGTGCCGGTGTCACTTCAGGGGCCGCCGCCGGAGCCGGCGCCACCTCAGCCGGTGCCGGCGCAGGGTTGGCTGCCAACTCAGCCGACATGGCCGGAGCGGTCTCAGTCGCAGCAGCAGGTGCACCCGCCGCGCCTTCTGCCTGCATCCTGGCCAGTTGATTGTTCTTCAGTTCGATCAGTTTTTGCAGCTTGTCCAGCTGGCTTTGCAGATCGGTCATGCGACTTTTCAGTTCAGCGTTGTCACGACGGGTCGTGTCGAGGCTTTCCTGGGTCACAGCCAATTTGTTGCTCAGGTTCTTGGCATCGCCCGCGACACCTTTACCACCGGCCTTGCCGGATTCGGCAGAGACCAGGCTCAGCTTGTCCTTGGCAGGTTCTGCACTACCGGCGTCAGCTCGACCGCGCTTGGTGGCATCGAGTTGTTGCTGCCCGGTGCCGGGTTTCGCCACATAACGACGCCCCTGGCGCCATGCGGTGTTCTGCGCGGCCACTTCAGCGATTGCCTTGGGTTGCGGCAGCGTGGTGGCTTGCGCCTGATCCGGCATGCGCAGCACCTGGCCGGTTTTCAGCCGGTTGATGTTGCCGTCGATAAAGGCATCCGGGTTCAGTGCCTGAATGGCCAGCATGGTTTGCTGAACCGAACCACCGTTACGCGCCTTCGCAGCGATTTCCCACAGGGTATCGCGCGGGGTGGTGGTGTATTGAGCCGGTTTGGTGGCACCCGTCACCGGCGCAGTAACGTTTGAAGTTGGCGCTGACTGCGCAGCCGCTTCAGCGGTCTGCGGCGAGAATTTGGACGGATCGAGCAGTACGCTGTAATCACGCAGCAGGCGACCGTTAGGCCACATGACCTGAACCAGGAATTTCACCATCGGTTCAGACAGGGGCTTGCTGGAAGTCACACGCAGGATGCTTTTACCGCTGGCGTTAAGCACAGGGGTGAAGGTCAGGTCATTGAGAAAGGCCTGACGGTCGACGCCGGCCTTGGCGAAATCTTCAGGCGAGGCCAGGCTCGGCACCACTTCGGCGGCCGTAAGATCCTTGACGTCGAGCAGCTCGATTTCCGCCACCAGGGGTTGGTTCAGCGTCGACTTCAGGGTCAGTTCCCCGAGCCCGAGGGCATGCGCCATACCGGATGACAGCGCCGAGGCGGCCGCAATTGCTAACACCAGTTTGCGAACTTGAACCATAGCCTCATCCTTTGTTTGAACATTCCTCGGCCAGCGAGAAGGTATTGATAGTCGCTGCCGTAAGGCATTGCGCGCGGCGTCGAAGTGTCATCGCGCGCGATCATTTCTTGCCTGCCCCGCAAAACCCCATAGAGGGGCTTTCCTTCAGCAGTGCGGCCAAGCATAGCGCCCGGCTAGAATCATTCTGTGAATTGTTGCCAAGTATCTTTTACAGCTGGTCTTTTATCAACAATTCAGCCACCTGCACAGCATTGAGCGCGGCGCCTTTGCGTACGTTATCTGACGTCAGCCACAAATTAAGTTCCGACAGGTCGTCGACACCGCTGCGAACCCGACCGACGTACACCACGTCCTGCCCTACCGCATCGCCCACTGCGGTCGGATAATCGCCGGTTTCAACCAGCTCGATACCGGGTGCATCTTCCAGCGCCGCGTTGACTTTCGCCAGGTCGACAGCGCTCCCTGACTGCAAGGTCACGCTAAAGCTATCGCCAAAAAACACCGGGGCTTGAATGCAAGTGACGGAAATCTTTAATTGAGGCCGCGCAATCACCTGACGCAACTCACGCACCAGTCGTTTTTCCAGCAGCGTATGGCCCTGCTCATCCGGTTTGCCGACCTGAGCCAACAGGTTGAACGCCATTTGCCGATCGAAGAAAGTTGGCTCCAGCGGGCGCACGTTGAGCAGCTCGGCGGTTTGCCGGGCCAGCTCCTTCACCGCTTCGCGACCTTGGGCGGAGACCGCCAGGCTGGCGGTGACGTTGACCCGCTGCAGGTCAATCACCGAAAGCAACGGCGCCAGTACCACGGCCAGGGTGGTGGCGGACGGGCTTGGGCTGCTGACCTGAAAGGGCTTTTTCAACGTCGCGAGGATTTCGGCATTGGCTTCAGGCACCACTTGCGGCGCCTGATCAGCCGACAAAGCGCCAGACAGGTCGATCACCGAGCAACCGGCAGCGGTCGCGCGGGAGGCGAAACTGAGGGTTACTGCCGGGCCGGCGGCGAAAAACACCAACTGGACTTTACTGAAATCGAACTCATCGACCTCTCGCACCCGTACGTTCTTGCCGCGAAACGGTACCGAATGACCGGCCGATTCGCTGCTCGCCAGCAGGTGCAAGTCGCCGACCGGGAAGTCGCGCTCTTCAAGAATCTGCACGAGCGTTTCGCCGACAGTACCGGTGGCGCCGACGACGGCGATATCAAAGGACTGGCTCATGGTTCTACCTCAGGCGAAACGGGGGGAGCGGCACTTTACCGGGTGGTGGGGATACAGGCAATTCGACGCGCGAAACCTTGCAGCCGCTGCCGAAGGCTGCGTTCGAGGACGAAGTCCTCGCTTTGGGGATCCCCGATCATTCAGAAGAACCGCACACTCAGGTTTTACGACTGCTGCGCAGCCGAACGCAGGCTTCGCCAGTTGCTACAGGAATAAAAAAACCCGCACCTCTTTCAAGGCACGGGTTTCTTCATTACTTCAACCGATCAACGCTCAAGCAGAATCCGCAGCATGCGACGCAGCGGTTCGGCCGCGCCCCATAGCAGTTGGTCGCCGACGGTGAAAGCACCGACAAATTGCGAACCCATGTTCAGCTTGCGCAGACGGCCCACCGGCACGTTCAGGGTGCCAGTGACTTTCGTCGGGCTCAGTTCCTGAATGCTGATGTCGCGGTTGTTCGGTACCAGTTTGACCCAAGGGTTGTGCTGGCTGATCAGCCCTTCGATGTCGGCGATCGGCACGTCTTTGTTCAGTTTGATGGTCAGCGCCTGGCTGTGGCAACGCATGGCGCCGATGCGCACGCAGATACCGTCGACCGGAATCGGGCTCTTGAAGCGACCAAGGATCTTGTTGGTTTCGGCCTGAGCCTTCCACTCTTCACGGCTCTGACCGTTCGGCAGTTCCTTGTCAATCCATGGGATCAGGCTGCCGGCCAGTGGTACGCCGAAGTTTTCGGTCGGGTACGCTTCGCTGCGCATGGCTTCGGCCACACGACGGTCGATGTCGAGGATCGCGCTGGCCGGGTCGGCCAGTTGATCGGCAACAGCGGCGTGGGTCGCGCCCATTTGCTTGATCAGTTCACGCATGTTCTGCGCGCCGGCACCGGAGGCCGCCTGATAGGTCATGGCACTCATCCACTCGACCAGACCGGCTTCGAACAGACCGCCCAGGCCCATCAGCATCAGGCTGACGGTGCAGTTGCCGCCGATGTAGTTCTTGGTGCCCGCATCCAGCTGCTGGTCGATGACCTTGCGGTTGACCGGGTCCAGGACGATGACCGCGTCATCCTGCATGCGCAGGCTGGAAGCGGCGTCGATCCAGTAACCCTGCCAGCCGGCTTCACGCAGCTTGGGGAACACTTCGCTGGTGTAGTCGCCACCCTGGCAGGTCAGAATCACGTCAAGGGTTTTCAGCTCTTCAATGCTGTAAGCGTCCTTGAGCGGAGCAATGTCCTTGCCCACGGACGGGCCTTGGCCACCGACATTGGAAGTGGTGAAAAACACCGGCTCGATAAGATCGAAATCCTGCTCTTCCAGCATCCGCTGCATGAGCACGGAACCGACCATACCGCGCCAACCGATCAGACCTACACGTTTCATCGCAACTACACCTTCTTAAAAAGTGGGCCGCTGCTTTGTATTGAATTTCGCAGCGGGCCCGAGAGATTACAGATTCCGCAGCGCGGCGACTACTGCGTCACCCATTTCCTGCGTACCGACTTTAGTGCAACCTGCCGACCAGATGTCGCCCGTGCGCAGGCCTCGGTCCAGGACCAGGCTCACGGCTTTCTCGATGGCATCGGCTGCAGCCTGCTGGTTGAAGCTGTAACGCAACATCATCGACACCGACAAAATGGTCGCCAACGGGTTGGCGATGCCCTTGCCGGCGATGTCCGGCGCCGAACCGTGGCACGGCTCGTACATGCCCTTGTTGTTGGTGTCCAGGGACGCCGACGGCAGCATACCGATGGAACCGGTGAGCATCGAGGCCTGGTCGGACAGGATGTCGCCGAACATGTTGTCGGTGACGATCACGTCGAACTGCTTCGGTGCTCGCACCAGCTGCATGGCAGCGTTGTCGACGTACATGTGGCTCAATTCGACTTGCGGGTAATCCTTGGCCACTTCCTCGACGACTTCACGCCACAGCTGGCTGGACGCCAATACGTTGGCCTTGTCCACCGAGCAGAGCTTTTTGCCGCGCACCATGGCCATGTCGAAGCCGACGCGGGCGATGCGGCGAATTTCGCTTTCGCTGTACGGCAGGGTGTCGTAGGACTGACGCTCGCCGTTTTCCAGGGTGCGGGTGCCGCGTGGCGCGCCGAAGTAAATACCCCCGGTCAGCTCACGGACGATCAGGATGTCCAGGCCGGCGACGATTTCCGGCTTCAGGCTCGAAGCCTCGGCCAGTTGCGGGTACAGGATCGCCGGACGCAGGTTGCCGAACAGGCCCAGTTGCGCACGGATTTTCAACAGACCGCGCTCAGGGCGGATGTCACGCTCGATGGTGTCCCACTTCGGGCCGCCCACGGCACCCAGCAGCACAGCGTCGGCGGCGCGGGCGCGCTCCAGGGTTTCGTCGGCCAATGGCACGCCGTGCTTGTCGATGGCAGCGCCGCCGATCACGTCGTGGCTCAGCTCGAAGCCCAGGGAGAACTTGTCGCTGGCCAATTCCAGCACCTTGACCGCTTCGGCCATGATTTCCGGGCCAATACCGTCACCTGGGAGAATCAGAATCTGCTTGCTCATGCTTTCCTCATGTCATCAGTCGGTGCGCCCCTTGGGCACACCCGGAAAAATTCTATCGCTCGGCCATCAGAACCAATACATCGGTACTGAACGAGCCATCAGCCTCAATCTCAAAATATTCGCGCACTTCGTTGCCCATCGACTGCTGCAGCTCGCGGATTGCCGCGCGCATCACTTCAGGTGTGCGCATGCGCTCGACCCAGGAGGTGTACTCCAGACGCAGCCGTTGGCGCGTGGTGCTGCGGGTATGCAACCCCGCTTCGCTGACCTGGCGCAACCACTCGCTGGCGGAATAATCGCGCACATGGCTGGTGTCGCGCAGCACTTCGACGCTTTGCAGGTAAGTGTCGAACAACGGGCTGCCCGGTGACAACACGTCGACGAACGCTGCCACGCCGCCCGGCTTCAGCACCCGACGCACTTCCCGCAGCGCCAGACCGAGATCACTCCAATGGTGCGCCGAATAACGGCTGAACACGAAGTCGAACTCGCCATCGGCGAACGGCAGGCGCTCGGCGGCACCGAGGACCGTCGATACATTGCTCAAGCCACGATCAACGGCAGCACCGGCGACCACGTCGAGCATTTGCTGCGACAGGTCGTAGGCCACCACTTCCTTGACCAGCGAAGCCACGTGAAAACTCACGTGACCGGCGCCGCAACCCAGGTCCAGTACCCGAGCATCGCCCTGCCCGGCCAGTTCGGCTTGTAGCAGCGCGAATTCGGTACCTTGAGCGTGAACGGCGCTGCTCAGGTAGGCCGAAGCCTGCTCACCGAATTGCTTTTGGACGACCTGGGTGTGCTGGGCGGTGCTGGTCATGGTCACTTCCTTTGATTTTGTGGTGCCAGTTCCGGCCTCATCGCGGGCAAGCCCGGCTCCCACAGGTTTTGTGTACACCGCAAGCTCCTGTGGGAGCGGGCTTGCCCGCGATGAGACCAGCCCTATCTACATAAATCTCAGCCTAATCACGCGTCGCGAAACAACCAGGGCTGGCTCGCCCGGTGCTTGGCTTCAAACGTTGCAATTGCTTCATGGTCCTGCAACGTCAGGCCGATATCGTCCAGACCGTTCAACAGGCAATGCTTGCGGAACGCATCGATCTCAAAGTTATGCACCTTGCCATCCGGACGGGTCACCGTCTGGGCTTGCAGGTCGACCTGCAATTGATAGCCCGGATTCGCTTCAACCTGCTGGAACAGTTCATCAACCTCAGCGTCGCTCAAGATGATCGGCAGCAAGCCGTTCTTGAAACTGTTGTTGAAGAAGATGTCGGCGTAGCTCGGCGCGATGATGCTGCGGAAACCGTATTCTTCCAGCGCCCACGGCGCGTGTTCACGACTGGAGCCGCAACCGAAGTTCTCACGGGCCAGCAATACGCTGGCGCCTTGATAACGTTCGGCGTTGAGGACGAAGTCCTTGTTCAGCGGACGCTTGGAGTTGTCCTGATACGGTTGCCCGACATCCAGGTAACGCCATTCATCGAACAGGTTCGGACCGAAACCGGTGCGCTTGATCGACTTCAAGAACTGCTTCGGGATGATCTGATCGGTGTCGACGTTGGCACGATCCAAAGGCGCGACAAGACCAGTGTGCTGGGTAAAAGCTTTCATGCTGCGCTCCTTTAGATCAATTCACGGACGTCGACGAAACGACCGTTTACAGCAGCGGCGGCGGCCATTGCCGGGCTGACGAGGTGAGTACGACCACCGGCGCCCTGACGGCCTTCGAAGTTGCGGTTGGAGGTCGACGCGCAATGCTCGCCCGACTCCAAACGGTCCGGGTTCATCGCCAGGCACATCGAGCAACCCGGCTCGCGCCATTCAAAACCGGCTTCGAGGAAAATCTTGTCCAGTCCTTCGGCTTCGGCCTGCGCCTTCACCAGACCCGAGCCCGGCACGACGATGGCTTGCTTGATGGTCGACGCCACTTTGCGGCCCTTGGCGATGACGGCTGCGGCGCGCAAGTCTTCGATCCGCGAGTTCGTGCAGGAGCCGATGAACACGCGGTCCAGTTGAATGTCGGTGATCGCCTGATTGGCGGTCAAACCCATGTACTTCAAGGCGCGCACGATCGAATCGCGTTTGACCAGGTCCATTTCCTTCGCCGGGTCCGGCACGTTCTGATCCACGGCCAGGACCATTTCAGGCGAGGTGCCCCAGCTGACTTGCGGCTTGATCTGGGTCGCGTCGAGTTCAACGATGGTGTCAAACTTCGCATCCGCGTCAGACACCAGGTCTTTCCACGCTTCGACAGCCAAGTCCCATTCCGCGCCTTTCGGGGCGAATGGACGGCCCTTCACGTAAGCCACGGTTTTTTCGTCAGCCGCCACCAGACCTACGCGTGCGCCGGCCTCGATGGACATGTTGCAAATGGTCATGCGGCCTTCAACGGACAAGTCGCGAATTGCGCTACCGGCGAACTCGATGGCGTGGCCGTTACCGCCGGCGGTGCCGATCTTGCCGATCACGGCGAGGACGATGTCCTTGGCGGTCACGCCGAACGGCAATTTGCCTTCGACCGACACCAGCATGTTCTTCATTTTCTTGGCGACCAGGCACTGAGTGGCGAGCACGTGCTCGACCTCGGAAGTGCCGATACCGTGAGCCAGGGCACCGAACGCACCGTGGGTCGAGGTGTGGGAGTCGCCGCAAACCACGGTCATGCCCGGCAAGGTCGCGCCCTGCTCCGGGCCGATGACGTGAACGATGCCTTGGCGAATGTCGTTCATCTTGAATTCGACGATGCCGTATTCATCGCAGTTGTCGTCGAGGGTCTGAACCTGCAAACGCGAGACCTGGTCGACAATCGCTTCGATGCCGCCCTTGCGCTCCGGGGTTGTCGGTACGTTGTGGTCCGGGGTCGCGATGTTGGCATCGATGCGCCAAGGCTTGCGCCCGGCCAGACGCAGGCCTTCAAAGGCTTGCGGCGAGGTCACTTCGTGGATGATGTGACGATCGATATAAATCAGCGCAGAGCCATCGTCGCGCTGTTTGACCAAATGCGAATCCCAGAGCTTGTCGTAGAGCGTTTTGCCGGCCATCAGACGGTTTCCTCATCAGCTTGTTTCTATGCCCCGGGCCGTTTGTATAACCCTTTGGCTTGTGAGGTCGATCCTAGGGGGTTACATTAAATAACTCAAATTCATATTTTTTATGCTTTGGATAACCAACTGGAATACCGCAATGGATCTGGCCAACCTCAATGCTTTTATCGCCATTGCCGAGACCGGCAGCTTCTCCGGCGCCGGCGAGCGGCTGCACCTGACACAGCCCGCCATCAGCAAACGCATCGCCGGGCTGGAGCAGCAATTGAAGGTGCGCCTGTTTGATCGCCTCGGCCGTGAAGTCGGCCTGACCGAGGCCGGTCGCGCCCTGCTGCCTCGGGCCTATCAGATTTTGAATGTGCTGGACGACACCCGGCGCGCCCTGACCAATCTGACCGGCGAAGTGACCGGCCGCCTGACCCTGGCGACCAGTCACCACATCGGCCTGCACCGTTTGCCGCCCTTATTAAGGGAGTTCACCCGAAGTTACCCACAAGTGGCGCTGGATATTCAGTTCCTCGATTCGGAAGTGGCCTACGAAGAAATCCTCCATGGCCGCGCGGAACTGGCGGTGATTACCTTGGCGCCGGAGCCCCATTCATTGGTCAAGGCAACACCGGTGTGGGACGACCCGCTGGATTTCGTGGTCGCCCCGGAGCATTCGCTTATCAGCAACGGCCCGGTCACCCTGGCCGACATTGCCCTGCACCCCGCCGTCTTCCCCGGCGGCAACACCTTTACTCATCACATCGTGCAGCGGTTATTTGAGGCGCAGGGCCTGACCCCGAACATCGCCATGAGCACGAATTATCTGGAAACGATCAAGATGATGGTCTCGATCGGCCTGGCCTGGAGCGTGTTGCCGCGTACGATGCTCGATGATCAGGTTGCGCGAATACCTTTGCCGGGCATACAACTGACTCGCCAGCTAGGCTATATCTTGCACACCGAAAGGACGCTATCGAATGCGGCAAGGGCTTTTATGGCTTTGCTGGATGCACAACTCGATTTGCCAGGGACTCAAGGCTAACGTGTGCTACGCCTATAGTGCTGCGAATTCCTGTGCCTAACGCCCATATCCGCCCAAGGCCTGCTGCCAATGCCGAAATCTGTTGACCTTGTTCCGCCGATGCCGCGCATCCAGGCGCTTGACCCAAAAAGGTCCGAACTGAGCTGGGAAAGCGCGCCACAATTGCTCGCCGCCCTCAACGGCGCTCGGCTGGGGGCCTGGTATTGGGACATCGAACGTGGGCAGATCAGCTGGTCGCGGGGGACTCAGGCGCTGTTTGGTTTCGATCCGCACGTGCCATTGCCCGAGGACCTGGAATACCTCGATTTGCTGCCGCCCGAAGACCGGGCGAAAACCGTTCGCGCATTCCATGCGGTGATTGCCGGCGCGCCGCTTGAGCAAGCGATGCATCACCGCATCCGCTGGCCCGACGGCAGCCTGCACTGGCTGGAAATCAGCGGCAGCCTGCTGCCGGATAAACACGGACGACCACGCATGATCGGGGTGATCCGCGAGATCACCCACCAGCGCCAGCGCGAACAAGCCCTGAGCAGTTCGGAAAAACGCTTCGCCACGCTGTTTCACCTGTGCCCGAACATGGTGTTGCTGACCCGCCAGGAAGACGGCCTGATCACCGAAGCCAACCAGTATTTCGAAAGCCTGTTCGGCTGGCCGGTGCAAAACGCGATAGGCCGCACCACGCTGGAACTGGGCCTGTGGGTGCACCCGGAGCAACGCGCCAAACTGGTCACGGCCACCAAGGCCAAAGGCGAGTTGATCAGCATGGAGGTGCAGTTTCGCGCCAGCAACGGGCAGGTCCTCGATGGCATCCTCAGCGCACAAAAAGTCGAACTCGAGGGCCAGCCGTATCTGCTGAGCACCTTCCTCGACACCACCGAGCGAAAAATCGCTGAACAAGCCCTCAAGGATAGCCAGGAACGTCTCGACCTCGCCCTCGACTCGGCGCAACTCGGCACCTGGGACTGGCACATCCCCAGCGGCATGCTCTACGGCTCGGCGCGAGCCGCCCAGTTGCACGGACTGGAAGCCAAGCCCTTCCATGAATCCTTCGAGGAATTTTTCGAAGGCGTGCCCGGCGAAGAACGCGACACCATGCGCGACGCCTACCGCAGCCTGCGCGAAGGCCCGGCCGGCAATTATCAGCTGACTTACCGCGTGCAACTGCCAGACGGCAGCTCGCGCTACCTGGAAAGCCGCGCCCGCCTCTACCGCGATGAAAACGGTTTCCCGTTGCGCATGGCCGGTACCCTCCTGGACATCACCGATCAGGTGGAGCGCGAGCAGCGGCTGGTGGCCTCCGAAGAAAAATTCGCCACGCTGTTCCAGGTCAGCCCGGACCCGATTTGCGTGACGCGCCAGGACACCGGCCAGTTCATCGAGATCAACTCCAGCTTCACCCAGACCTTCGGCTGGAGCGCCGCCGAAGTGATTGGCCGCAGCGCCGACGAAATCGGCCTGTGGGACGCCTCGGCGAAAAGCCTGCAACGGATCGAACAGGTCATCCGCGAACAAGGACTGAACAATGTCGCCATCATCGCCCAGCACAAGGACGGGCAATCGCTGACCTGCGTGATTTCCAGCCGCAAGATCAACGTCGATAACCAACCCTGCATCGTCACCACCTTGCGCGACATCACCCAGCAACAACGCTCCGAAGCGGCGCTCAAGGCCAGTGAAGAGAAGTTCGCCAAGGCGTTCCACTCGAGCCCCGACGCCATCACCATTACCGAGCGCGATACCGGGCGATATCTGGAGGTCAACGACGGCTTCTGCCGCCTGACTGGCTATCGTGCCCAGGAAGTGATCGGTCGCACGGTGTATCAAGTGGGCATCTGGGCCGAAGAGAAACAACGCTCAGCGTTGCTCGCCGAGCTACAGCTCAAGGGCCGCGTGCATCACCAGGAAATGCTCGGGCGCAATAAACGTGGGGAATTGCTGACCGTCGAAGTCTCGGTCGAGCCGATCACCCTCAACGAAACCGCCTGCCTGTTGCTGACCGCCCGCGATGTCAGCCTGCTGAAAAACGCCGAAGCGCAAATCCGTCATTTGGCCTACCACGACCCCCTGACCAACCTGCCCAACCGCGCGCTGCTGATGGATCGCCTGAGCCAGCAGATCGCCCTGCTCAAGCGCCACAGCCTGCGCGGTGCGCTGTTGTTCCTCGACCTCGATCACTTCAAGCACATCAACGACTCCCTCGGCCACCCGGTCGGCGATACCGTGCTGAAAATCATCACCGCGCGACTGGAAGCCAGCGTGCGCATGGAAGACACCGTGGCGCGGCTGGGCGGTGACGAATTTGTGGTGTTGCTCAGCGGCCTGGAAGGTTCGCGCAACGAAGTCAGCGCCCAGGTCCGGGAGCTGGCCGACACCTTGCGAGAACTGTTGTCGGAACCGATGTTCCTCGATGGCCAGCGCCTGCAAGTGACGCCGAGCATCGGCATCGCGCTGATTCCCGACCACGGTTCGACCCCGACTGACCTGCTCAAACGCGCCGACATCGCGCTGTACCGCGCCAAGGACTCGGGCCGCAACACCACGCAGATGTATCACAACACCATGCAAAAGGCCGCCAGCGAACGCCTGCGCATGGAAACCGACCTGCGCCTGGCGCTTTCTCGCGGCGAATTCCATGTGCATTACCAACCGCAAATCGACGCCCGGGGCAATCGCATTGTCGGCGCCGAAGCGCTGGTGCGCTGGGACCACCCCGAACTCGGGCCGCAATCACCGGCGGAGTTCATCAAGGTGCTGGAAGACAGCGGGCTGATTCTCGAAGTGGGCACCTGGATTCTTGACGAGGCTTGCGGGGCCTTCAAACAACTGGTCGCCAAAGGCCTGGTCAACCCGTTGAGCTTCAGCCTGTGCGTGAACATCAGTCCGAGGCAATTTCGCCAAACCGACTTCGTCGAACGCATCGAACACAGCCTCAGCAGCCACGGCCTGCCCTGCTCGCTGCTGAAACTGGAAATCACCGAAGGCATCGTCATCCAGAACCTGGAAGACACCATCAGCAAAATGCGCCGCCTGAAAAAACTCGGCGTGAGTTTCGCGATGGACGACTTCGGCACCGGCTACTCCTCGCTGACCTACCTCAAGCGTTTGCCGGTCGACACATTGAAGATCGATCAGTCGTTTATCCGTGACGCCACGACTGATCCGAACGACGCGGAGATCATCCGCGCGATTGTCGCCATGGCGCGGAGTCTGGAGCTGAAAGTGATTGCCGAAGGGGTGGAGACGGCGGAGCAACTGGAGTTTTTGCAGGGCTTGGGCTGCCATTTCTATCAGGGGTATTTACACAGCCGGCCGTTGCCGGTGGAAGCATTTCAAAAACTCCTGAAATAACCCGGCCTGCTACGGGGTATGTGTGATGTTTGGGCACAAAAAAGGGCGCCGCGAGGGCGCCCTTTTCGTTGCTCTGGCTTAGTGCTGCAGAGCCGGTTTTTGCGTCCCGTTAATCGGGATACGCTTGGCTTTCGCCTCTTCTGGAACGATGCGCACCAGGTCGATGCTCAACAGACCGTTACGCAGGTCAGCGGCCTTGATCTCGATGTGGTCCGCCAGGCGGAACGACAGCTTGAACGCACGTTGGGCGATGCCTTGGTGCAGGAAGGTCACGCTTTCGTTCGCTTCGCGTTTGCCGCCACTGATGGTCAGCACACCTTTCTCCACTTGCAGGTCCAGGTCTTCTTCCTGGAAACCGGCTGCGGCGACGACGATGCGGTATTGATCATCGCCGTGTTTTTCCACGTTGTAAGGTGGGTAGGTGCTGCCTGGCTCGTTGCGCAGGGCGGTTTCGAACAGGTCGTTGAAACGGTCGAAGCCTACCGAGGAACGGAACAGTGGGGCCAGGGAAAATGCAGTAGTCATGATTCAAATCTCCTGAAAACAATCAGCAAGGTTTTTTATCTCCGCGACCCGAATTCGGCATCGCGTAACCCTTAGATAGGGACCGTTGATTGCATTTCAAGAGACTTTTTTCAGATTTTTTTACGCCGCTTCGGCGACTGTCAGACCCAGCAAACGGGAAACCTGATCCAGCTCGGTTTCACGCCGCAACACAGTAAACAGCTCCACTGCTTCCGGATAATTGCGGGTCAGCATCGCCAACCATTGCTTGAGGCGGCCGGGAGATTGGCGGGGTGTCATCTGCGCCTTGGCTTGCAGCCAGAAGTCCTGGAGCAGCGGCAACAGCTCGGCCCAGGTCATCTCGACCACTTCTTCACCGGCACGCGCTGCCACGATTTGCCGGGCCAGGTCCGGGCGCGAGACCAGGCCACGGCCGAGCATGATGTCTTCCACGCCGCTGATCTCGCGGCAACGACGCCAGTCTTCGACACTCCAGATGTCGCCATTGGCAAACACCGGCACCTTGACCACCTCTTGCACACGAGGAATCCACTCCCAATGCGCTGGCGGTTTGTAGCCATCGGTTTTGGTCCGCGCATGCACCACGATGTGTGCTGCGCCGCCTTCAGCCAAGGCTGTGGCGCACACCAGCGAACCGTCCGGACTGTCGAAACCGAGGCGCATCTTGGCGGTCACCGGGATGTGCGCAGGCACCGCTCGACGCACGTGCTCGACGATTTCGTTGAGCAGTTCAGGCTCTTTGAGCAATACCGCGCCACCGCGAGACTTGTTGACGGTCTTGGCCGGGCAACCGAAGTTCAGGTCGATGACTTCAGAGCCCAACTCGCAGGCCAGCGCGGCGTTTTCCGCCAGGCACACGGGATCAGAACCGAGCAATTGCACACGCAGAGGCACGCCGGAAGCGGTGCGGGCACCGGTCAGCAGCTCGGGACCGAACTTGTGGTAGTAGGCAGGCGTGAGCAACTGATCGTTGATCCGGATAAACTCGGTCACGCACCAATCGATACCGCCCACACGGGTCAGCACGTCCCGCAGGATGTTGTCGACCAACCCCTCCATGGGCGCCAAAGCAATTTGCATGAAAAACACACTCGACGAAAAACGTGCGGCAGTTTACTGGATTGCGCGGGGAATCGCAGATTCCTTGTAGGAGTGAGCCTGCTCGCGATGAACGATGACGCGGCGTACCGGGTAAACCGCGCCGCCTGAATCGCGAGCAGGCTCACTCCTACATTAGATTTGGGTGGTATTTAATTCTTGCGACAATAACGCCGGGCCGTAGCCTTCAATGAACTCGGTCGGCATGCGTTTTGGCTTGCCGGTCGACAGTTCGATGCAGACGAACGTGGTTTGCGCGCGCAGCAACGTGGTGTTGTCGCGCGGGCGCTTCAACTGGAAATGTCGGGTCATTTTCAGGCGCTGATCCCAATCGACGATCCAGGTCGCCAACTGCAATTCATCATCTTCGTAGGCGGCAGCCAGATAATCGATCTCGTGCCGCACCACCGCCATCGCCCGGTCCAGTCGCCGATATTCGACCAGATCAAGGCCCAGACGCTGCGAGTGGCGCCAGGCGCAACGCTCGAGCCATGTCACGTACACCGCATTATTGGCGTGACCCAGCCCGTCGATGTCCTCGGCGCCCACTTGCAGATCAATGATAAATGGCGTTGCCCGATCCCAGCTCATGCCCCACTCCCGGTCAGATAATGTCGACCGGGGCAGTGTAACGGATGCTTACGCCGATTGGCGCGAATGCAGGCTGCGACCGGCCAGGAGTGATAACACGCCATCAATGACCCGGGGATCGGCCAGTACCCGCTGATGACCGCCTTCTTCGAGACGCAGCAAGCGACTGTCAAACCAGGCCTCGTGGATCAGTTGCGATTCCTTGGCCGACACAAAGCGGTCATCTTCGGCATGGACGATCAGGCCTGGCATGTCGAGCTGATAGTGCGCTACGTCCAGCGCCGCTGCGCGCATGCCGACGTCTTTCTCGACCTGACGGATGAAGGCCGAACGCGCCTTCGGCGGCAGTCGCACGTACTTGGCAAAGCCGCGCAGCACGCCGAGAATTCGCGCCGGAGCGGCGATGGTGACCAGGGTTTCGGTACGCAAACCCAGTTGCACGGCGAGCATGGCACTGGCGCCGCCCATCGAATGACCAATGACCGCCTGCAGCGGCGGCAACTCGGCGGCAGCTTCGAGCATGGCCCGGGCAAACAGCACGACGTTCGCTTCTTCGCCCGGTGAACGACCATGGGCCGGACCGTCGAGGGCAACCACGCTGTAACCGGCATCGACGAGCGCAGTGATAATGCTGGCGAACTGCGTCGGCCGCCCTTCCCACCCGTGCATCAACAACACGGCAGGGCCTTGGCCCCAGCGCAGCGCCGAGAGCCCAAAGCGCAGCGTGATACGTTCGGACTTCGCCAGCAGCGGCAGTTCCCAGTCACGCGGAGGCAGTGCTCGCGGGCTCATGAATGCCAGTCGCATTCTGCTCGCGACCAGTTGTGGTGCGAACCAGCCCAAGGTGCCATTAACGCCACGAACCCACTTCAACGTGCTCATCGCTCTCACTCCTCAGGCCAATGCCTTCAGGTCACAGCACCGCCGACTTGGCGGCGCGCAGCAATCGATCGGACAACTCTCCTGGCCCCAGCGCGCGGGCCAGCGCCAAACCACCCACCATCAACGCCATGTCAGCGAGGGCTTTGTCGGTGTCTTCCGGGCTGGCCGCCAACTGCGCGACCATCATTTCCACATGCTCATTCAGTGCGACACGAAACGCGTCCGGCAGCCGCCCCAATTCGCCGACCGAAGCCGGAATCGGGCACGCCGACTCAGAAGAGTCACGGTGTTTACGCGACAGGTAAAACGCCGCCACCAAGGCGCGACGCTCTTCGCCAGTCAACTCGGCATCCATGTCGGCGATCATGCCTCGACGGTGACCGAGCAACTGCTGGAACGCTTCGAGCATCATTGCGTCCTTGCTTTCGAAGTGCGCATAAAAGCCGCCGACGGTCAGGCCGGCTGCGCCCATCACTTCGCCAACGCTCGGTTCTGCCGGGCCGCGCTGAATCAGCGCTGCGCTGGCAGCCTTGAGGATGCGTTCGCGGGTTTGAGCTTTTTTATCGTTCATCGTTGCCTCCGAATATTACGACTAGAATATTATTCTCATAATAATTTTTCGCAAGTCGTGGATGTGACCGCTGGTCTGAAGAACAGTTTGAAAGAAATTGGGGGATTTGGCCAAACGCCAGACAAACAAAAGGGCCATTCAATAATTGAATGACCCTTATAAAATCCCGCAGAGCGGGTAATCGTGGCGTCCCCTAGGGGACTCGAACCCCTGTTACCGCCGTGAAAGGGCGGTGTCCTAGGCCACTAGACGAAGGGGACGCAAAACCTTCTATACAACTGATCAGTGCTGAGAGCTGATCGATTCAAGGCCTGCGTGGCCAGACCTTGAACTGTAAAATTGGTGGAGCTAAACGGGATCGAACCGTTGACCTCTTGCATGCCATGCAAGCGCTCTCCCAGCTGAGCTATAGCCCCGGATTTTTCGCCTCGCGGCGGAGCGACATCTTGCAACATCGCTTCTGTAAAACTGGCGTCCCCTAGGGGACTCGAACCCCTGTTACCGCCGTGAAAGGGCGGTGTCCTAGGCCACTAGACGAAGGGGACGCAAACCCTTCTATACAACAGATCAACGCTGAGTGTTGATCGCTTCAAGGCCGGTGTGGCCAGACCTTGAAGTGTAAATTGGTGGAGCTAGACGGGATCGAACCGTCGACCTCTTGCATGCCATGCAAGCGCTCTCCCAGCTGAGCTATAGCCCCTCATCGCTGAGGACGGGGCGAATCTTAATGGCGGATCGAAAAGCTGTCAAACTTATTTTTAAAATATTTCAAAGTTTTTTGCCGACATAACAATCACTTACCGCCCTCCCCCGTAAATCCGGGGGTGTATCCGCTCCTGTAGTAGCTGCCGCAGACTGTGTTCGAGTGCGCAGCGCTCGCCATCCCATTGGGTGGCGGCCCTCAAGGGCCGCTCCGCAGCCCGACGCAGCCTTCGGCAGCTGCTACAGGTGAACGTCATCAATTACGCGTGAACGCCGAAGAGCGAGTCTGTCAGGCGATGTTGCCCAAGAGTTTTTCCCATTCCTTGTTTTCTTTCTTCGACACGCCGCCCAGCAGGTCAATCGCCTGACGCAAACGGAAACGAGTCAGGTCCGGACCGAGGATTTCCATCGCATCCAGCACCGACACCGAGCTGGCTTGGCCAGTGATCGCGGCAAACATCAACGGCATGGCGTCACGCAGCTTCAGCTCCAGCGATTCAACCACCGCCTGAATCGTCGCAGTGATGCTGTCCTTCTCCCACTGACGCAGGCTTTCCAGCTTCCACAGGATCAACTGCATCAACTGACGCACCTGATCGCCCGAAAGCTTCTTGGATTCGAACAGCTTGGCATCCGGATTCACGCCACCGGCAAAGAAGAACCCGGCCAGCGGAGCCACCTGGCTGAAAGTTTCAACCCGGCCCTGAACGTGCGGCGCGATCTTCATCATGTACTCAGGGTTCAGCGCCCAGGTCTGCAGGCGCGCAGCGAACTCTTCCACCGGCAGGTCACGCAGCCACTGGCCGTTGAGCCAGGACAGTTTCTCGATGTCGAAAATCGGCCCGCCCAGCGACACACGGCTCAGGTCGAAGTGATCGACCATTTCCTGCAACGAGAACTTCTCGCGCTCGTCCGGCATCGACCAGCCCATGCGCCCCAGGTAGTTGAGCATCGCTTCCGGCATGAAGCCCATGCGCTCGTAGAACGTCACCGAGGTCGGGTTCTTGCGCTTGGACAGCTTGCTCTTGTCCGGGTTACGCAGCAGCGGCATGTAGCACAGCTCCGGTTGTTCCCAGCCGAAGTACTCGTAAAGCAGGATCAGTTTAGGCGCCGACGGCAGCCACTCTTCGCCGCGCAAGACGTGGGTGATGCCCATCAGGTGGTCGTCGACCACGTTGGCCAGGAAGTACGTCGGCAAGCCGTCGGTCTTCATCAGCACTTGCATGTCCATGCGATCCCACGGGATCTCGACATCGCCACGCAGCATGTCCGGCACCACGCACACGCCTTCGCTCGGCACTTTCATGCGGATCACGTGAGGTTCGCCAGCGGCCAGGCGGCGCGCGACTTCTTCCTTGGACAGCAACAGCGCACGGCCGTCGTAACGCGGGGTTTCGCCGCGAGCCATTTGCTCGGCGCGCATCTGGTCCAGCTCTTCGGCGGTGCAGAAGCACGGGAAGGCATGGCCCATTTCAACCAGTTGCTGGCAATACTTCTGATAAATATCGCCGCGCTCGCTCTGCCGGTATGGACCGTGCGGGCCACCGACGTCCGGGCCTTCGCTCCAGTCGATGCCCAACCAGCGCAGGGCGTCGAAAATCTGCTGTTCGGACTCGCGGGTCGAACGCAATTGGTCGGTGTCTTCGATCCGCAGGATGAACTCACCGCCATGCTGCTTGGCAAAGCAGTAGTTGAACAAAGCGATGTAAGCGGTACCTACGTGGGGGTCCCCGGTAGGCGATGGCGCGATGCGCGTGCGGACGGTGGTCATGGCAAGTCTCGAATGAAGATAAAACAAAGGGCGAATGGTAACAGGCGATACCCGCCCGGCTCCAGTGAGCAGGGCATTTAAGCCAAGTTTGCGCCTACAACGCGCGTATACCCTGGTGAATGGCCGAATATCAGCCGATGGCATTTACCGCTTGTCGGCTGTATGACAGATTCACCAGCTGTTAACTTTCCTTACAATTTCTCGACTACAGTCTGCCCCATGCCTGCCCAACTCAAGCGTCGCCTGTTTATTTTCCTGTTGATTGTCCTGCTGATTGCCGGGGGCTTCTTTGCCCAGTGGTTCTTCAAGGGACGGTTTTATGAAAGCACCGACAACGCCTATGTCCAGGGCGAGATCACCCGTGTCTCGAGCCAGTTGGGCGCGCGCATCGACCAGGTGCTGGTGCACGACAACGAGCACGTCGAGAAAGGCCAGTTGCTGATCAAGCTCGAAGGCGCCGATTTCGACCTCGCCGTCGACCGCGCCAACGCGACCCTCGCCACCCGTCAGGCCGAACGCCTGCAAGCGCAAAGCAAACTGACCCAGCAATCCAGCCTGATCGCCGCCAGCGAAGCGCAAGTGGCATCCAGCCAGGCCAGCCTCGGCCGCTCGCTGATCGATTTGACCCGCGCCCAGACCTTGCGCAAACCCGGCTACATCTCGGAAGAACGGGTGACCACCCTGTCCGCCGACAACCACATCGCCCGCTCGCAAGTGGCCAAGGCCCAGGCCGACGCTCAAGGCCAGCGCCAGCAGGTCAACGCCCTGAATGCCGAGATCAAGCGCCTCGACGCACAGATCGCCAACGCCAAGGCCGACCTGGCGCAAGCCGAACTGAACCTGACCCGCAGCGAAATCCACGCGCCGATCAGCGGCCTGATTGGCCAGCGCGCCGCCCGCGAGGGCCAAGTGGTGCAGGCCGGCGCGTATTTGCTGTCGATCGTCCCGGACCAGGACATCTGGATTCAGGCCAACTTCAAGGAAACCCAGATTGGCCACATGCAGCCCGGCCAGAGCGCCGAGCTGACCTTCGACGCCTACAGCGACACGCCGATCAAGGCCCGCGTCGACAGCCTGTTCGCCGCGTCGGGCGCGCAGTTCAGCCTGTTGCCACCGGACAATGCCACGGGCAACTTCACCAAAGTCGTACAACGGATTCCGGTAAAACTGACGTTCGACGCGGACAATCCGCTGCGCGGCAAGATCCGCCCGGGCATGTCAGTCACCGCCAAAGTGAACATCAAAGACGCCCCTGACGATGGCCGGTGATCAACTGATCCGCCCGGCCGACGAACCGACCCGACGGGACTGGATCGCGGTCATGAGCGTGATGCTCGGCGCCTTCATGGCCGTGCTCGACATCCAGATCACCAACTCGTCGCTCAAGGATATTCAGGGCGCCCTGTCGGCCACCCTGGAAGAAGGCTCGTGGATTTCCACCTCGTACCTGGTAGCGGAAATCATCATGATTCCGCTGACCGCCTGGCTGGTGCAGTTGCTGTCGGCGCGGCGACTGGCGGTGTGGGTGTCATTGGGTTTCCTCGCCTCCTCGCTGCTGTGCTCCATGGCGTGGAGCCTGGAAAGCATGATCGTCTTTCGCGCCATGCAGGGCTTCACCGGCGGCGCGCTGATCCCGCTGGCATTCACCCTGACGCTGATCAAACTCCCGGAACATCACCGCGCCAAAGGCATGGCCATGTTCGCCATGACTGCCACCTTCGCGCCCTCGATCGGCCCGACGCTGGGCGGCTGGCTGACCGAGAATTGGGGTTGGGAATACATCTTCTACATCAACGTGCCACCAGGCCTGATCATGATTGCGGGCCTGATGTACGGCCTGGAGAAGAAGGAAGCGCACTGGGAATTGCTGAAAAGCACCGATTACATGGGCATTCTCACCCTCGGCGTCGGGCTCGGTTGTTTGCAGGTATTTCTGGAGGAAGGCCATCGCAAGGACTGGCTGGAGTCGAACCTGATCGTGACCCTGGGCAGCATTGCGCTGATCAGCCTGATCACCTTTGTGATTGTGCAGTTTTCCAAACCCAACCCGCTGATCAACCTCGGCATCCTGCGCAACCGCAACTTTGGCCTGTCGAGTATTTCCAGCCTGGGGATGGGGGTCGGGTTGTATGGCTCGATTTACCTGTTGCCGCTGTACCTGGCGCAGATCCAGAACTACAACGCCCTGCAGATCGGCGAAGTGATCATGTGGATGGGCGTGCCGCAGCTGTTTCTGATTCCGCTGGTGCCCAAATTGATGAAGTACATTTCGCCGAAATGGCTGTGCACGCTGGGATTTGGACTGTTCGGGCTGGCGAGTTTTTCATCGGGGGTACTGAACCCGGACTTCGCCGGACCGCAATTCAATCAGATCCAGATCATCCGCGCGCTCGGTCAGCCACTGATCATGGTCACCATTTCGCTGATCGCCACCGCATACATCCTGCCGCAGGACGCGGGTTCGGCGTCGAGCCTGTTCAACATCCTGCGCAACCTCGGCGGTGCGATTGGCATCGCCCTCCTCGCCACCCTGCTGGATGCGCGAACAAAGACCTACTTTGATTATTTGCGTGAAGCCATCGTGCCGAGCAATCCGCAGGTGGCCGAGCGACTGGCGTCGATGGCAGACCGACTGGGCAATGAGACGGCGGCACTGGGGAAAATCAGTGAGATTGCGCATCAGCAGGCGTCAATCATGGCCTACAACGATGCGTTTCACTTTGTCGGGATTGCGTTGGGGGTGAGCATGCTGGCGATCTTGTTGACCAAGAAATTGCCGGAGGGGATTAAGGCTGGGGAAGCACACTGAGAGCGAGGCGCAAGCATCGCGAGCAAGCTCGGCTCCTACCGCAGGAACCGAGCTTGATCGCGATGGCGGCATGACAGGCGCTGCAAATATCAGACAGTGATCAACCGCTCCCGCAACTTGCCAATCTCATCGCGCATCTGCGCCGCCGCTTCAAACTCCAGATCACGCGCCAACGCGTACATCTTCTCTTCCAGGGCTTTAATCCGCTTGGCGATCTCACCCGGCGAGCGCAATTGCGCTTCGTACTTGGCGCTCTCTTCTGCAGCCTTGGCCATGCCTTTGCGCTTCTTGCTGCGCGAGCCCGGCACAGTGGCGCCTTCCATGATGTCGGCGACGTCCTTGAACACGCCCTTTGGCGTGATGCCGTTGGCCAGGTTGAAGGCGATCTGTTTGTCGCGACGACGCTCGGTTTCGCCGATCGCCCGCTCCATGGAGCCGGTGATGCGATCTGCATACAAAATCGCCCGACCGTTGAGGTTACGCGCCGCCCGGCCGATGGTCTGGATCAGCGAACGCTCGGAGCGCAGGAAGCCTTCCTTGTCCGCATCGAGAATCGCCACCAGCGACACTTCCGGCATATCCAGGCCTTCACGCAGCAGGTTGATCCCCACCAGCACATCGAACGTACCGAGGCGCAAATCGCGAATGATTTCGACCCGCTCCACGGTGTCGATGTCCGAGTGCAGGTAACGCACGCGAACGCCGTGGTCGGCCAGGTAATCGGTCAAGTCTTCGGACATGCGCTTGGTCAGGGTCGTGACCAGCACCCGCTCTTCGAGCGCGACGCGCTTGCCGATTTCCGAGAGCAAGTCGTCGACCTGAGTCAGCGCCGGACGGATTTCGATCTGAGGATCGACCAGCCCCGTCGGACGCACCAGTTGCTCAACGACACGCCCCGCATGTTCCGCCTCGTAATTGCCGGGCGTCGCCGAGACAAAAATCGTCTGCGGGCTGATGCTTTCGAATTCGTCGAAACGCATCGGCCGGTTATCCAGCGCCGACGGCAGACGGAAACCGTATTCCACCAGCGTCTCTTTACGCGAACGGTCGCCCTTATACATGGCGCCGACCTGCGGCACGCTGACGTGGGATTCGTCGATTACCAGCAAGGCGTCGGCCGGCAGGTAGTCGAACAACGTGGGTGGCGCCTGGCCCGATTCACGGCCGGACAGGTAGCGCGAGTAGTTTTCGATACCGTTGCAATAACCCAGTTCGAGAATCATCTCCAGATCGAAGCGCGTACGTTGCTCAAGACGCTGAGCCTCGACAAGCTTGTTGTTGGTGCGCAGGTAATCCAGACGCTCCTGCAACTCGACCTTGATCCCTTCGACGGCACCCAGCAGGGTTTCTCGTGGCGTCACGTAGTGGCTTTTCGGATAAAACGTGAAGCGCGGCAGTTTGCGAATCACTTCGCCGGTCAGCGGATCGAAGGCGGACAGGCTTTCCACTTCGTCATCGAACAGCTCGATGCGGATCGCTTCGAAATCGGATTCCGCCGGGTGGATATCGATCACATCGCCACGCACCCGGAAGGTTGCACGGGCGAAATCCATGTCGTTGCGGGTGTATTGCAGGTCCGCCAGGCGACGCAGCAAGGCACGCTGATCGAGTTTGTCGCCGCGATCCACGTGCAACACCATCTTCAAATAGGTTTCCGGGCTGCCCAGACCGTAGATGCACGACACGGTGGTGACGATGATCGCGTCTTTGCGCTCCAGCAACGCCTTGGTCGCGGACAGGCGCATCTGCTCGATGTGGTCGTTGATCGAGGCATCCTTCTCGATGAAGGTGTCGGACGACGGTACGTAGGCTTCGGGCTGGTAGTAGTCGTAGTAGGAAACGAAGTATTCGACGGCGTTGTTCGGGAAGAACGCCTTGAACTCGCCGTATAACTGCGCGGCCAGGGTCTTGTTCGGCGCCAGCACCAGGGTCGGACGCTGCACTTGCGCGATCACGTTGGCGATGCTGAAGGTCTTGCCGGAACCGGTCACACCGAGCAACGTCTGGTGCGCCAGCCCGGCTTCGATACCCTCGACCATCAGGCGGATGGCTTCCGGCTGATCGCCGGCGGGCTCGAAGCGGGTGACTAGCTGGAATTCAGACATTCAATACCCCTGGGGTCGCGCCTGACCGGTCAAACCGGACAGCAACGAGAAAGACCGCAAACGACCGACGTCGCCCGAGGAAAAAACTGGATTGTGCTCAATGTGGAGTCGATTGCCTGCTCTTTCAAGGCAAACGTCCTACATCCCGTGAATCCTTTGACGACGGCAATCGACTAACGGTCGAAAAATAATCGGAAAAACTTAGCGAAAAAGCCGAAACGTCTGTCGCCATCGGTCGCTGATGGCCTCTATACTAGCTCCCCGTTTGTGCACCGCTCTAGTGCATTCGGCTGGAGCGCCACACGTCCCTCCACACTCCATTCAGAGCCGCCGCAAAAATGAGCCTGTTCTCCGCTGTCGAAATGGCACCACGCGATCCAATCCTGGGCCTCAACGAAGCATTCAACGCCGATACCCGTACCAACAAGGTCAACCTGGGAGTCGGTGTTTACTGCAACGAGGAGGGGAAAATTCCACTCCTGCGCGCCGTTGTCGAAGCCGAGACGATTCGCGTCGCTCAACACGCTTCCCGTGGCTACTTGCCAATCGACGGTATCGCCGCCTACGACCAGGCCGTGCAGAAACTGCTGTTCGGCAATGACTCGCCACTGATCGCCGCTGGCCGCGTCATCACCACCCAGGCTGTGGGCGGTACCGGTGCACTGAAAATCGGCGCCGACTTCCTCAAGCAACTGCTGCCGAACGCTGTCGTGGCGATCAGCGACCCGAGCTGGGAAAACCACCGCGCCCTGTTCGAAACCGCTGGTTTCCCGGTGCAGAACTACCGCTATTACGACGCCGCGACCCACGACGTAAACCGCGTCGGCCTGCTGGAAGACTTGAACGCCCTGCCCTCCGGCTCGATCGTTGTGCTGCACGCCTGCTGCCACAACCCGACCGGCGTGGACCTGAGCCCGGCGGACTGGAACAACGTGCTGGAAGTGGTTAAAGCCAAAGGCCACGTACCGTTCCTAGACATGGCTTACCAGGGCTTTGGCGACGGCATCGACGAAGACGCCGCCGCTGTGCGCCTGTTCGCTGAATCGGGCCTGACCTTCTTTGTGTCCAGCTCGTTCTCCAAATCGTTCTCGCTGTACGGCGAGCGCGTTGGCGCCCTGTCGATCGTCAGCGAATCGAAAGAAGAAAGCGCGCGCGTGCTGTCGCAAGTCAAACGCGTGATCCGCACCAACTACTCCAACCCGCCAACCCACGGTGCAAGCATCGTCGCCGCGGTATTGAACAGCCCGGTCCTGCGCGCCCAGTGGGAAGAAGAACTGGCTGAAATGCGCCTGCGGATTCGCGGCATGCGCATTCAAATGGTCGACACCCTGGCGAAAAACGCCCCGCAGCGCGACTTCAGCTTCGTCGGCCGTCAGCGTGGCATGTTCTCTTACTCCGGCCTGACGGTTGAGCAAGTCACCCGCCTGCGCACCGAGTTCGGCATCTACGCCCTGGACACCGGCCGCATCTGCGTGGCGGCGTTGAACCAGAGCAACATCGACGCAGTGACCAAGGCCATCGTTGCGGTGATCTGAGTCGTTCGGTGATATGAAAAACGGGAAGCCGATGGGCTTCCCGTTTTTTATTTGTCGCAGATAACTCTCAACCCGACGGCCAAGCCCTCTAGACTGCACACCATCCCACTGTGGGAGCCGGGCTTGCCCGCGACGAGGCCATCACATTTAACATCAATGTTGGCTGATCGACCGCCATCGCGGGCAAGCCCGGCTCCTACAGGTTTTGTGTACACCCGAGAATTTTTACGAGAACCCACATGAAAAACGATGACCTACGCGCAGACCGCGATGAGCTGGACGACTTCGTCCCTCGCACCCCGGCCAAACGCGGGAATAACCTGATACTGCAAGTCGCTGCGGGTGTGTTTCTCGGCGGCCTGGCCTTGTGGCTGGTACAACTGGCCGCCGCGACGCTCTACGCCAAAATGATGCTCGGCACCTTCACGTTAGGCGGTTAAGCCAGTTCGGTAGCACGCTGGCTGGCGGCGTCGTCATAGGCGACATAAAGCGACTCGGCAATCTGACTCTTGATCGCCTTGGCACTTTCCAGGCCCAAAACAAAACCCTCGGCCTTGCCACCGGCACGGTTCAAATCCTCGGCCGTGCTGGCCTGCGTGATTGCGTCGAGCAGTTTTTCGGCGTGAGGGCCGACACCTTTGGGCAAGCTGATCTGAGCGATGCTCATGCGAACACCTCGTTTGTGTGAGGTGCAAGGATTGAATGATTCATGGCGCATACCTGTTTCGGCGAATGGCCGGTAGCGCGTGTGACCACTTCCGGGCAGCCATGGTAGACCTCTGGGACGATTCTGGTAACCGCTCATGGTCGATAAACCACCGCCTGTCCCGACGAATCGCCCAAGTTGCTAGCAGGCGCTTGACTTCTCTTTTTGAATCAGTAACATAGGCGCCATTCCGCGATAGCTCAGTTGGTAGAGCAAGTGACTGTTAATCACTGGGTCCCTGGTTCGAGTCCAGGTCGTGGAGCCATCTAGATACACAAAAAAGGTCAGCGCTTAGCTGGCCTTTTTTTGTGCCTGTTTATTGGGTTGTCCCACTCGCCCTCCGCTCAGCCCTTCCCCGCAACGCAATTAATAACCCCTCGCAGTCACGCAAAAAATAAGCAGCCCGCACCAAAAAAACAGCAATAAAACATTGGCTGACGCAGTGGCTGCCTTGCAAAAGAGTGGCCTACTGCTATCGTCGAAGACAGCAGCATTTTGTATTAGTTCCAAAGCAATATGACCTGTGCCAGCGCTGGCTAAGGCTTTGAATTTGAAACGATTCAGCTGCAAGCACAGGGACAGACACTTCGCTATCGGTGACACATTTAGCCGCTCGAATGGAGCGATTTGAATAAGGACCAGCCCTTGTCTTCTTATGACTTTGACCGCAATTATTCCTCCGTTCGACCTGACTTCACCTCCTTGGTTTGGCCCGTCCTGTTCATTGCCTCGGGCGGCGCTGTGTCGCTCCTGGTTTTGACCGGGTTGGCGGCACTGCCGATAACGGCCGCGCTGATCCTGCTCGCCAGTGGCGGCGCTGCCAGCGTCTGGATTGTCCGCAGCCAGCGCAAGCTGTTTGACCAGGCGTTGAGCCAGGCTCATGCCCGCAGCCTGAGCCAACACCAGGCCGCCAGTGCCGCGTCCGCAGCCAACGGTCTGGAGGCCGTGTGCCTGGAAGCGGTGCCCATCTGGACCAAGCAGATCGAGAACTCCCGCAGCCAGACCGAGCAGGCCATCGTCACGCTGAGCCAGCGCTTCTCAGGCATCTACAGCAAGCTGGAAGAAGCCGTACAGACTTCGCAACAAGCGGCGGACGGCCTGGCCGGCGATGCCCAGAGCGGCGCAGTGGTGGTGCTCGCGCAGAGCGAAACGGAACTGACGCAGGTGGTCAACTCCCTCAAGGCCACGCAACTGAGTCGCGACCAGATGCTGGAACAAGTCCGCAGCCTCACCGACTACACCGGCGAACTGCTCAGCATGTCTAAAGAGGTTGCGGCGATTGCTGCGCAAACCAACCTCCTGGCACTGAACGCCGCAATTGAAGCTGCACGAGCAGGTGAAGCCGGGCGTGGTTTCGCCGTAGTGGCCGATGCCGTGCGCAGCTTGTCGAGCCTCTCCAGCGACACCGGAAAAAAAATGTCGGCCACCGTCGGCATCATCAACAGCGCCATCACCCGCCTGGTCGAAGTCGCCGACGACACTGCAGCGAATGACCAGCACTCGGTCTCCGCCTCCGAAGCCAGCATTCAACATGTGCTGGACCGTTTTCACAGCATTACCCAGCGCCTGTCGGGTTCTACCGAGTTACTCCAGCAAGAGAGCGTCGGCATCCGTGACGAAATCAGCGAGGTCCTGATCGGCCTGCAATTCCAGGATCGCGTCAGCCAGATCCTCTCCCATGTTCGCGACAACATGCAGGCCTTGCACCAGCACCTGCAGAACGGCCAGCGCAATCCGGATCAGCTGGAACAGATCGATGCCCGAGCCTGGTTGGCGAGCATGGAGCTGACCTACGCCACCGATGAGCAACGGCAAATCCATCACGGACACAGTTCCAGCGCCGCCAAGGAACAGGAAATCACTTTCTTCTAGCAGGAGAGCAGCATGGCTAAAACCGTAATGGTCGTCGACGATTCCAGCAGCGTACGCCAGGTGGTCAGCATTGCCTTGAAGGGGGCTGGCTACGACGTGATCGAGGCCAGCGATGGCAAGGATGCGCTGACCAAGCTGAACGGACAGAAAATCCACCTGATGATCAGCGATGTGAACATGCCCAACATGGATGGCATCACGCTGGTCAAGGAGGTTAAGAAGCTGGCCAATTACAAATTCACCCCGATCATCATGCTGACCACCGAATCCCAGGAAGCGAAGAAACAGGAAGGCCAGGCTGCCGGGGCCAGGGCCTGGGTGGTCAAACCCTTCCAGCCGGCACAAATGCTGGCCGCCGTCGCCAAACTGATCCTGCCTTGATCGACCGAATCCGGAGGCGAGCATGAACATCCGCGTAGCCACAACCAACGGCCTGTGCCAGTTGCATATCGAAGGCGAGATGAACATCTATACCGCGGCCGAGTTCAAGGCACAGCTATTGCCCCACCTGGCCGAGCCCGGCGAGCTGGAAATCGACCTGTCCCTGGTCAGCGAGATGGACGGCGCCGGCATGCAGCAACTGTTGTTGGCCAAACGCGAAGCCACGCGCGTCGGCACGACCTTGCGCCTGGTTGGGCACAGCCGCGCGGTATTGGAAGTCTTCGACCTGTGCAACCTCGCTGCGTTCTTTGGCGATCCTCTGGTTATTTCCAACTCGGCCGCTAGCTGACCTCAGCGTAAAAGGAATTCAGCGTGAGTATAAATCTCGATCAAGCCCTGCAAACCTTCATCGCCGAAGCCCGCGAACTGCTGCAGGATATGGAAGAGTCGTTGCTGCGACTGGAGAGCGAACCGGGCGACAGCGACACCCTGGGCGCCATCTTTCGTGCCGCGCACACCATCAAGGGTTCGGCCGGGCTGTTCGGTCTGGAGCCGGTCGTTGGCTTCACCCATATCGTCGAAGACGTGCTCGATCGCGTGCGTGACGGCGCGGTCGGTATCAATAGCGAACTGGTCGCCCTTCTGCTGGAATGCGGCGACCATATGCTGGAGCTGGTCAACGTGGTTGCCGCCCAAGGTGGTCAGCTGGATACCCCGGCACAGACTCGGGAAAGCGGCCTGCGCCAACGCCTGAACACTTACCAGGGCAACTCGCTGGCGCTGGAGCCACCCGCCACCTCAATTGCGCCGTTCAATACCGATTATCTGACCGAGGTTTGCGCGGATGACAGCGTGGCCTCCGACCTCTGGCACATCTCGCTGCGCTTTGGCCAGGACGTGCTGCGCAATGGCATGGATCCGCTGTCGTTCCTGCGCTATCTCAACAGCCAGGGCGAGATCGTCCGCATCACCACCCTGGCCGACGGCATGCCGCAGGCCGATGCCATGGATGCCGAAGCCTGCTACCTGGGCTTCGAGATTGACTACCAGTCCACAGCGGACAAAGCGGCCATCGCCGAAGCCTTCGACTTTGTGCGCGACGATTGCCTGATCCACATCCTCCCGCCGCACAGCAAGATCGCCGAATACATCGAGCTGATTGATCGGCTGCCGGAAGATGCGGCCCGTCTGGGTGAGCTGCTGGTCAGCAGCGGCGCCCTGACCCCGCAAGAACTGGAAAAAGCCCTGCACGCACAACGCGCCCCTGTTGAATCCAACAACCCGGCTGTCCCCCTGGGCGAAATCCTCGTCGAGCAGCGCTCGGTGACGCCCGCACTGGTGCAGGCCGCCCTGAACAAGCAAAGCCAGATCCAGGAGAGCAAGAGCAAAGAGAACCGCTACGTTCGCGTGGATGCGGACAAGCTGGATGAGCTGATCAATCTGGTCGGCGAGTTGGTCATTGCGGGAGCCGGCGCCAACTTGCTGGCTCAGCGCAGCCACAACGATGCGCTGCAGGAAGCCAGTTCCCGGGTCTCAGGCCTGGTCGAGGAAATCCGCGACAGCGCCCTGCGCCTGCGCATGGTGCCGATCGGCGACACATTTAACCGCTTTCAGCGAGTGGTGCGCGATGTCAGCCTCGAACTGGGCAAGGACATCGATCTGCAGATCAGCGGCGCCGACACCGAACTGGACAAGACCGTGGTGGAAAAGATCGGCGATCCGTTGATGCACTTGCTGCGCAACGCCATGGATCACGGCATTGAATCGCCCGAGGTTCGCCAGGCGGCGGGTAAATCGCTAACGGGTACGCTGAGCCTCAACGCCTACCACGACTCCGGCAGCATCGTCATCGAGATCGTCGATGACGGCGCCGGACTCGATCGCGAACGCATCCTGTACAAGGCCCGCGAGCGCGGCCTGCTCTCCGCCACCGCCACACCGTCCGATCAGGACATCTACAACCTGATTTTCGAGCCGGGTTTCTCTACCGCGGCGACCGTCACCAACCTCTCCGGCCGAGGCGTCGGCATGGACGTGGTCAAGCGCAACATCACTGCCCTGCGCGGCAGCGTCGACCTCGACAGCCAGGCGGGTCGGGGCACCCGGGTGCGCATCCGCCTGCCGCTGACACTGGCGATCATCGATGGCTTTCTGGTGGGCGTCGGTCAGGCCACTTACGTGGTGCCTCTGGACATGGTGCAAGAGTGCCTTGAGTTGACCGAAGAAGATCGCCAAGCCACCCGCGAGCGCAGCTACCTGAACTTGCGGGGGGAAGTGCTGCCGCTGGTGTACCTGCGTGAACAGTTCAACGCCGAAGGCAGCCCGGGCCGACGCGAGAACGTGGTGGTGGTGCGTTGCGGCGAACAGAAAGCCGGTTTGGTGGTGGACGAACTGCAAGGTGAATTCCAGACCGTGATCAAACCGCTGGGCAAGCTGTTCAGCGCCCTGCGCGGCATCGGCGGCTCGACCATTCTGGGCAACGGTGAGGTGGCATTGATTCTCGATGTACCGAATTTGCTGCAACAGGTCACCCAACAGCAGGCACACAACCACCTGCAACCGGCGTTGGCTGAAGCCTGAAACTGACGTGAAAAACACGGTTGATGAACGCGCAAAGCGCTGATTCAAGGGGAACTGACGCGTGTCGAACAAGGGGCGCATGACTGACCTGCTCAATAACATCTGAAGCGATGCAACAGGCCACCGAATAAAAAATTGAACTTCATTGGGAGTTGTCATGAATCAGGCTAATCAATCAATGATCACCCGTTTAATTAATCGGTTCAGTTATAACCAGGAAGATCGCCTTAAAGAGCAAGCGCTGTTATCGGATTTAAAAGGGCAAATCGACGCTATCAACAAGGCACAGGCCGTCATTGAGTTTTCACTCGATGGCAGGATCTTGCACGCCAACGACAACTTCTTGAACACAGTCGGCTACACCCTGGCCGAGATCAAGGGCCAACATCACAGCATGTTTGCCGATCCGGCCTACAGCGCGTCCCCTGAATATCGCCTGTTCTGGGACAAACTGGGGCGCGGTGAATTCGATGCCGGCGAGTACAAACGCATCGGTAAAGGCGGCAAGGAAATCTGGATACAAGCCTCCTACAACCCGATCATGGACATGGACGGTAAGCCCTTCAAAGTCGTCAAGTACGCGACTGACATTACCCAGAGCAAGTTGCAGGCAGCCGATTTCGCCGGCCAGCTCAGCGCCATCGGCAAGGCGCAAGCGGTGATCGAGTTCTCGCTCGACGGCAAGATTCTGCACGCCAACGACAACTTCCTGAACACGTTGGGCTACACCCTCGCCGAGATCAAGGGGCAACATCACAGCATGTTTGCCGACCCCGTCTACCGCGCCTCGACTGAATATCGTCTGTTCTGGGAAAAACTCGGACGCGGTGAGTTCGATGCCGGTGAGTACAAACGCATCGGTAAGGGCGGCAGGGAAATCTGGATACAAGCCTCTTACAACCCGATCATGGACATGAACGGCAAGCCCTTCAAAGTCGTCAAGTATGCGACTGACATCACCCAGAGCAAGTTGCAGGCAGCCGATTTCGCCGGCCAGCTCAGCGCCATCAACAAGGCACAAGCGGTGATCGAGTTCTCGCTCGACGGCAAGATTCTGCACGCCAACGACAACTTCCTGAACACGCTGGGCTACACCCTCGCCGAGATCAAGGGGCAACATCACAGCATGTTTGCCGACCCGGTCTACCGCGCCTCTCCAGAATACCGTGTGTTCTGGGACAAGCTGGGGCGTGGTGAATTCGATGCTGGCGAGTACAAGCGCATTGGCAAAGGCGGCAAGGAGATCTGGATTCAAGCCTCCTACAACCCGATCATGGACATGAACGGCCAGCCCTTCAAAGTCGTCAAATATGCCACCGACGTGACGGCGCAGGTCAATGCCAACAACATGCTGGTGCAAGCGGTAGAGCAAGCGCAGCACGTGACTTCAGCGGCGAAGGATGGCGATCTGAGCCAACGCATTCCCCTTGAAGGTAAGAGCGGCCCGATCCAGGTGCTATGCGCCGGCGTCAACTCGCTGATGGAAACCACCGGGGTTATTTTCGCGGACGTGGGACGCCTGTTTGGCGCCATGTCGAAGGGCGACCTGGGACAACGCATCACCCGCGACTATTCGGGTGTCTTTGGCCAGGTCAAAGACGATGCGAATGCCAGCTGTGACGCACTCTCGAACGTCATCGAGGATGTCAGTCGTGTCTTCAGCGGGCTTGCCAATGGCGACCTCGGACAGCGCATCACGCGAGAGTCGACCGGGATCTTCACTCAGGTCAAAGACGATGCAAATTCCACGGCGGAGAAGCTGACCACGATTATCGAGGATGTCAGTGCCGCGGCGGACGCGTTGGTTACCGCCTCCGAACAGGTCAGTGCCACCGCCCAGTCCATGAGTCAGGCCACCAGCGAACAAGCGGCCAGCGTCGAGGAAACCAGCGCGTCGATCGAGCAGATGAGCGCGAGCATCAATCAGAACACCGAAAACGCCAAGGTCACCGACGGCATGGCCAGCAAGGCCTCCAAGGAAGCCACCGAGGGTGGCGAATCGGTACAGCAGACAGTCGCCGCGATGAAACAGATCGCCCAGCGCATCGGCATCATCGACGACATTGCCTACCAGACCAACCTGTTGGCGCTTAACGCCGCCATCGAGGCCGCGCGGGCGGGCGAGCATGGCAAGGGCTTTGCCGTCGTCGCCGCCGAGGTGCGCAAACTCGCCGAGCGCAGCCAGGTGGCGGCCCAGGAGATCGGCCAGTTGTCCTCCAGTAGCGTGGAGATGGCCGAGAAGGCCGGCAAATTGCTCAACGAAATGCTGCCCTCGATCAACAAGACCTCAGACCTGGTGCAGGAGATCAGCGCAGCGTCGGAAGAACAATCTTCCGGGGTGGCGCAGATCAACACGGCCATGAACCAACTGAACCAGATCACCCAGCAGAATGCCTCCAGCAGTGAGGAACTGGCCGCCACCGCCGAGGAGATGAGCAGCCAGGCCGAACAACTGCAACAGGCGATGAGCTTCTTTGCCCGGGAGTCCGATGTCAGCGACAGCCTGCACAAGGCCGTCGCGCACAGGACGCTGTCGGGCAAAAAACCGCCACAACCTCCCAAGCACCTGCCCCACCGGGCGGCCACTCACTACGCGACCAGCAGCGTCGCAGAAGCCGAATTCACTCGGTTTTAACGGGAGGTCAGCATGGGTGCTCTGATTACTACCAATCGACCCGAGGCCCTCCACCAGGAGGAAGCGCAGTACCTGACTTTCCTCCTGGGCGGCGAGATGTTTGCCATCGGCATTCTCGGGATCAAGGAGATCCTCGAGTACGGCAACATTACCAGCGTACCGATGATGCCCGCCTTCGTTCGTGGGGTGATCAACCTGCGTGGCGCGGTGGTGCCGGTGGTGGACCTGTCGGCGCGGTTCGGCCGGCAAAAGTCCGATATTACCCGGCGCTCGTGCATCGTCATTATCGAGGCCGACTCGGACGCCGGCACTCAGGATGTGGGGCTGATGGTGGATGCGGTCTCGGCGGTCCTGGAAATCCCCGCCAGCGAGATCGAACCGGCACCCAGCTTCGGTGCGCGGATACGGTCCGACTTCATCAGTGGCATGGCCAAGGTGGCGGGTAAATTCGTCATCGTCCTCAATGCCGACCGCGTGCTGTCGGTCGACGAGATGGCAAGGTTATCCGAAGTCGGCGCACTGACGGACGCCGTGTCGGGCTAGCGGCCCGGCCGGCTGATCATCGATTCTGGTCGAGGCGCCTGGTGCGCCTCGGCCTTGATCGATTGTGCATTGCAACGTCGTTCCTGGACCTGGCAAGGATGTTTGATCGTGAATGCAGAAGCGCTCAAGGATAGCGAGTTCAAGCAGTTCCAAAGCTGGCTGTATCGTGCCGCCGGCATCAACCTGAGCCCCGCGAAAAAAGCACTGGTTGCCGGGCGCTTGTCCAAACGTTTGAAGCACCATCAACTGAACAGCTACGGCGACTATTTCCAGATGATCATGGGCCATGGGGCCACTGCGGAACTGCAGATAGCCCTGGACTTGCTCACCACCAACGAAACCTATTTCTTCCGCGAACCCAAGCATTTCGATTTCCTGCGCCAGCAGGTTTTACCCAAGGCCGCTCCGGGCAAAACCTTCCGTCTGTGGAGCGCAGCCAGCTCTTCCGGCGAGGAACCCTACAGCCTGGCCATGACCCTGGCCGATGGCCTGGGCAGCACCCCTTGGGAAATCATCGGTTCCGACATCAGCAGTCAGGTGCTGGCCAAGGCCCGCACAGGACACTACCCGATCGAGCGCGCCAGCCACATTGCGCACCCCTTGTTGGCCAAACATTGCCTGAAAGGGACCGGTAGCCAGGAGGGTACGTTCCTGATCGAGCGAAGCCTGCGCAGCCGGGTGCACTTCATGCCGATCAACCTCAACGAAACACTGCCGGATATCGGCGAATTCGAGGTGATTTTCCTGCGCAACGTGATGATCTATTTCGACCAGGAAACCAAGCGCAAGGTGGTCGCGCGCATGCTGCCACGGCTCAAACCCGGCGGCTATTTCATCGTCAGTCATTCGGAAAGCCTGAACGGCATTACCGATGCCTTGAAACTGATCTCACCCTCGATTTACCGCAAGCCATGAACAGGCGCCTCGGCGGCAACGAGATTTTCCTGCAGCCCGGCGAGTTCTATTTCGGCGATGCGGCCACACGTATCCGCACCCTGCTGGGTTCCTGCGTCGCCATTACCCTGTGGCACCCGGCGCGCATGATCGGGGGCATGTGTCATTACATGCTGCCGAACCGGCAGAAGCCCGGCGGGCCACTCGACGGCAAATATGCCGACGAGGCCATGGCGCTGTTTCTGCTGGAGGTGGCCCGCCACCACACGCGGCCCGAGGATTACCAGGTCAAGCTGTTCGGCGGCGGCACCATGTTCCCCGGCTACAGCGAGGAAACCAGCGTCGCCCAAAGCAATATCAACGCCGCGCGCCTGTTGGTCACGCGTCACCATTTGCGCCTGAGCGCCGAGGATTTAGGACGCAACGGGCACCGTGACGTGATCTTCGATATCAGCAGCGGCCATGTCTGGGTCCGCCGTCAAGACTTGAACGAGAGCTAAAAGCGCCTATGAAAAAAATCAAGGTTCTGCTGGTCGACGACTCTGCCGTGGTACGGCAGGTGGTGCTGGCGTTGCTGGAGCGCGAGCCGGATATCCAGGTGATTGGCGCCGCCTCCGACCCCCTCTTCGCCATGGACAAAATGGCCAAAGAGTGGCCCGATGTGATTGTGCTGGACGTGGAAATGCCACGCATGGACGGCATCACCTTCCTGAAAAAAATCATGGCCGAGCGCCCTACTCCGGTGGTGATCTGCTCAACGCTCACGGAACGAGGCGCGGAAACCACGCTCCAGGCCCTTGCCGCCGGGGCCGTGGAAATCATTACCAAGCCCAAGGCCGGCCTGAAAGGTTTTCTGGAACAATCCTCCGCCGAACTGGTGGCGGCGGTCAGGGCCGCCGCCCAGGCCAACGTCAAGCAACTGGTCAGGAACGCCGCAGCGCATACGCCGGTGGGCGCCAAATTGAATGCCGACGCCATTCTGCCGCCCTCCAGCGGCCAGGCCATGGCGCAGACCACGGAGCGGATTGTCGCCATCGGCACCTCCACCGGTGGCACCCAGGCACTGGAACGGGTGCTGACCGCACTGCCACGGGTTTGCCCGGGCATCGTCATCGTGCAGCACATGCCGGAAAAATTTACCGCCTCGTTTGCTGCGCGCTTGAACACGCTGTCGCAGATAGAAGTGCGCGAAGCGAAGAACAACGACCGAGTGATTCCCGGCCTGGCCCTGATCGCCCCCGGCGGCAAGCACATGCTGCTCAAGCGCAGCGGCGCCTACTATCACGTCGAGGTCGTCGATGGCCCACTGGTCAACCGTCATCGCCCGTCTGTGGACGTGCTGTTTCGTTCGGTGGCCAAGTTCGCCGGGAAAAATGCCACCGGCATCATCATGACCGGCATGGGCGATGACGGTGCCCGTGGCTTGAAGGAATTACATGCGACCGGGGCACGCACCTACGCTCAGGATGAAGCCAGCTGCGTGGTGTTTGGCATGCCCAAAGAGGCGATCAAACTGGGTGGAGTGGACCGGGTGATCGCCCTGGACGACATTCCCAGAGCGATCACCAATGGCAGGTAACGCGCGTCGTTGGCAGGGAATTTACTGTTGCAAGATGAACGTGCTCAGGGTGTGCAGATCATCCGGGCTTAACTGCGCAAAAGGCGGCATCGGAATGTCCCCCCATTTGCCGGTACCGCCGTGCTGAATGCTCGACGTGACCTTGGCCAAAGCCTGCGGATCGTTGGCGTACTTGGCTGCCACCTCGTGATAGGCCGGGCCTACAATCTTGTGATCGATGGCGTGGCAGGACAAACAGGCGTTGCCCTGGAGCAATGCCATGGCATCGACTTTGGCCACGGGCGCTGCCGGAGGCTGGCTTGCCGGCGGGTTCGAGGCTGCCTGCACCTCGGCATCGTTCGCATGAGCACTGCCGTAAGTGACCGCCAGGTAAGCGCCGATCACGCTCACATCCTGATCACTGATCGGCGCCCCGTACACGTGCTGCATCTTGCTCGCCTCTCCCGTCCACTGCGCCAGGGTCATGCCGGGAGGCTGGAAGTTGATGTAATCCGCGGAATGGCAGGTGGAGCATTTCTGTTGGGCCAGTTGATAACCTGGCAGCGCATTGGGTTTGAGCACTGCCGTTTCGGGCGGCAAGGTGATCGAGAGCGGCGCTGCGCCAGCCAGGCCAATCCAGCCAACCTGAGCCGCGCACAGCAAAGTGGTCATGCGTTTCATAAGTTTCATGCAGGCCCCTCAGGCGACAGTCACGTGGCTGGTTTCTATGACGTGGCGGCGGTAGCCCCCCGGGTTCCAGTCGGCTTGCAGCGGCTGCGTCTCGCCCGCACTGTTACTGGCTCGCACCATCAACTGCGTGGCGCCCTTGCTGGTAAAGGTGATCGGTAGCGTCCACTCCCGGAAGGAGAAACGGCCAAGGTCCTGACCCAGTTTGGCTTCGCGCCAGTTTTTCCCGCCGTCGATGGAAACTTCCACCTTGTTGACGCCTGCGCCGCCGTCGAATGCGATGCCCTTGAGCACCACGCTTTTATTCAGCGGCAACACATCGCCATGTTTGACGCTGGTGATAAAGCTGCGCACCGGCAGTTTGGAAATCGGCTTGGTTTGCGCCGCCGTAGTGCCGGGGGCGATGCAGAAGCAATCGTTGTCGGGTACGCGGTAACCTTTGGCCATGAAAAAACCGTCGTAGGTGCGGTCGACGACTTCGATCTCGCTCAGGTGCTTGACCCAGTACGTGCCGAAATACCCCGGCACCACCAGACGTATCGGGTAACCGTTGAGGAATGGCAGATCAGTGCCGTTCATCGACCAGGCGATCATCGGCTCACCGTCCATGGCGTGACTGATGTCCAGCGCCTTGATGAACTCCGGAGTGCTAGGCAGCACGGGCTTATCGAGCCCACGGAAGGTCACCTGTTGAGCGTCGGCTTTCACACCGGCCTTTTCCAATACTGCCTTGAGTGGGACGCCCACCCAGCGGGCATTGCCCATTGAACCGTTGCCCAATTGAGCACCGAACACGCGCGGCATCGAGAAGCCACGGCTGTTACCCGAACACTGATTGACGGCGACCACTTCTACCGGCTCGGCGAGGGCTTTCAGCTCCGCCAGGGAAAGGGACAGCGGCGTATTGACCGAGCCCTTGATCGTCAGACGGAAGGTGTCCGGATCGATGCTGGTAGGGAAATTGGCCAGGTGATAACGCACGAAAAAGGCGTCATTGGGCGTGATCGGCCCTTCATTGAAAACCGGGAACGGCGTCTCAAGGTGCGGCGGGCGAGTGGTTACCAAGGTCAACGGACGCTTTTGCGGGTATTGCACCAACGGCCGTGGGCCAGCCGCGAAGGTGACTTCTTCGGCGGCTTCGTCAGCTGGCCCGGTTTGCTCGGCAGCCTTGGCAAGACTTGCCAACGGAGAAGCCGCAAAAGCCAGGACGAAGGTATCGCGTAGCACGCGCCGGCGGCTCGGCTGGCTGTTGTCTATAAAACTGAACTTCATTCTGCGCTCTCTATAATTGTTTTACTGAGATGCAACTGACCGCTCTCCCCCGCCAGGCTTGATGGGTAAACGGGGACTCGCAGGGAAACCAGTATCGCCACGAGCACGTCGACCGCTTTTCATTTGACGTCAGTGACTTCACATTTGACGACAGGCTTGGTTGGTCAGCACCGTCGCCAGAGCGTAGTTCAGGCAATAAAAAAGGCGCCCCGAAGGACGCCTTATTCATAGTTTCATGTCTTGAGTGTTGTCAGACATGCTCACTGCTTTTCGCATGCGCGGCACGCGGCTCGCCATGCCCATGGTCAGCCTCCACCACCGGGATTTCTTTCCCGTCGCAGTCATGCAGCTTGCCTTCACTGAAGTAATCCCCTTCACGCAGCGCTGCCAGATCCTGATAGCGCAGCACTCGCTCCGTACCGGCCGCAAACACCGACTGCTGATCCGAGTTACCGGCCGTGAGGTGGTTGAAGGTCAGGTTCAGCACAATCGCCATGATCGCCGACGAGCTGATGCCCGAATGAAAAATCGTTGCGAACCAGCTTGGGAAGTGGTCGTAGAAGTTCGGAGCAGCAATCGGAATCATGCCGAAACCGATGGAGGTAGCGACGATGATCAGGTTGACGTTGTTGCGGTAATCAACTTTGGACAGCGTACGGATACCACTGGCCGCCACGGTGCCGAACAGCACGATACCGGCGCCGCCAAGGACCGACGTCGGCACGGCGGCGATGACCCGCCCCATGAAGGGCAGCAAACCGAGGATCACCAGGAACAAACCGCCCGTGGCGACCACGAAGCGGCTCTTGATTCCGGTCACCGCCACCAGCCCGACGTTCTGGGCGAAAGCGCTTTGGGTGAACGAACCGAAGATCGGCGCGATCATGCTCGACAGCATGTCGGCGCGCAGGCCGTTGCCCAGGCGTTTGGAGTCGACTTTGGTGCCGATGATTTCACCGACGGCGAGGATGTCCGCCGAGGTTTCCACCAGTGTCACCATGACCACAATGCACATCGACAGGATGGCGGCGAAGTGGAAGGTCGGCGTGCCGAAATGGAACGGCGTCGGGAAGCCGAACATCGGGCCCTGGGTGACAGACGAGAAGTCTGCCATGCCGAGGAACACCGCGATGACTGTACCGATAACCATCGCTAGCAGAATCGACAACCGGGAGATAGTCGCGCTGCCAATCTTGCTCAACAGCAGCACCAGCACCAGCGTCACCGCTGCCAGGCCAATGTTCGCCATGCTGCCGAAGTCCGGCGCATGGCTGTTGCCGCCCATGGCCCAGCGTGCCGCCACCGGCATCAGCGTCAGGCCGATGGTGGTGATCACGATGCCCGTGACCAGCGGCGGGAAGAACTTGGTGATGCGTGAGAACACCGGCGTGATCAGCAAGCCAATCAACGACGCGGCAATCACCGCCCCGAGAATCGACTGAAACCCGCCCTCCCCGCCACTGCTGACAATCGCCACCATGGTCGCGACGCCAGAGAACGACACGCCCTGTACCAGCGGCAACTGACAACCGAAAAACGGTAAACCAAGGGTCTGCAATAACGTCGCCAGCCCCCCTGCAAACAATGAAGCAGCAATCAACAAACCGATGTCCGCCGGCGAAAGCCCGGCCGCCTGACCAATGATCAAAGGCACCGCAACGATGCCGCCGTACATGGTCAGAACATGTTGCAGGCCGTAAGCCATATTCGCGCCGATCCCAAGGTTTTCATCCTCGGGCCGTTGGTGTGAAACATGGGGCGTTTTCATAGTTAGGGGGTTCCCTGGTTTTTGTTATGCGCACACTGTATGCAAGACTCAGGACAAATGTCTATAGAGTTGTATACAACTCCCCAGTCAGATTATGGACAGGTGTCCATTTCGGCCTTAAACGCAGCCAACAAATTAAAGCACCAAGGCATCAGCCTTTCAGAAACGGAGCCGGTGTTCTATGACGAGCGGGCCCTTACGTTCCAGGACCTCCACCATGATGAACAGCGGTGGATCATCATGGGAATGGATGCAAAAGGTCGCCTGTTGGTCGCTGCCTATCGAGATCCGAATTTCGTTCGAATCATTTCCGCGCGTATCGCTACCAAAAACGAGCGTCGCCGGTACATGGAGGATTGACCAATGAAAGACGAATACGACTTCAGCAATGCCAAGCGTGGCGCCATCGCCAGCAGCAAAGGCAAAACCCGAATCACCATCATGCTGGACGATGCCGTCATAGAGGCGGCTCGCTCTCTTGCCGAGAGCGAGGGCTTTGGCTATCAGACGGTGATCAATAACACCTTGCGTCAGGCGCTGCTCAATCGCCGGGAAACACCCGTTGAGCTCGATCAGCGCACGGCTGTCGGGAATGCCAGGCATTTCAAGGAAGGGATAACCCCTGGCGAACTGAAGGACCTCGAGAAAAAATTAACCGAGGTGCTCAGTGAGATTCATCGGGTGATGGCGCCTTGAACACACCGCTCTGAGGCCGCAAAAAACACGGGCTCAGCTTGGGCGAATCAATCGCTCAAGCACGGTCCTTAATACCTCGTGTTCCGGCACCCGAATCGCGAACTCGTCCTGCAGTACCCCGACCAACTCGTCCACATCCGCCACCTGCCGCCGTTCGCTTTCGCGACCGACCCGGTGTATCGCAAAGCTGCCGTTATTCAGCGTACGGCGCCAGCCGTCTCCGGTCCGGGCGACCATCAACTGCCGCGCAAACGACGACTCGGGATGGGTGGAGACGTACCAGTTGCCGACGGTGTAATCGGTATCTTCCTGGCGCTGCAGGTCGAAAATGTACATCGGCCGCCACTCGCCGCCGACGTTGGCCCGCAGGGTGTAGCCGTCTTCATGGCGTTCAATGCGATACGGTTCATGGGGGGTGAGTTGTTCAGCGTCGGTATCGAGTATCAGGGGTGCGGTGGGGACCATGCCGCCGAAGCCGACGTCAGTGATGTAGCGCACGCCGTCCAGCGTAACCAGGCTCAAGCGGTGCGTGCGCGCAGTCCACGCGCCTTCGGGTTGGCCCATTACGACACGGCCGGTAATGCCGCGAGCATCGAAGCCCAGTTCCTGGAGCAAGGCCAGAAACAGGTTGTTGAGTTCATAGCAATAACCACCGCGACCGTCGAACAGGACTTTCTGCTCGATGGACGGCAGGTCAATCAGCACCGGCTCGCCCGACAACGTGGTGAGGTTTTCGAACGCGAAGGCACCGGTGTGGCGCAGTTGCAGCTGACGCAGGGTTTCCAGGGTCGGCGCCGGTGGGGCGTCGAAACCCAGGCGCTGTAGATACAACGCAAGGTGGGTCAGGCGTGGCTCGCTCATTGCTCAGTCCTTATGCTTGGGCCGCGGATCTCTCCGCCGATGGCCGCCATGTATAAGGGATAACGCGGTGCCACTGACAATTGATTTAGCCAATCAACCCACTGGCCAACATCAATGTCGCTTGCGCGAACTCACACGAATCCACGTCGGCGCGTGATCACTGGCATGCGGCTCATTGCGCACCCAGGCATCGACACCCGCCTCTTGCAGATAAGGACTCAGCGCCGGGTTCAGCAACAGGTGATCGATACGCAGCCCGGAATTGGTCTGCCAGTGTTGGCGGAAATAATCCCAGAAAGTGTAAAGCCGATCCTTGGGATACAAATGACGCAAAGAATCAGTCCAGCCCTGATCCAGCAAGCGTTGATAACACGCGCGGCTTTGTGGTTGCAGCAACGCATCCTTGAGCCAGGAGCGTGTGTTGTAGATGTCCAGATCGGTGGGCACCACGTTGTAGTCGCCGGCCAGCACCACGGGGTGCTCGCTGCTCTGCAGATCCTTGGCATAGGCGATCAGCCGCTCGAACCACGCCAGTTTGTAATCGAATTTCGGCCCCGGCTGCGGGTTGCCATTGGGCAGATACAGACACCCCACCAGCACGCCGTGCACTGCCGCTTCCAGATAGCGACTGTGGGTGTCCGTGTCGTCACCCGGCAAACCGCGTCGACTTTCCAGCGGTTGCGCATCCCGCGCCAGAATCGCCACCCCGTTCCACGACGCCTGCCCCTGCCAGAGGGCGCCATAGCCGACCGCTTCAAGCTCGGCAACCGGAAACGCCGAGTCGACCGACTTGAGCTCCTGCAGACACGCGATGTCCGGTTTTTCCCGTTCCAGCCACGCCAACAAGTTGGGCAGGCGTGCGCGCAGGCCGTTGACATTGAAGGTAGCGATTTTCAGGTTTTTCATGGTCCGAGGCTCGCAACGGATTGGCGGTATCCGGTTGTGACCCGATTGCGTGGCGACAGTTGCCATGACCCGCGCAGCAGGCGATTAAAGGTCTCAGTAGCGCACTTGCCAATCGACGACGGCTCCCCTTGTACCTGATGCCGTGCCATGCATTCGAGGTGCTGGACTGTGTGCGGGTGCAATTCACCACCGGCGAAAACAACCAGGGGGCGGTGCGGCTTAATCTCGAGAAGAAACTGGCGGAATACGTCCCTCGATAACACCTCAAAACACTGTAGGACTGAGCCTGCTCGCGATGGCATCAGGTCTGTCAGAGCTGAGTCGGATGAAAGGACGCTATCGCGAGCAGGCTCACTCCTACAATGATTCACTCCCAACCAGGGTGTTAAGCACTGCCACTCGTCATCCAACCGGCACCAACCACCCCGCCCTTCGCACCAACATCAGGTAACGACTCAGTTTTTGGAGACGAACCATGATGACCAAAAAATTCACGTCACTGTTACTCGCTGGCTTGTTAGGCGTCGCCTCGGCAGCCACGTTTGCAGCGTCCAACGAAGGCACCCGCTCGACCGGCTCCCAGTCCGGGACCAGCAGCGGCTCGAACACGTCAACCGACCACACTCCCGGCACGCCGCCGGCCGGAAGTAACACGGACTCGGGCGGCGGCACCGGCACCGGGACTAATGGCGGCGCCAGTGGTTCGGGCTCCGGAGCAGGTGGCGGAACCGGGGCGGCGGGAGGCGGAACCGGAGGTGCCGGGGGTGGAACGGGCAGCTGAACGAATAAAAGCAGGCCATGAAGCGATTCATGGCCCGCTTTCATTACCCGTCCATTACATGCGCTTGACTGCGGGAGGGTTCCACTTGCCGTTCAACGCCTCGGGTTTCGGGCCGTACAAGCGCATGGTCAAGTTGAACGCGCCTTTGGGAGCGGGCAGCCAATTGGCCTCCAGGTCCTTGCCGGGGCTTTCGTTCTGGAAGTAGATATCCAGAGAGCCATTGGCATTGGTCTTGAACGGCATCCAGCTACTGACCGCAAAACGGTTGAGTGAATTGCCCACCTGAAACCCTTCCGGATCGTACAAGGTGATCGACCAGAAGGCGTTCACCGGTGGCACTTGATCTTTATCGAAATGCAGCACGTACTTGTTGGCCCCGTCGAGCGGCTTGCCCTGGTCATCGCCCAGGTTCAGCGGATAAATCGCGTCCTCGGGCAAGTTCGCCCCCAACCCGACCTGTGCCACGATCGCGCGCTTAAGGTAGTAGTTGCCATAGACGCCCATGGTGTCGGTGTTCATCGACCAGCCATTGACCACCCGAGCAAGGGTTGCCACTTTCCACTTCATCAGCGTCTGCGCTTCATCAGGCACCGTCTGCAGCGCAGCTTTCACGGCCGGGTCCAGCGCCTCAAAGCTGAACGATTTGCCCACTTCAATGCCGATGCGTTGCATCTGCGCCAGGATCGGCTGGTCGGTGAGATGTGGCGGATGCAATTTGAGCAGCTCGGCTGCGTAGGCAAAATATTGTGCTGCCGACATCGTATCGACCTGAATCTTCGGCGGGGTTTTCATGTCCACCGCCGGGTCGATTTTTACCGTGACCGGTTCCACTTTTTTACCCAGCTGCGACAACGGCGTCACCGTGTAGCCCGCCTGAATGCTGTGCACCGCCGCGTAGTCCGCTTCGCCGTCGGTCTTGGTACGACCGATGATCCAGACGAAAGGCGTCGGCGCCGGCAAATGGCTCAATCCGGCCGGAACCGTTCCGGTCCAGCCCGGCGGGGTTACCAGAAACTGCCTGGCCTGCGTGCCGGTCGTGCGCCAACCGGGCGAGGCAAATACGTCGCTCCACATGTCGAGCATCGGCAACAGATAAAAACGCCCCGCCGTGTCCGGCGCGGAAATCACCAATGGCTCCTTGGTCAAGTCGAGCCAGGCGATGGAATACAACGTATCGAAATTCGAGCGCACGACCCCTTTGAAATCCGCGGGCGGGTACTGCGGCACGCTCACAAACATGTTCATCGGGCCTTTACCAAACGCTTTGCCGGGTTCGATATTGGTGAACTGTTTGCGGGTGATGTCCATGGTCAGCAGCGGATAAAAATACAGGTAGGCGTCGACGCCAATGGCGTGCGCTTCTTCGGGTGTGACTTTCGGTTGAGCCTGGCTGGCCAGTGGGAAAACGGCAGCCGCCGCGAGGGTTAGAGCAACGGCTGTCAATGCTTGAGTAATCAACATTTAGGCGATCGTCCGTGCGTTGGGGAGCGCTGCCGGGTTCGGCAGGGCTTACGGAACTCTAGACGATCGATTCAGCCAGAATTGACAGGCGGACGGCCGGTTGTCGGGGTGTTGCAAGACTGAAACAACAAGGCGGGCGACTCAACGATCCGAGCGCAGCAGCGCCTCCAAGCCCCCTTCCAACGACAACACGCAGGACCGGTTACGCCCCGAATGCTTGGCCTGATACAACGCGGCATCGGCGCGTTCGATGAACACCTCAATGCTGTCGCGCCCGGTCGGTATAAATGCGTAACAGCCCAGACTGACCGTCACATAGCCCGTGGGCGAACCACTGTGGGTGATGTTCTTGTCCATGACGCTGCGGCGGATTTGCTCGGCAATCGCCAACGCGCCATGGATATCGGTGTTGGGCAGCAACACGGCGAACTCTTCACCGCCATAACGCACCGCCAGATCGGCCTTGCGATGGCAGCAACTCTTCAACGCTCGCGCCACCTCGGCCAGGCAATGGTCGCCGGCGACATGGCCGTAGGTGTCGTTGTAGCGTTTGAAGAAATCGATATCGAGCATGACCAGGCCCAATGAACTCAACTGCCGGGCCCCGCGCGCGAACTCGATGTCCAGTGCCCTTTCAAACAACCGACGATTGGCCAGGCCGGTCAGGCTATCGTGAGTGGCAATCAGCTCCAGCGCTTCTTGCGCCTTGCGTAAATCAGCCTCGATCCGCTCACCGTCGCGCACCTGATGGATGAACACCCAGCCAAACAGCCCAACCCCCAGGATCACCAGCGCCACGATGACGCTGGATTGAAACGCCGTGTCGTACCAGCCCTTGAGCACCGCGTCCCGTGAGGACGCTGCGGAAACCACCAGCGGATAACCTTCCAGTTGACGATAGCCGTACAGACGGACGATGCCGTCCACGATCGAACTGATCATCGCGTTGCCGGCCGGTGCGTTCGGCAGCAGCGTCTGAAAGATGTCGCCCTTGGCCAATGACGTGTTGATCAGCGACTCCACAAACGGCCGTCGCGCCAACAGTGTTCCGTCGGTCAGGGCCAAAAACATCGAACCCTTGTCATCGATGCTGAAGCTTTTGAAGAATTGATCGAAGTACGCCATCTTGATGCCGGCCAGCAATACGCCCTGAAACTTGCCGCTCTTGTCATTGACGCGCTTGGACACTGGAATGATCCACTCGCCATTCTGCCGACTGCGGATGGCCGGTCCGATGTGCACGACCGACGACACGTTTTGCTGGTGAAACTTGAAGTATTCACGATCGGCAACCCCCGCGCCCCGGGGCAGATCCTCGAACGACGTCACCACCCACTGCCCCTGCTTGTCGAACAGGAAAATCCCGTGCAACTGGTCCAGCGTCAGCACCCTGCGGGCAAAGGTTTTCTGCAAACGCGCCCGTTGTGCAGTGCCATAACCGTCGGTTTGAATCCAGTCCACCAGGCTGGTCAGCACCAGGTCGGCTTTCATGAAGGTGTCTTCAGCCTGCTGCGCCATGGCCCGGGTCAGGTTCGACGACGCCACTTGCGCCTCGTCCAGATCGTGGCGGCGCGACTGCTCCAGTTGCAGGTACAACAAAGCACAGAGGCACAGGCACACCGTCGCGATGAACAGCACCGAAGCTGTCAGCAGCGGTAACCGTTTCAACGCGCCGCCGGGGGCGTGATGCGGGTCGTGAAGGGGAATAGGCAAAGCTCGTCCTGTAAGGGTAAGGCGTGGGCGAAGGCCCAAAACCCTTATTTTTTGTGAGCTTAGTCTACGCCGTGGTGAGGGGCAATTGTCCTTTGGACAGACGCCGCATCGCACTGTCCAATTGTGCACGAGCACTTTGGGCATCGCCCAGGTTGCAACGCGGGCTGGTGGAGTTTTTGCGGGGAGAATTGACGGTCCTGTCGGCCTGAAAAGAATTGTCACGCTTGTATGGCTGGCATGACCCAAGGCAAGACCCGGATGGCGCTGGAGGAGCTACGATTACTCTTACATCATGACAAGGAATCGAAATGAGTAAGGCAGACGAGCTCGCCACGAAGTTGAAACAAACCGGGTCTACCCGTGCCGATCAGGCGATCGACAGCTGGCCGAGCCAGGTTTATGACCTGTATCGCCAGATCGAGGTTTGGTTGCATCCGCTGACCGAGGTGGGTTTGGTCCTGCGGCGTAACCCCACTCATGTCATCGAGAGCCGTCAGGACGGGGAAACGTTCGACTATGCCATCGACCAACTGGTAATCGAAGGTAATCGCCACACCCTGACGTTCGACCCGGTCGCCCGCTTCACCACGGATGGCGAGGGGCGCATCGAGATTCACTCCAAAGGTAAAGAACTCGCCCTGTTGCGCACAGTGGATGAGCACGGCGAGACGCATTGGTGGCTGCAGACGATTGAGCAGTCCGGTGAACAAGCCGATGCGGTGGCATTAACAGAACACATCTTGCTGACGGCAGTGCAAGACGGCCTGGAACTCTAGACCCGCGCGACATAAGGGGTCCAAGCCTAACATCCCTCTTCTTATTGCACACCCGGCCCCGACGCCACCACCGAACCCGCCGCCGCACGCAAATCCAGCGCCGGCACTGGCGCCGGCCGGTTCAGTGCCTGCAACACCGGCGCGTCATAACCATACACATCAGGCTTGAACGCCACTCGCCCGTCACTCTCCAGGTCCACCGTCCAGTACGCCAGCAACACCGGCACTTTCACGGGAAGCCGGATGTTCTCGGTCTTGCCGTTGGCCAATTGTTTTTGAATGCCGGCGCTGTTCCATTTCACCGGGTCGTTGAACAGCAGCTCCACCAGTTGCAGCGGGTTTTCGACCCGAATGCAGCCCGAGCTGGTTGCGCGGACAGTCTTGGCAAACAACTCGCGATGCGGCGTGTCGTGGAGGTAAATCGCATAGTCGTTGGGGAAGCGGATCACGACCTGGCCCAGCGAGCTATCAGGCCCGGCATCCTGACGCAGGGTCAGTCCGCGTGCATTGCTCCAGTCAACGGTCGACGGATCGAGCACATTGCCTGCTCGATCCAGTACGCGTATCCGGTTGCTGGCCAGGTAACCTGGATTGGCCTGAATTTTTGGTATCACGTCTTCCTTGAGGATCGTCGGCGGTACCGTCCAGGTCGGGTTAAAGGTGATGTAGGTAATCTGCGCCTGAAAAATCGGGGTATTGCGCGCCGTTTTACCCACCTGCACCCGGGATCGCCAGATCGGTCGGCCATCGCGGTACATCGCCACCTTGTAGCCGGCGATATCGACGATAACGAACGTGCCCTGCAGTTTATAAAGCAGCCAGCGCGCCCGCTCCATGTTCACCCGCACCTGGTCGATGCGCGCCTCAACCGGCACATTCAATGCCGCCAGGGTGGTCGCCCCCGCCATACCATCCGCGCCAAGGTACTGTTCGGTCTGATACTTCTTCACCGCCGCGGTGACGGCGCCGTCGTACTTCGTACCGCGGATCAATCGTGGGTCGAGAAAACCTGCCGCGACCATCCTCGCGCGCAACTGTGCGACAGCAGGCTCGTCCATGCCGGGTTTGAGCGAATGGTCCACCACCACTTTCGGCCAGCCACCCCGATCCCGAATACCGCGCAGTTGCGCCAACGCCTGACGCAAACTGACGTACACCGCCTCTTGTGGCGGTGCCTGGGCGAAAGCACTCGCCACGTCGTGATTATCGAGCGCAGCGAAGAAGGCGTTAATGTCGTTACGGGGATCGACGCCGTTCGAATCAAAATTCCAGTGATTGTCCAGCCGTGAAGGGTCGACCTTGCCGCGCCGTAATTGCAGCAGCGCGGTAATAAAAGTGTGGGTGGTGGCGATATCAAACGCTGCGCGCTGCTCAGTCGAGGCAGTCAGGGTTTGCACCGAGGGTTGAGTCCGGACAATTTCATCCACATGAAAATCCGCCGGGTTCAAACCGTCGGCCTGGAGGTTGTTCAAACTTTTGATCAACTGTGCGACATCGCTGTCGTTGGTCCACGCCGCGCGATAGGCACGATGGGTATAAAAATCCATGACCAGACGACTGACATCCAGCCGCCGATAGCGCTTTGAAGTGAGCAAGGGCGGGAATGCGGTTTTCAATGGCGCAAGCGACGCCTGAATCGTTTGAGCGACGTTGTCGTCCGCTGCGGCGTCCATCACGGTGTTCGGTTCAGTTACCGACTCAATCGGCGAAGTTTCGGCGACTGCTGCACCGCTGATCAGAAAGCCCATAAAAAATACGCGGCTTATGACGAATAACCTTGTTAATTGCACCATGGATAATCCTTAATCTCCCGCATTCACTCGCTAGCTTCCCACGCACTGCTAGACTCGAACTTAACATGATGAGACATCTATATGGCGCTACTACGTTTTGGCCTTCCATTGGCGGCCCTGCTACTGACTGCAATGTCCGTACCATCAGCCTACGCCGATTCGCTGGCCGCCGCCCTCGTCAAAGCAGCGCCGGGTGCCGACGCAAAAGTCATTAACCTGGCCGTCCGCGCTTCACAATGCAGCATCGCTCAAGGCGCAGCCCCTGTCCAAAGGCTTGCGATCATCGACTATTCCCTGCCCTCCACCGAACAACGGTTATGGGTGTTTGACCTTAAAAAACGCAAGCTGCTGTTCCATGAACTGGTGGCCCACGGTCGAAACAGCGGCGAGAACATGGCCGTCAACTTCTCCAATCAAAACGAAAGCTTCGCCACCAGTCTCGGCTTGTACCGGACACAGTCAAGTTATGTCGGGCAAAACGGTTACTCGTTGCGCATGGAAGGCCTGGAACCCGGTTTCAACGACAACGCCTTTGACCGGGCGATCGTGATTCACGGCGCGCCCTATGTGAATCCAATGCTGGCCCGGGTCAATGGCCGGATTGGCCGAAGCCTCGGCTGCCCGGCAGTCAGGCCGGCGATTGCGCATCGGCTGATTGATTCGATGAAAGATGGGCAGCTGTTGTTCTCTTACTATCCGGATCAGCGCTGGTTGAAAACCTCTTCGTATATCAACTGCGGCAGTGGCACGGTCGCGTCGGCGTCAAAATCCACCCTCCGCAAGTAAACACCGCGTGAACCTGTCAAAACTGTAATCCCCTCCTCAGTCTTCTGAAAGGCAGCCCTCGTTAGTCTCGCCGTCAACTCCACGTTGACGGTCCGGGAACAACGGCATGCATTCCAACACCTCAAGACGCACTTTCGTGAAGGGCCTGGCCGCCGGCGGCTTGCTCGGCGGCCTAGGCTTATGGCGTGCGCCAGTCTGGGCCGTCTCCAGCCCCGGTGAACCTCAGGTCCTGGCGGGCAACGATTTCGACCTGTTGATCGGCGAAACCCCGGTTAATATCACCGGCAGCCCACGCACCGCCATGACCATCAACGGCGGCATCCCCGGCCCCCTGCTGCGCTGGCGTGAAGGTGACACCGTCACACTGCGGGTGAGGAACCAGCTCAAGGACGACACCTCCATCCATTGGCACGGCATTTTGCTGCCGGCGAACATGGACGGCGTGCCGGGATTGAGCTTCCACGGGATCGAGCCCGGTGGAATGTACGTCTATCAATTCAAGGTCCGGCAAAACGGTACTTACTGGTACCACAGCCATTCGGGCCTTCAGGAACAGTCCGGTGTTTACGGCCCGCTGGTGATCGACGCCAAAGAACCGGAGCCTTTCCAGTACGACCGCGATTACGTGGTGATGCTGACCGACTGGTCCGACGAAGACGCGGCCGGCCTGATGAAGACGCTGAAAAAACAGTCCGATTACTACAACTACAACAAACTCACCGTGGGTGACTTCATCCACGACGTCGGCGAAAAAGGTTGGGGCGAGACGGTCGCGGATCGAAAGATGTGGGCCGAGATGAAGATGAACCCCACCGATCTCGCCGACGTCAGTGGCGCCACTTACACCTTTTTGATGAATGGCCAGGCGCCGGACAGGAACTGGACCGGCGTATTCCGGCCCGGCGAGAAGCTGCGCCTGCGCTTCATCAACGGCTCGGCCATGACGTATTTCGACGTGCGCATTCCCGGCCTGAAAATGACCGTGGTCGCGGCGGATGGACTGCACGTCAAACCGGTGAGCGTCGACGAGTTTCGGATCGCTGTGGCGGAGACGTTTGATGTGATTGTCGAGCCGACGCAAGAGGCCTACACCCTCTTCGCCCAATCAATGGATCGCACCGGCTACGCCCGTGGCACGCTGACTTCGAAGGCGGGTTTATCCGCGCCGATCCCTGCGCTGGACCCTCGCCCGCGTGTAACCATGGATGACATGGGCATGGGCGGGATGGACCACGGCAGCATGGGCGATATGGCGGGCATGGATCACGGCGGCATGGCCATGCCGGGCATGCAATCTCATCCGGACACGGAAAAAGACAACTCGCTGGTGGACATGCAGGCCATGACCACCTCGCCAAAACTCGACGATCCGGGCTTGGGCCTGCGCAACAATGGGCGCCGGGTGCTCACCTATTCCGACCTGCGCAGTACCTTCGAAGACCCCGATGGCCGAGAGCCCGGTCGTACCCTCGAACTGCACCTGACCGGCCACATGGAGAAGTTCGCGTGGTCGTTCAACGGCGTGAAATTTTCCGACGCCGAACCGCTGCGCCTCAAGTATGGCGAGCGGGTCCGCGTGGCGCTGGTCAACGACACGATGATGACTCACCCCATCCATCTGCACGGTATGTGGAGCGACCTCGAAGACGAAAACGGCCAGTTCATGGTGCGCAAACACACGATCGACATGCCACCCGGCTCTCGACGCAGCTACCGGGTGACGGCCGATGCGCTCGGCCGCTGGGCCTATCACTGCCATCTCCTGTACCACATGGAAATGGGCATGTTCCGTGAAGTTCGCGTGGAAGAATGAGGCGCTACTCCATGACCCGACTTACCCCGATTTCCTTGGCATTCATAACGGTGAGCCTGACACTCTCTTCGGCCATGGCCGCCACCCACGACATGCAGGGCATGGACCACAGCCAGATGACCGGCATGGACCCCGGCCAGATGCAAAGCATGGACGAATTCCAGATGCAGCCCGCCGCACCGACCGAAAGTCGCACGCCGATCGCGGCACTGACCGATGCCGATCGCGCTGCCGTATTCGCCAGCCCCGGCGGGCACAAGGTGCATGACTCTGCGCTCAATTATTACTTTCTCGCCGACAAACTCGAATGGCAGGACGCTGATGACGGCAGCGCGCTCGCCTGGGATCTGTCCGGCTGGGTCGGCGGCGACATCGATCGCCTGTGGCTGCGCTCCGAAGGCGAGCGCAGCAATGGCAAGACCGAGGACGCCGAAGTCCAGGCCTTGTGGGGCCATGCGATTTCCCCTTGGTGGGACGTGGTCAGCGGCGTGCGCCAGGACTTCAAACCCGGCGCCCCACAAACCTGGGCGGCCTTCGGCGTGCAAGGCATGGCGCTGTATAACTTCGAAGCCAAAGCCACCGCATTCATCGGCGAAGCCGGGCAAACCGCCGCCCGACTGGAAGGCGACTACGACATTCTGCTGACCAACCGGCTCATCCTGCAGCCGACCGCCGAACTGAACGTCTACGGCAAAAACGACCCGCAACGGGGGATCGGCTCAGGCCTGTCCAACACCGAAGCCGGCCTGCGCCTGCGCTATGAAATCCGCCGGGAGGTCGCGCCATACGTTGGCGTGACCTGGAACCGCACCTACGGCAAAACCACCGACTACGCCAGCGACGAAGGTGAGGATCGCAGTGAAGCACGTCTGGTCCTCGGGGTTCGGCTGTGGTTTTAAACCTCTTCACCCAAAACAACACTTTAATGAGGTCTTGCATGCGCACCATCAACATCACCGCTATCGCCGTCGGATTGCTGATGAGCACACTCGCTCAAGCGCACCCGAAACTGCTCTCCTCCGTCCCGACTGAGGGTGCGGAGGGCGCGTCACCGAACACCATCGAACTGCACTTCTCGGAAAACCTCATGACCCAGTTCTCTGGCGCAAAACTGGTGATGACCGAAATGCCCGGCATGGCCCACTCGCCCATGCCGATGAAGGCCAAAGTCAGCGGGGGCAGCGACCCGAAAACCATGGTCATCACACCACTCTCGCCACTGCCCGCCGGCACCTACAAAGTGGATTGGCGCGCAGTGTCATCGGACACCCACCCGATTACCGGCAATGTCACGTTCAAAGTGAAGTGATCGATGAGCGACTCGGTCAGCATTGCGCTGCGGTTTGCGTTGTACCTGGACTTGATGCTGCTGTTCGGGCTGGCGCTGTTTGGGATTTACAGCCTTCAGGGACGGGAGCGTTTGTCAGGGGTGGTGCTGCCGTTTTGGTCGTTGTTGACGGGGACGGCAGGGCTGGGGCTGTTGCTGTCCATCGTCAGCATGGTGGCGATGGCGAGCGCCATGAGCGGAGAGTCAGACCTCGCTGAACTGCGTCCGCACATCGAGATGATGGTGTTTGAAACGGATGTCGGATGGGCCTGGATCGTGCGCATCGTCGCGCTGGTTGTCTGTGGTTTGGCCGTGACGCTCAACCTCCGCGCGCCCGGCATGAGTTTGTTGATCGCCTCGATTGGCGGCGGTGTCGCCCTCGCCTCTCTCGCGTGGAGCGGACATGGGGCGATGGATGAAGGCAGTCGGCGCCACTGGCATTTCACCAGCGACATTCTGCATTTGTGGGGCGCTGGTGCCTGGCTGGGTGCGCTGGTGGCGTTTGCGTTGATGGCGAAGATCAATGCGTTGCAAACTGACGAGCGCATCAAAATATTGGCCCGTGCGGTTTCGCGGTTTGAAACGGCAGGTGCGCTGATCGTCGTGGTCATTACGGTGACGGGCGTTGTGAATTATCTGTTTATCGTGGGCCCGACACTGGATGACGTATTGCTCAGCACCTACGGGATTTTGCTGTTCATCAAAGTGGCACTGTTCGCCGGGATGCTGGTGCTCGCGGCGTTGAATCGCTTTCACCTCGGGCCATTTTTGGAGCGGTCGCTACGAGACGGTCAATATCAGGTCGCCGCCAATGCATTGCGGCGCAGCGTGTGGGTGGAATTGGCAGCGGCGGTATTGATTGTAGGTTTGGTGGCGTGGTTGGGGACGTTGAGTCCAGAACTGGCACTCAAACCCCAGAACAGCATTTAGTGTTTATGATGCGTTCGGGGACGGCTCTGCGTTATCGCTGGGCTGATGAGAATCCATCAAAAAAGTCCGAGAACAATGAAGAACATAAAAAGCACAATGATGCTCGGTGGTTTGTTCGCTCTATCGTTTGGCGTTCAGGCAGAACCTTCGCATCTGGACAGCATCATCCAGCAAGGCCAACTTCGCGTATGCACCACGGGTGACTACAAACCCTATACCTCCAAAGCCGAGGACGGCGAATACTCAGGCATCGACATCGCCATGGCCCGCTCACTGGCGGACAGCCTCGGTGTCAAAGTTGAATGGGTACCCACTACCTGGAAAACCCTGATGCCGGACATGCTGGCGGGTAAGTGCGACATCGGCATGGGCGGTATCTCGGTGACACTGGAACGGCAGAAAAAAGCCTTCTTCAGCACCACGCTGGACGTCGACGGCAAGATCCCGCTAGTGCGTTGCGACGATCAGGCGCTGTACCAAACCATCGAGCAAATCAACCAGCCTTCAGTGCGCCTGGTTGAACCGGCTGGTGGTACGAACGAAGCGTTTGTTCACGCCTTCCTGCCCAAGGCGCAATTGAGCCTTCACGACAACGTGAGCATCTTCCAGGAACTGCTGGACAAGAAGGCTGACGTGATGATTACCGATGCGTCGGAAGCGCTGTACCAGCAGAAACTCAAACCCGGTTTGTGCGCAGTGAACCCGAGCAAGTTTATGCAGTATGGGGAAAAGGCTTACCTGCTACCGCGCGACGACATCACCTGGAAGTTGTATGTCGATCAGTGGCTGCACCTGGCCAAGGTGACGGGCAGTTACCAAAAAGTCCTGAGTCAGTGGATAGCAACGCCCGAGACTAAATAACCCGCCAACTCCCCCCTGTAGCAGCTGGCGAAGCCTGCGTCCGACTGCGCAGCAGTCGCCCTCGCCTACCTACACGCCCTATCAGGCAAAACACAAAACGGCGGAAACACTTCCGCCGTTAGTTAATCGTCGTGCAACAACCCCGAACTGTACTCGCCGAAACTGTTACCAAGCGCACTGCCATGCACATTCATCTTGCTGGGGTTGTTGGTCGGCCCCGGGCCAAAACCGGCAGACGGCAGCGTGGCTTCCGAATATTCGCTATGGGTACTTGCACCCGAACAGGCGCTCAACAGCACTGCACCACCGACTAGCACAACTTTGAAGAGATTCGAGATCATTTTTCAGTTCCCTGTGGGATGGAGGGCGCGGTGATACGAGCGTGAGTTGTCATCCTAGGCTGCAATGTCGGTAGGGATTATGAAACTTTGCGGGGCGACAGCGTTGGTTCAGGAATCGCAGTTTTGGTCAGTTCAATGGTCGCAGAACGTTACAAAGCCAATCGCTTAACGGGTGACCCCATCCAGCCAAATGTCATCAGACGTTGCTAGCGGTGCTTTGCTCCACGCGAGCCACGAGCAATATAGATGGGCTGACGTCGCCCTTACTCTTTTCCGAGACACGATGAATGAAGCAATGGCGAACATGGCTACCTGTATTGATGCTGCTGACCTTGACGGGTTGCGCAACGCCACCCCCCAAAGACCAGAACAACCTCTGCAACATCTATCGTGAATACCCTGACTGGTATGAAGACTCGCTGAAGATGCAGGAGAAGTGGGGCACGCCTCAACATGTGGCGATGGCCATCATGAAGCAAGAAAGCAGTTTTATTTCCGATGCCTTGCCACCTCGCGACTACCTGTTGTGGGTCATCCCTTGGGGTCGAGTCAGTTCCGCCTACGGCTATGCGCAAGCGCAAGACCCGGTGTGGGGTGAGTACAAAAACGGCACTGGCAATGGCGGCTCGCGTGACAACTTTGATGACGCGATCATGTTCATAGGCTGGTACACAACCGGCACCCAGCGCCAACTCGGGATCTCGAAATGGGACGCTTACAACCAATATCTGGCGTACCACGAGGGGCGTGGCGGCTATCGTAACGGCACCCACCTCAGCAAGCCTTGGCTCATACAGGTAGCGCGCAAAGTGGAACAACAATCACAAAGTTATAATTCGCAGCTCAAGCTTTGTCGCCAGGCACTGGAAGATAATCGCAGTTGGTTTTTTTGAGTTGGGCCCTTGACGAGAATGTACGAGAAAGGGGCGGAGCTGTTTAATGCGTCGCCTCCCTTTCAGTTCAAAAATCAGCAAGCCTCTACAGGCCTCTCAACTTTGAACAGGTCGGCCTGACCTCTGGGAATCTGACTAATACGCTCCTTAAACAGCTTTGCAATTTATAGCCAGATGCCATCAGTCCGCCTGATGAATGTCTCGCTCAATACCATTCCCGGCGTCCGGAGGGCTATCTCGCAGGACTCGCCTCAACCCAACCAGCCCATTCCTGATAAACTCCGGTCTTTCGCCCCACCGATTCCAGACCCCCAATGCCCCCAATCACTGCCGCACCCGCCCCGCTCTCCCGCCGCTTCTCCGTCGCCCCGATGATGGATTGGACTGATAGACACTGCCGTTTTTTCCTACGCCTATTGTCGAAAAACGCCCTCCTCTACACCGAAATGGTCACGACCGGCGCGCTGCTCAACGGCGATCACGAGCGTTTCCTGCGTCACAACGAAGCCGAACACCCGCTCGCCCTGCAGCTCGGTGGCAGTGTCCCGCTGGACCTCGCCGCCTGCGCCCGCATGGCCCAGGAACACGGCTACGACGAGGTGAATCTCAACGTCGGCTGCCCAAGTGATCGGGTGCAGAACAACATGATCGGCGCGTGCCTGATGGGGCATCCGCAGTTGGTGGCGGATTGTGTGAAGGCGATGCGCGATGCGGTGTCGATTCCGGTGACGGTGAAGCACCGCATCGGGATCAATGGGCGGGACAGTTACGAGGAGCTGTGTGATTTCGTCGGCACGGTTCGGGACGCCGGGTGCACGAGTTTTACGGTGCATGCGCGGATTGCAATTCTGGAGGGGTTGTCGCCCAAGGAGAACCGCGACATTCCGCCCCTGCGTTATGACGTGGCAGCGCAGTTGAAGACGGACTTTCCGGAGTTGGAGATTATTCTCAACGGCGGGATCAAGACGCTGGAGGCCTGTCACGAACATTTGCAGACGTTCGACGGCGTGATGTTGGGGCGCGAGGCGTACCACAATCCTTATGTGATGGCTGAGGTGGATCAGCAACTGTTCGGCAGTACGGCACCGGTGATCAGCCGTGCCGAGGCGCTGGCGCAGTTGCGGCCTTACATTGCCGCACACCTCGATGCGGGTGGCTCGATGCACCATATCACCCGGCATGTGCTGGGCCTGGGCACCGGGTTTCCGGGAGCGCGCAAGTTTCGGCAGTTGTTGTCGGTAGATATTCACAAGGCTAAAGAGCCGTTGGCGTTGCTGGATCAGGCGGCGGAGTTACTTGAGGGGCGCTAACGGTTAGCGAAAAACCAGGCTGCATTTCTCGCAGCCTGGTTGGTGTATCAGAGCGCTGCCGCCTCAGTCCAGTTAACCCAGCCAAATGCCCAGGTTGCCAGGATCAATAAACCGAATGCGATCCGGTACCAGGCGAATACCGCGTAACTGTGGTTGGCGATGAACTTGAGCAAGCCGCGCACAGCGATCATGGCGAACAAGAACGCGGTGACAAAACCCAGGGCAAACACTGGCAGGTCGGCGGCCTGGAACAGGTCTCGATACTTGTAGCCTGAGTAGACCGCGGCACCGACCATGGTCGGCATGGCCAAGAAGAACGAAAACTCGGTGGCGGCCTTGCGCGACAGGCCAAAAAGCAACCCACCGATAATGGTCGATCCAGAGCGTGAGGTGCCCGGAATCATTGCCAGGCACTGTGCGAAGCCGACCTTTAGAGCGTCGGTCCAGCGCATGTCGTCAACATGATCGACATACACCACATGTTCCCGCCGCTCTGCCCACAACATGATAAAGCCGCCCACTACCAACGCCACTGCCACGGTGATGGGATTAAACAGATACTCATGGATCTTGTCGGCGAACAATACGCCCAAGACCACGGCCGGCATAAAACCGATCAGCAAGTTCAAGGTAAAACGTTGTGCATTACGTTGAGTTGGCAAGCCCGTGATGATTTCGAGGATCTTGCGACGAAACTCCCAGACCACCGCCAGGATTGCACCCAGTTGAATGATGATATTGAAGGCCATTGCTCGCTGACCACCGAAATCGAGCAAGTCCGCGACAATAATTTGATGCCCTGTACTTGATATAGGCAAAAACTCTGTCAGCCCTTCGACCACGCCTAAAATCAATACCGATACAGTAGTCCAAAAATCCATCAATCCTCCCCATCAAAAAAAACACGTCCGCTGACGTGCTTTTAATGCATCGTTAAACAGAGAGTAAAACGCATTCAGCCGCGCATGAGAACACCTTGTTAATTATTGTCCAGCACTACACCTGACAACCCTGATGTTATACAAGGATCAATAGCAGTTAGTTCAGCACCAAAGAAAAGCTCAATCCAACCTGCCAGCTGATCATTCATAACACTCCCCTCATAAAGTCACGCAGCGGCCGGGTTAACCAGAAGCACAGGGTACTGCGCTGGAAAGGCGGGAGAACAAGCCGAAAGATGGCACAATGACACTCTTTTGCCTGCAACCATCAACTACACAGAAGTGCAATGATTTCTAACAAATTCACCAGCAATGTTAAAAAAATGTGATGCCTGCGAGAAAACCCCATGAAATGTTACCAATTGTCAGTCACAGATGAGAATCAGTGCTTTAACATTCGAACGTCAGCACCCAGCCGAGTCAAAGCATGATGCTTACAGGGAAAATAACGACTACCAGCCACAGTCACGCGAAGGAGGTGATCGGTATTCTCACCATTGGGCGGACCCAAACGTTAGTGGAGGACTTTAAGACTCTATTAGCAAGCCACGTCCCGAATGATATACCTGTTGATACAACGTGCTACAGCAACTCTTTCAGAAAAAATCAAGACGTTCATTCATACCGGGCTGTCTTCATTGTCATTGACAGCCCTCAAGCGTTTGTTGAGAGCCTTGCCCTCGTTGAAAATATGCGTGCTGACAACCATGCACTCCTTATTTTTGTAGCGATCACCGGTAGAGGCACCTACAACAAGATGAAATATTATCTTGCCGGGGCCGACTATTGTATTAAGTTTGGTACTTTGGCAGACGAAAACTCGGACGTGCTTTCCGAGTTTTTTAATAGCGCGGAATGGCAGAAGCAACACAATCTGCTTCTGGACCCCACTCGCATGTGCCTAATTGGAGACTGTAAAAGACTGGATGTATCGTTTCCGGAAATGAAGATACTAGAAGCATTTTCCGGCACAAAAAATCAAATATTGAGCCACGATGAAATCGCCAGAATCATGGGGCTTAATATTAATTTTTATGACCCAAGGGCCTTGGAAAAATCCATCAGCCGCCTTCGTGGAAAGATAAAAGGCCTATATGGCACAAATGCTATTCAAAGTATTCGTGGCCATGGTTATCGTTTAATCAGGGGTCTGATCTCGACCGCCTGATGATTAGTATCAAGGGAGTAATTGCAGTATGAACGCAACGGGGAGCGCGTCTCACATCTATCGTGCGAGTCATTATTTATCTCGACAATTGATCCTCACTCGCGATGACTGCCCATTTGGCAGCGAGATCAGAATACAATTTGACGACAGTCAGGTTCCGCCCGCACGTGCCTGCAGTGCACCACCCATGAAGCAGATGAGTGGCATCTACAGTGAAGTACTGATGCAGACCCGGCTGATTGCCTTTTCGCTGAAAGACCGCAATGTTTCCAGCGAAAATAAATACCTGAGCCGGCGATTCGTTTGCGTAGGGCAATCAGATCTCGCCAGTCCTGCACTCACCGAAGAGTTGATCCAGTGCAACGATGCGCTGAGTAACTTTGGCCAGACACTGGCTGTCGCTCTCAATGAGTTGCCTCTTTCGGCGGTGAGTTTCACCGACAAAAAGAAAATCCTCAACAACATTTATCTGCTGAAAGATCATGGGATAGAGATTGCTTTTGACGGCTATGATATCCACGACGAAAGTATCGAACTCTTTACCACCCTGAATCTATTCGACTATATAAAAATCCCCCTTCCAACCCTAGACTTGAACCTTAAACAAACTGGCAACCCTGAGTTATTCAATCGACTTCATGAACGCATGACCATGCTGACTCACACCACCAAAGTCGTCTTCATAGCCGACAGAGTCGAGCAGTCTGCCAGTCATGTACTGGCACGCGCGTTGCCCTTTGATTACTTCCAAGGGAGCCATTACTCCCCTGCCGACATCCTTTTGAATTAAAACCGAAAGTGCACTTCAGGAGAGAAGACATGGAAAGCAGCACAACCCTCCCCAGAAAATATTTTGTCGTCGTTACTCACAGCTCGGCATTACAACTTGAGCTGGAAGCATTGCTGTCGAACAAGCGATACAACTCATTTGGCACCTCACAGGCAAAAATGTTTGTCGAAGGTGTTGCCCCACCTTCTTCCCCCCCTAAGCTCATGGAGTTTTTTTCCCCTCACCTGGACAGTATTGTCCCGCCTGTTATCAAACGTGATACACAGCGTATGCTTTCGTCATTCGAATCCGAGTGGCGAACAGTCCAGCCCGACACGCGATTCAATAACAGCAACGCTCGTACAGATGAAGCCTCGGACGCCATGTACACGGCGGCCAAGCCACTCAATTCCCATGCAGAAGCCTGGCGACTGAGCAACGGCAACGGAGCTCTGATCAGAGATGATATCGAGATTGTCTTGACTGGCCTCGAGGCCGCGCTGGTCAAAAAAATGCTCAACCATGATGATCGCGTCGTGAGCAAAGATGATCTTATTCGGAGCATCGGCAGGGAGCCGGAACATTATCGAGGTCTCGAGATGTGCCTTAGTCGACTACAGGAAAAGTTTAAAAACGCCAGTAACGGCGAACGCCTGTTCCGAGCGGTCAGGAACCGAGGTTATTGCCTGACACAAAAAATCATACGAGGGAAAAGCCTCACCTGAAAAAACGCAACGACCCTGCGGGTAGTGCATTACAAAAATAAGAAAGCACACTATCTTATACTCCCCCCCTCGCAGCTGAAATCCCCCTCCAAACATGCCATGCCACCCCAACTTACATTTATCGACTATTTCTAACACCCCGCCGTTCAAGATCAACAACCCGCAGAACTTATCAGCCGTTAGAAGTCGTCAGACAGCCCTCTCCCCAATAAATTAATCTATTCACTGGCGAGCGCACCGCATAGTGGCAATTCGCTCACTAATGCTTTGCCATCTTATAAAAATAATAACGTTTGCTTCATCAACTTTGGCTGTTGTCTGTCGACGCGCGAATGGACGTATTTTGGGGATATCGCATGGTTAACAATCTTCGTATCAATCGAAATACCCACCTCAAAGGATTGACCTTCTGGGGACAATGGGCACTGGGTCAGGGCTTTGTAGTTGCCCTGTTGTTTTCATTGGTTTATTACCACACCGGAACGCTAGAGTTCTATTATCGAGTCTGTGCAATTCTGACTGTACTTGCTTCGGTTCCCGCCTATACATGGTGCGGCGTCTATGCAAAGAAAGATAACTATCTGACGGGCTTGGGACGTTTGTTCATGGGTTGGTCAATGACATTGGCCGCGTTAGCCTGTGTCGCGTTTATCTGTAAGGCTGACGAACTGTTTTCTCGTCAACTTATCCTGGTCTGGGCCGCCTGCGGTTACCTCGGGCAAGCGCTGTTGTACGTCCCGTTACACGGATTCTCGCAATACTATCAGCGGTCGCTTCAAAGCGAGCATAAGACCCTGATCGTGGGGACTGGCGAATTGGCATTGGGATTGGCCCGCAAACTGCGCAGCCTGGAGCACTTCCCGCTGGTGGGCCTGGTCAGCACGGACACCACGCTTCCGCCGGCGCCGGGCTCACCGCGTATCGTGGGCCCCCAGGAACAGCTGCTGGAGTTGATCGAAGCCCATGACATCCGACGGTTGTACATTACGCTGCCCCTGAGCGAAGCGGCGAAAATCGAGGCCATGTATATCGATTTGCTGGGTGCCAACGTAGACGTGGTCTGGGTGCCGGACTTGAATAGTCTGACGCTGCTCAATCACTCAGTAAGAGTCGTGGACGGCTTGCCGGCGATCTACCTGAATGAAAGCCCGTTGACCAGCCAGCCCACCGCCGCACTGAGTAAAAGCCTGCTGGAAAAGAGCGTGGCGTTGTTGGCCATTGTCCTTCTAAGCCCCCTGTTGTTGCTCATTGCCTTGGCGGTGAAACTCAATTCGCCAGGCCCGGTGTTCTTCAAGCAGGACCGTCACGGCTGGAACGGCAAGGTGATCCAGGTCTGGAAGTTTCGCTCGATGCGCGTACACGATGATCACGAGGTCAAGCAGGCCAGTCGTAACGATTCGCGGATTACCCCGGTTGGACGTTTTATCCGCCGTACTTCGCTCGATGAATTGCCGCAGCTGATCAATGTGCTGCAAGGCCACATGGCATTGGTCGGGCCACGTCCGCACGCCGTTGCACACAACAACTACTACTCCGGGAAAATCCTCGCCTACATGGCCCGTCACCGAATCAAACCGGGGATTACCGGGCTGGCTCAAATCAACGGTTGCCGCGGTGAAACGGACACCCTGGACAAGATGCAGAAACGGGTGGAGATCGACCTTAAGTACATCAACAACTGGTCGTTGTGGCTGGACCTGAAGATCCTGGTGAAGACGCCTTTCACCTTGCTGTCCAAAGACATTTATTGATGGCTTGGTAGACAGACACAAGCAACACCACAAGGGGACGCAAGTCCCCTTTTTCATGGGCGTCGATCAGGTTGCAGTGCTGATTCAAGCGTGGGATAGCGCAGAGAATACGGCGCCATGTCTTGCAGTGGATACGGTGCGATCTACAACGTCAGTTGCGCTGTAGATCGCCCGCCTTTCACTCGGTGATCTTGCCGAAGTTGCGATAGAACAAATCGCTGTCACGGCTCTCGGTCATGGCATGCAGCGAGTAGCTGCGATTGAGCCTTGCACCACCGTCGCGGGTCAGTGGTGACCAGACGATATTGGCGCGACGCATTGTCGACATACTCATCATTTCATCGAATGGAATGGAGATGTAAATGCCTTTGTCGAAACTGCCTTCACCATATTCCGCGCTGGTTGCAGTGGTCAACGTGGCCCAGGCCCCGAATTTCACGCCATTGTTGAACTGCCGAGACAAGTCGAGTGTGGCGCCCCAATCCCGCGCCAGATAACGACCGACGCTGACGGCCGCCTGGGATTCGAAAGGCAGGTCGGTATAACCCGTGATGTGGCCGGTAACGGTCGAGTAGTCCCTCAGGCCAAAGCCTTGGTCAAACTCGCGCTGACGTACGTAGTTCAGGTCCGCGCCGACAGACCAGCCCTGCCCCATCGGACGGAACAGCACCTCACCGCCAACGCCGGCAAACATCGATTCCAGGTAGCCACCGTAGACCATGCCATACAGGTCTTTATCCAGTTGCTCAGCATGACTGAGCTGGAACATCGGCATCGTCACATCCGAGGTCGTCAGGTACTTGCGCAGGTCCGTCCGCACCCGGGGCAGGCCACTCGGCGCGTCGTAGGTGAAGTTGTCGTAGTTGTTCACCAGATTGGCACTGAGCAGGCCGCTCCACCAGGTATTGCGTGTGAAGCGGTACTCGGCGTCCGCATCGGCAGTCAATTGATAGAGCAAACCGTCAGGGCCACCGACGTTCTGTTTGTAACCCAGCCCAAGCCCGTAGTTGAAGGGTTGGAGCGTGCCGGTATAGAGCGTGGTCTCCCGGTGCGGCACCGGCGCGTTGACCTCGGTCGTACGGTGCAGGCTTTGCAGTGGTTCTTCATTGTTGACCACTTCGCGAAAGGTCTCGCGAGGCACACTGGTTTCGTCCAGCGGCATGTCGTAGCGCTTGTTTACCAAGGTAAACCAGTCGATATCGTCATTAACGCTGTTGTCCAGAATCCGGCTGGCGCGGCCGACAGCTTTTGCCGAATAGAAATAATTCGACTGTTCGCCGTACACCAATAACTCTGAGCCGCGCTGGGCAATGCGCTCAACGTTGTAACCTGCATTTTGCTGCAGTCGTTGGGCGACGTTGGCCCAGTTGACCTGATCCGGCGCGGTGACCGGTGCATGGGCCGGCAGACGCTCCGCAGGTGGATCGTAGGTCTTGGTGGGTGCCTTGCGGCTGACGAAGTTGGTGTGCAGGGTGATGCCGAACATGGCGGTATTGCCGCGCTCCCAGCCAGCGCTGAGATCAACCAAATCGGTCAGCTTGAACACCGCGCCGATGTTCACCGGCGAGTCCTGCTTGATCTGGTTGTCCTTCGGCTCGTTCTTATAGTCGTTGCCTTCGTATTCCAGTTTCAGGCTGAGCGGCTCCCAAGGCGTCTGGTAGGTCACGCCGCCGAACAACGAAGGACGCCCACGGAAGTAGGCATTGGTATTGACGTCGCCGGTGCCTTCACTGGCTGGCCGGGTTTTGAAACGATCATCGACCCACCCCAACGGGTTATCGAAATCGCCGCGATTGCCCAGGTAGCCCCAGGCAACACCCGCGCTGAAATCGAAGTCGTCATAGCGCTTGTTGGCGACCACGAACTCACTGGAGAACAGACCGGTACCCCCGATGTCGCGAAACCCTACGGCCAACTCGGGCGCCCAGTGGCTTTCTTGCCACAGGCGCAGCTTTAGGTCCACGGCCTTGTCTTTATAGCTCTGGTCGCCACTCAGGGACTCGGGGCCATATTTGCGGTTGGTGATTGCGGTATAGCGAAACGAGCCTTCCAGCCACTCAAAGGGCTGCAAGGACACGCTGTAGCGGCTATAGGGGCTGGTGCGGCTGGCATTCACGCTCAGCTCGCCGGCCGGCGCCATTCGGGCCGTCGGCGTCTGCATCAAGCCCACGCCGCCAAAATCACTCTGGGTAAATCGCGGCTCTGCATGAGCCAGACCACAAGGCAACAACAGTACTGCAGCAAAACGTAAATTCAAGGAACCACCCCAGCCAGTTGCGTGGCAAGAAATTCGGCCAACTGCTGATTCAGTTCAGGTATAGGCGGACTAAGATCATCGTTTTTGACAGGGACCAGGATTTTGCTGCCAGCCGCAGGCACCTGCCCGCTCTCGCGATTCCACGGCGCAATGCCGACCCGACGGGTGATGCCATCGGGCTGAATGATCCACAGGTAATCGGCTTCAGCATCGGCCAGCGGCGAACACCCTTGCAGGTAATCCCGCGCTTCCTGCATGGCGCGATACGCAACCCGGCACGGTGCGGCGACAGCGCCCAACACTTCAACGACATCGGAACGCATCGGGTAGATCAGGCTGTCGCCGTCAGCCACGCGAAAATTGAGCGCGAACCCGACCTCGACCGAGATCGGGTCCAGCACGGCCACCTGGCGCCCCGTGACGGGCAAATGGCTGACTTGCTCGTACAACCGCAACGCCAGCGCCGCTCGACTGGGTAGATCCAGGAGCAACGCGGTACGCTGCAGCACTTTCAGATCGAACAAGACGCCGGCTTTAAGCCGAGTCTGCTCTTCGAGCAAGGGCCGTCGCAGCCAGGCCGCCGCCAGCCAGTAGCCTTCAGGATTGGGTTGCGCGACGCGCATCACATCCAGCACGCGAGCACCGGGTTGCAGCTCAACGGGCCCCGGATTGCGCACGTCGCCACTGACGGACACCGCCGCGCTCACGCCGCCGGAGATCAACCACAGGCACGTCCATAAAACCTTGGGAAACTTCAACGGACAGTCCTGCGTTCAGAGGTCAGCTGAACGATCGTGACCCTGAGCTGTGCAGTCAGTTGCTGCTCGCTCTGCAGGATGAAACCGTTCTGCGGATTGACCCAATAATGATTGGTTGCGTGCAGGCCGATAGCCGGTGCATCAATACGCTCATCGACACGCATCACGGCGTACTCCTTGTCCAGAATCCTGATGGTTTCCATGGGGTGTCGCGTGAAGCGACTGCTCACGGCAACCCCCACTTCATAGCCGTGATAGAGATCGATCCAGCGCTGGCTGGTGTAGCCATCGGGCAGCGAATGCAGCCCTTGTTTGAACGGCGAGACCGCTTCAAAACGGGTCCCGTCCAGATCCCCGTCGAAGCCCAGTCCGACACTGCGAACGGCCAGGCCATCGCGCAGTAACAGCACCTGCTTGCCGGATGCGACCCAGTACTGCAAGTCACCTCGTTCACGCACCATCGCCAACACCCCTACACCGGAAGGGGTGGTCAGCTTGAGTTGGGGGTAGCGAACTTCGGCTATTTGCGCCGGGGTCAATTCCAGGTCGTCGGGCCCGCCGGCCACGGCTTTGAAGTTCGCCAGCGTGGCCTTCATCAGCGGGTTACATCCACACAACAGCAAGGCCGCCATCAAGCAGACGCTAACTTTCAACGTTCTCACAGTTGGACCAGACCTTATCGGGAGTTAGCTTCGCTTAAGTTGTTTTGTGCGGCAGCGCCCATGCCCAGAATCGAGGCCGATGGCACCAATTGACTGATGAAGCGGTTCCAGCGGGTGACGTTGGCAGGGCCCACATAAACAATGTCCTGGGGGCGAACATCGAAGTGGGTGGCGAGCGCCATGGCGGAAGGCGACTCGGCTTGCAGCTGGTAGATTTTGGCGGGTTCTACATCGAGGTTTTCTACGCCCCGGATGACGTACACGGCGTTGCCGTTAGAGGTGGTCTGGTTCAACCCGCCTACCGAGCCAATAACGTCAGAAAGATTCATGGTGCGGGTCTTGAAGGTCAACGCGCGTGGCTGATTGACCTCGCCCATGACGTAAATCTTCTTGCTGTCGTTGTACGGCAGGTACAACTGATCGCCGCCTCTGAGGTAGACCTTTTGCAACTCGGCATTCTGTTGATTGAGTGCATCCAGATTCAGCGGATATACCCGCCCGTTTCGCGTCAACAGCAACCCGGACAAGTCAGCATTAAGCGGGTCAATGCCGGCGGAACCCAAGGCTTCAACAACGTTGAGCGGATTGGTGGAAATGGCTTGCGGACCGGCTTTCAACACAGCGCCCGACACCACCACTTTCTGACTGGCAAAGCGCAACACCGCGACATCCACTTGCGGGTCCGAAATGAAGGTCGACAACTTCTCGGCGATATCGGATCGCAGTTGCTGGATGGTCTTGCCGGCGGCCTGGACTTCTTTGATGTAGGGGTAGTAGAGCGTGCCATCGGAACGAACCAGACGGCCGTTTGCATCGATCTGCTGCTGCGCGCCGGAAGGTGCTGTCAGCTCGGGGTGATCCCATACCGTGATGTACAAGACATCGTTATTACCAATGCGATATTCGGCGGGTGTGGTCAACAACTCCGGAGGGAGTGACTCATGGACCTGTGTTGCCCTGTCCATGGCGATGAGCTTGGGGGTGATCGGAATCAGCTCGACCCGACTGCTTTCGCTGGCACCTTCGCGCGTGATATCACTGGTGCTCAGATGTTGCCCCGGCGAAAACATACAACCTTGCAAAGCAATACTTGCCAGCATTAAAAAAGGAACACTACGAATCATAATGGCACTACGCTATTCAAGGGCAAACCCAAAACAAGATCGCCCAGTGTTAGCCGGGCAATCTTGTATTACACGTGCGAAATTTGTTAGTTATGGGTGCCGGTCGTCCCGGTAGTACCCGTGGTGCCGGTGGTCCCGCCATTGGAACTTCCACCGCTGTTGGACGCTGCCACGGCACCGGCAACCAGCGCGGTGCCGGCCAATACTGCTTGTCCCGCCGTCACATCACCGACAACTTGGGTATCCAGCGTGAGGGCTTCTTCTTCGACTGCGAGTGCCCAACTGCTCATCATGGACAACAGGGCGATTACCATTATCTTTTTCATATCAAACTCCTTCCTGCGAGTTCTTTATATCTACGGACTTGCCGGATGGGTTGCCAGTCAATTTTCCCGACCATAATTAACATCGCGTCCTTATATAACAGTTCAGCAGAAAAGCAGGACGCTATAGGCCCGCCCGTCAGCCTTGATCGGCATATCCACGAGGATGATTCGATTGCCAACGCCAGGTATCGGCCATCATCTCCTGCAAATTTCGAGTGGCCTTCCAACCCAGTTCCTTTGCCGCTTTGGAGGGGTCAGCCCAACACTCGGCAATGTCGCCCGAACGTCGTGGCATCACTCGATAAGGCACCGCCCGGCCCGAAGCCTGCTCGAATGCCCGCAGTACTTGCAGAACGCTGTAACCGTCGCCGGTGCCAAGGTTCCAGATATTGATCCCGGTGCGCGTCGAGATCGTCTGCAACGCCTTGAGATGCCCGTCCGCCAAGTCCACGACGTGGATGTAGTCGCGCACGCCGGTGCCATCGACGGTGGGGTAATCGTCACCAAATATCGACAACTCCTGCAGGCTGCCGACAGCAACCTGACTGATGTAAGGCACCAGATTATTGGGAATCCCGTTGGGGTCTTCGCCCATCTGCCCACTGGCGTGAGCGCCGATCGGATTGAAATACCGCAACAGTGCAATACTCCAGCGGGGCTCCGCTGCACACAGGTCATGCAGTACGTTTTCGATGATCAGCTTGGATTGCCCGTAGGGATTGGTGGGCGTGCCCGTCGGAAAGTCTTCACGAATCGGCATCTGCTCAGGCGCGCCGTACACCGTGGCCGAGGAACTGAACACCAACCGGAATACCCCGGCAGCGGCCATGGCCTGACAGAGCGTAATGCTCCCGCACACGTTGGACTCGTAATACTCCAGCGGCTTGCGCACACTCTCGCCTACGGCTTTGAGGCCGGCGAAATGCAGGACCGCATCAATGGAGTGCGCCTGGAAAATCCGGTCAAGCAAGGCTCTGTCGCACACGTCCCCGTGAATCATCAATGCGGACTTTCCGCAGATGGCTTCAACGGCATGCAGCGCTGCATCAGAGCTATTGCTCAAGTTGTCCAGCACAACCACTTCGAAGCCCGCTTCAAGCAGCGCAAGTGTGGTGTGAGAACCGATATAACCGGTTCCACCCGTTACCAGAATCTTCATAGAGCGGTCCATAGTGGGGTATTGAAGTATTCAACTGCGCGCCACGTTTAAAACTTTTGTTGCACGCAATAATTGACGCCAATGACTTATTAGCACTTCACAAGAACCGATACTATTAATAGACACCGACGAAAACTAACCAAACACTGACAGGCCCGACAACTAATAACATTCACCCCATTCTGCGCATGCCATTAATTGCCATCAAACCATGTCTCAGGTATTAAAGTACAACCACCGTAAAACATCCAAACTCACGGCCACCGTCTTTTGTGTGACTGTGAACAATGTCTTTCCAGGATATATCTATGATTCGTAAATGCTTGTTCCCCGCCGCCGGCTATGGCACACGCTTCTTGCCTGCAACAAAAGCAATGCCGAAGGAAATGCTGCCGATCGTCAACAAGCCTTTAATCCAATATGCCGTTGAAGAGGCACGGGACGCCGGTTTGCAGCACATGGCCATCGTGACCGGTCGGGGCAAACGCGCACTGGAAGACCATTTCGACATCAGCTATGAGCTGGAACATCAGATTCGCGGCACCGAGAAAGAAAAGTTTCTGGCCGGCACGCGTGAGCTGATAGAAACCTGCACGTTCGCCTACACCCGCCAGGTCGAAATGAAAGGCCTGGGGCACGCGATTCTCAGCGGCCGTCCTTTGATCGGTGACGAACCCTTTGCCGTGGTACTGGCGGACGACTTGTGCCTGAACCTGCAAGGTGACGGCGTACTGGCGCAGATGATCAAGCTCTACAAAAAATTCCGCTGCTCGATCGTCGCCATTCAAGAAGTCCCGCGGGATCAGACTCACAAGTACGGGGTGATCGCCGGCGAGCTGATATCCGAAGGGATCTACCGCGTCAACAGCATGGTTGAAAAGCCAGCGCCTGAGGACGCACCGTCCAATCTGGCAATCATTGGCCGGTACATTCTGACCCCGGATATTTTTGATCTGATCGCCGACACCCAACCCGGCAAGGGCGGCGAAATCCAGATCACCGATGCGCTTATGAAGCAGGCACAAAATGGCTGCGTGCTGGCCTATAAGTTCGAAGGCCTGCGCTTCGATTGTGGTGGTGCAGAAGGCTATATCGATGCCACCAACTTTTGCTATGAGCAGCTGTATCTCAAGGGCCTTTAACCAAACGACCCAGCCCAATCACCGCTCACCTTGCGGAGCCCTCGTCACACTCTTTCATCCAGGCAGGCCACTATGACCACTGCAAAACGCTCGGTAGACACTGAACTGAAAGCGAGCAACTTCGGGATGATGGCCTGGCTGTCAAAAGCGCCGTCGTTATCCTTCGACACGGCCGCCTGGCTGGGCACAACCCTGCTGGTTGAGCGGATCGGAGTATTCCCCTCTTCGGGCGATATTCATCGCCCGATCAGGGACCCGCTCTCCCTCTTGGCTCACCTGAAAAGTCTGTATGCCGACCAGGCTCTGGATGTCGATGAACGCGACGGGCTTAAAGTGATTTTCAACGATTGGCGATTCCGGGTTCGCATCCGCTATAGCGACCCGGCGATCGTCATCAATGTTGAAACGCGGTGTGATCCCGAACTCATGCCTCTGAAAACTGCAGAGCTGCTGAGTCAGCTGGAACACTTTGAGCGGTGAAGGGTTACTTCGCAGCGGCACCACACGGTGACTTGCCGACAAGCAGTCGATAGACATAATCGGCAATAAGCCGACCTCCCGAATCCGGGATGGGGTGAATCTTGTCAGGGCCGATCATGGGGGTCGGTCCGTCACTGGCGTAGCGTTTGAAGTCGGGTCCGAACGTACACTGCAAACTCCAATAGGCAATGTTCTGCGAACGCGCCCACGGTTCAAGCACCTGGGCATAGTCCGACATCGGATACGCACTGGAACGTGTTGTGTCCTCGCGCAGGATCACATTGACGCTCGCCGCTGGATGAACCTCGCGAACCATCCGCACCAAGCCTTTCATGTTCTCCAGATAATCCTTGGGCTTAACGCCAAACCCCTGGTCATTACCGCCCAACATAATCAGGTAGATGTCTGCCGGTATCTTTGAAACGACGCCCTTCCACTGGGCCTGCCATTGGCTGTCGCTGTTATAAAAGTCAGCGGAAGCGGCGCCCGAAGCAGCAAGTTTTGAGACCCGGACACCGCCACGGTCATTGGCCATCCAAAGGCCAAACAATGTCGGAGCGCCCTTCACCACTTCGAGCCTTAACGCCCAATCGTCTCGAGTGGGGACACTTAATTGCACTTCCTGAACGCCGGAACCCGACATCGTCAACGACTGCCACGTGTCGGAAGGTGCCCACCGGTACCTCATCTCACTGGTTTTACCGTTGCCCAGGTAGAGCAGCTTGGCTTGGCCAATGGATGTATTGATCACGGCCGTCTGCTTAGCGTCGATCTCAATGTAAGCACCCGCCTGACCGGTAACCGTACGACTGTCCGGACTCGCTTGCCCAAGACTGGAAACATCCCAGTCACCACCGAAGTACTGCTTGTTGCTTCGGGTGTACTTGAAGTTCGTACCGCCGAGCGCAGCGCCGTGGTTAAACCCGACATAACCAGGCCCGGCAAAACTGAAGTCTTTCGCCAGGCGCTGAGTGAGTTCATTCAGATAAAAATCCTGCCCGGCGCTGTAGCTGTCGCCAATCACTGAGATGTCCAGCACTTCTCCCGAGTTGCCCATGCTCAGGCCGGAAATACGTTCGCTTGAACTTCTTACCTCGATAACCGGCGTCGAAACGGGACGTACATCATCGATATAAACCATTGGCCTCATCCTTCTATTCGGCAATCAGGAGTGAGACACCTTCAGCCCTGACGCCGGGGTCTTTTTGCGGCTCGTCCGCTCGCCCAGAAACAGAACGGAAGTGAGGGTGAAACGGCTGAACACATTCGACAGCACCACCGGCCCCAACAATCCGCACAACACACCGCCGAAGACCAGGACACTTTCATCCGTGACGCCCAAGCGACCCAACGCGAACCGTGAACTGGCGGCAAACAGTACGTGAAAGAGGAATATCGCGTAGGAGTAACCGCCGAGCCAGATCAGCACTTTCGAGCGCATGTCGGTCGACAGTAGCGCGACGCAGGACATACAGCCAACGAGCAATCCGACCAGGCTCCGGCGATCGACGATGAGTTCGCGATCCACGGCAGCAATGTAGAGCAACGCGACCGATATCAAGACGAACACCACGGGCCCGATCACTTTCAGCGATCGCTTTAACGCGTCGACATTCTCGTGACAAATCATCCCCGTCACAAAGAACGGCAGCAGATAAATAGCACCGTTGATGCCAAACGCATCGACCGGAAAAAGCGGCATCAGGAACACGGCTGCGGAAAACAAAAACAACAGGTACAGGCGAGTCGGCGTCTGTAGCAGACCGCGCCACTGAAGAAATCCGACAAACATGAAGATGATAAAAACCGCCTGCAAAAACCAGAAATGGTTAACCGGCAGGTAAAACGACAACAAGGCGTCCATCAACCCGACGTCCTTGTTCACCCCCGGCGCCACAGCCTGCAGCACCGAAAATGGAACACCGACAAAGAACAACGGCACGATCAACCTTCTGACCTTGCCCAGACAGTAAGCAGAGAAGTCATTGCCTCTGATTTTGTAAATGGAATAGATATAGCCCGATATAAAGGTGAACAACGGCATCCTGACGTACACCATTGAGTCCGCCAGGATTCGGAAAGGTGATCCCAGGTCAATTTTCAGTCCACCGCCCAGCGGCCCTATCACGTGATAGAGCACCAGCAGCAAGCACGCCAGACCTCTGAGCGTTTCTATTTCCAACGACTTTTTCTTGCTTTGCATAAACCACAAACCTCAGTTCAAGACGCTTGAATCAACCGACTCAGGTTTTTTTGAGCGCAACTGCAACCCCAGTCCCAGAAACAGAACCGGCACTACCATGGAGAAATGTCGGGCAAACGAGCCGAAGTCTGGCTCGAACAGCCCCTGCACCAATAAAAAGGACAGTGGGATAGCAATAAGCTCTTTGACTTTCGGTTCGATGAGCGAGCCCTTGTAGTGACTCGACGTCATCATTTTGAACATCAGCAATGAGGTCATCATCATCAGGACGACAAAGATGATCTGCCCCAGCCCCGATAAAAGTATTAACTCCACCGGGAACGACAACCTGAAAAAGATACTCATCGAATCGACTGCCTGCGATACGAAATCACCGCCGTTGATCCACGACACGATCAATGACTTCGAGCCCTCCTCGCCCAACGTGCGCTGTTCATTGTTACTGGCCCGAATGGACGAAACCGAATAGCCGACCAACACCTGAATCGCCGTTGCGATCGCCAGATAGAACGCGAACAACATCAGGAAAAAGCTGAAACGCGACACATGCTTTTTCATGAAGCACACGCCAACCCAGACCAGAGAAAACAAGATCCAGTAAGGCCGAATCAGCACGCCGTAAAACAGCGCGGACAGAAAAAAACCTGCGCGGTATCGCTTCGAAAATGAAAAAACCAGAATGGCAATCACCGCCACCGAGACAATGATTTCCTTGGTCAGGTTATCGAGGAAGAACGACCGGACCACGCCCCACAAACACAAGGTGAGGAAGATCGTTATGGGTATTCTTCTGAAGATAAAGATCGGGATCGACGTCAGAAACAGATTGCACAGCATCCCGTAAGCCCATGCATTGGTCAGGTTTATGCCGGTGGGACGTAGCAGGTAAGCGGAGCATTCGTAAGAAGACCGGTCTGGCGAGAAGGGATTCCAGAAGTTGCAGTTGTCTGAACGAACGTATGACGACCACAACGTCATCGCATCCGGGCCTGGTTCGCGGTGCATCAAAAGCGGCATCGCAATGGACAGAAAAAGGCCACAGAACAAAATCAGGAATGAGATCGACGAGTCGAGTTTTCGCCCTCGAAACTCTATGGAAGGCAGAGACAAAGCCATTACAACGCCCCCTTCGCCCGGACAAACCTGGTCAGCAAAGCGATAACAACCAACTGCACCGTAATCGAGAAGACATTCCCCCACGCCGCGCCATAAATTGAATAATGTTTAATGAGTACATAGCTGACAGGCAGTGAAACCATCAGGCATATCGCCGCACTGGCCAGCGACACCCGACTGTTCTTCGACGCAATAAGGCCTCCCCAAACGATGTCGCCGACGGACCGAAGGGCAAAGGAGAAAATCAGAATGGATAAAATCCTGTTATCCGGACGCGGGACTGCCACGTCCACGTAATCCAGCAGGACATTGAAGAAGGCATAAATCAGCACAGCCACCGCGCCGGAAACGATGAGGGAGCGCAACACCCATTGATTCAGGAACAGTTGCCGGACTGTCAGCGCCTGTTGATTATTTTTGTAGCGCTTGGCAAGTACCGGAATGCCGACGACGGCAACAACCGCGTAGGACAGCGCTTGCAAGGTGTTGGCCGCAGACCAGGAATACACGTACTTGCCGAGACTGGCGTACGGTTCAATGTCCAGAATAAGAAAACGCTCGGCGTACTGACTGAGTGCGATCAGGCCACCACCCAGATAAAAGGGCAGCCCTGCTCGCCAGACCGAAACGGTGGTGACGACACTGACTTCCCGCCCCTTGTGAACGTTCACCACAATCAAGTAACCCGCGACGATGACCAGCAGGTTGGTGACCACCCAAAGCCAAAGAACACTGGCGATGCTGGACACTACGCCCGCCATCAATCCCGCAACAGCAAGTAGCGCCCAGAGCCCGGTTTTTATAAAAAACAGTACCGCGCCCCAGTTGGCTTTTTGCGCCGAAAAAACAAACGAGTTTATTTCGAAGGAAAGATGCTCGGTGAGCAGCAGAAGCGTGACACAAGCGATCAACGCGGCACTCGCCTGCACATCGCTGAAGAGCGAGTACAGGGCGACCGTGACCACCGACAACAACAAACCAACGGCCAGGTACAGGACCAGTACCCTATCAACGACAAGCCGCGAACTGCCCCCGACACTGATCAGCCGGTTGATTTCAGAACTGAACCCGACACTGTAAAATTTCGAGGCTATCAAAGAGGCAGCAACCACAACGCCGTAAAAGCCCAATGCGTCATAACCCAGATAATGAGTGATGGCCAACACCAGCAAAAACTTTGCGCCTAATGCACCTCCCCGCAGCAACAACCGAAATATCATCGAACAATCCCTTTGATGATATTGTCCATCTGCACCGTTTTGGCTTCGATTTCTTTACAGGTGTCCGTGAGTTTCTTGCCGAATCGGGTGAGCGCGTTGGGGGCGTAGACCGTGTCGATGATGGTGTCGACATTGATGTCGCCTCCATTGATCACCCAGTCTTCCACGCCCATGTCCTGATACGCACCGAAGCCTTTGCGTTCATAACTGATATGGAAAGCGGGTACGCCGGCGAGAAGTGACTCAATCGCCCCGTGCAACCGGACGGAAATCACCAGGTCTGGCTGATACTTCGCCAGTGTCGCCTTCAAGGGCAGCAGGTCTTCGGTAATGCCAAGCTCCCGGTAAAACGCACCATCGTCGTTGCCACGCACAGCGCTTTGCACAGCGCAGACCACTTTGCTTTTCGCCCTTAGTCTCTGCAATAGAAGCTTCAGGTTGGCGACGTAGGCAACTTTCTTCTCTTTGCTCCATTCCGGCGGCTTGCGTAAAACAACGCAGACCACAGCAGGAGATGGTGCACAGCGGGTGAACTTGGGTTGCACCAGGATCTTTTTCGCTAACGCCTGAACTGCCAGGTCCGGTGCCCGATAGACGTTTTCATTGGATTTGAAAATAGCCGACGACCTGTTGTCCCTGACAAATACGGCATCGGCCTTGGTGTAGTGCTCTACGATTTTACTGCTCTCGCCATGGAACGGGCCGATACTTTGCGGAAGATAAACCGACGGCACCTTGCTCAAGATCGCCGTTTCAAGTTGCTTGGCATGCCCCAGTTTCAGCTTGATATGTTCGAAAGCGCTTTTTGAGCGCATGTACCCGCCACCGACTCCGACGATCAGATCAGTGGTTTTCAAGAGATCGGCAAGGGGTGCGTAAGACTGGTTGAGAAAAACCGCCTCCTTCACCCTTCCGAACCCTTTCGCCGCCATAACCGGTGCGTCATACCGCTTATACGGAAGATAACTGAATGACTGCGGGTCGGACGCAACTACGTTAATTAAAGTGTCTGCGCCAAAGTTGCGCAGCACCATGGCGATTGCCAAATCCACGAGCAGTCCATCACCCGAGTTTGACGCGCTGTAGCCATGCAAAATAGTTACGTTCATGATCTTGATTTCTACTTAATAGGTTTGAGCGGAATACACGTCATAGGTTTGCTGGATCATCAACGTCGCGCTGAACTGTTCGCGCACTTTCTTGCGACTTTCAGTGCCAAGTTCCAGTAACTTCTGCTTCTTGATATTCAGCAAAATGCGGGCAAGCGCCTGGTAGTCGCCGGCGGAGAACAGGTAACCCGTGATGTTGTCCGTCACCAGTTCAGGAAGCGATGTACAGTCACTGGCAATCACCGGCACGCCCATGGCCATCCCTTCGAGAGGCACCATGGCAAAGCCCTCCCAGCGACTTGGCACAATCAAGGCATCCGCCGTTTTATACAGCTCGTTTACTTCAGCGGGAGTCACCCACGGCAGGTATTCCACGGCGTCAATATCGGGGCACTCGACGGTGTCTTCGTTGACCGCACTGCCAACGACAGTGAGCCTCAAGTCAGTTCGCTCGACCTCAGCGAACGCCTTGAGCAACAAATCGAAGCCTTTCTGGTAGTCCAGTCGACCGACAAACAGAAGATGAATGTCCGTACTGTCGCTGGTTTTGCTCTCATCACTTTTATAATGAATACCGTTGTAGATCAGCTTCATGCGGTGACGATCAATACCAAACGATGCAGCTTTATCCATTTCATACTGACTGACACAAATAATGACATCGGTCACTTTCTGCAAAACCCGCTCAATCAGTGAATACACTTTCTGTTTGACGGGAGAACTCTCCATCAAGAAGGAAAATGCGTGCGGGCAGTAAACAATTTTAGGGGACCGCCAAGGGCGCATGACCAGACAGACACACCGGCCGATCACCCCGGAAAACGTGCTGTGCAAGTGCACGACGTCCGGTTTTTCCTTGAAAATAACACCAGCCAGTTTCCAGGCAAATCGCAACAGGGACATGACATCGCGCTTGTTCCGGGAAAAGGTCCTGATGTTTTTCTCATCAATGCCGTGCAGCTCTTTCTTCTGATCGAACGGAACCAGATAAACCAGTTCATACTTCAGTGCGTGGTCCTGAGGAGGAGTCGATATCGTACGAATAACCGTCGCAACACCACCTTTGATTGTTTCCGCCACGTGCAGTATTTTTTTCATAATCCACCTATCTCCATGAACTTAGTCGCAGGCAAGCAGCGTTGAAAGTGGCTAACGATCGTTAAACCACTCTCAACTCGATTACCTGATAGATAGAACTCGCATCAGGACTTGTCAGAGGCGTACTCATAGTTGTAATAGCCATAACTGCCATTACCGTAATAGCTGGACGCGCGTTTCTCGACGCCGTTAAAAATGGCGCCCTTCAACTCGATACCGTTTTGCGTAAATCGACGTATTGTCAATTCGATCTCTTTGGCAGGATTCACACCAAAGCGCGTCACAATCAGATTAATGGCGGCTTCACGTCCGACGATGGCAGCATCTGTCACTGCCAGAAGCGGTGGCGTATCGATGATCACCACATCGTAGAGTTCACTCAGTTCTGCCAGGAGCTCTCTGAAGTTGGCATGCATCAACAGCTCTGATGGATTAGGCGGCACCTGCCCGCGACTAATAAAATGCAAGTTGTCCGTTTCAATTCTATTGATCGCCTGCTCAATACTGCAGCGTTTGGTTAATAGATCGGATAAACCATTGGTGATCGGCGTTGCCAGGGTCTTGTGCAGATGACCTTTGCGCATATCGGCATCGATCAGTACGACCCGCTGCCCGCTTTGAGCAATAACCGCCGCCAGGTTCGAAGACACAAACGTTTTGCCCACCTGCGGACTCGGCCCGGAAATCATGATCCGGTTGTTGGTCGCATCCAGCCCTGCAAAATGCAGACAGGTTCTCAGGCTGCGTATCGACTCGATCGACAGGTCAGTGGGATTACGCAGGGCCAACAGAAAAGACTGGTTGTTGACGGCGTCACCCAGCCGAATTTTTTTGCTGTCTTCTTCCCGCTGCAAATCGCTGTATGGAATGGAGGCATAAACAGGTAACCCAAGCTGCTCGATGGCTTCCGGGCCCTCGAGGCCTCGGCTCAGGGATTTACGCACCAACACCAAGGCAACACCGACAAATCCGCCAAGGAAAGTTGCAATGAGAACGATCAGGGCTTTGCGTGGTTTGACCGGAGTTGTGGTATCGACGTCGGCGGTATCGATCAATCGCGCATTGCCAACCGCCCCTGCCCTGATGATGTCCAGCTCCTGGGATTTATTCAGCAACTGGGTATAAATCTGAGTCGCCACTTCCACATCACGAGTGAGGTTCAACAGTTCCTGCTGCGTGGCCGGAAGATCCTGAACCTTCTTCTCCAAACCATGGCGCTGCTTGTTCAAATCCGCGATTTGAGCCATCAAGGCGCGGTAGGCCGGGTGCTCTCGGGTGAACTTTCGATCCAGGTCCGCTTGCTGGAGCTTCAGATCGGAGATGCGCGTATCCAGCACCACCATCTGTTCCAGAACAGACTTGGTTTCAAGTGAGATATTTACCGTATTGCCGCGGGTTTGATAGCTGTTCAGCGCGTTGCTGGCTTTGACCAGATCCTCTTTGACTTGAGGCAGTTGCGCCTGCAGGAAGTCCAGGCTCTGGGCCGCCTCGGCAGAGGTGCGTTGCACATTCTGCTGTACATAAAGTGTCGAGATCTTGTTGAGGATCTTCACCGCCAGGGTGTAGTCGGTGCTGGCAAGGGCCAGGCTTATAATGCCCGACTCTTTACCTTGCTCGGAGACATCGAGAGCGTCCTGGTAATTCTGAATGGTGACAATCCGTGGATTGCGAACGACTTCGAATTTAGTGCCCGGATTCGCGGCCATGCGCGCGACAAGCACCTCGACCCCATTGTCTACAACTGCGTTGCCTGTCGTGCCGGCGGCCAACAAACCGCCATTGTCATCGTAGAGCTTGAAGCGGTTCTGCTCTTCAGCCACCAGGGTCAATTTTTTACCCAACAGTTCATCAGGCAGCTTGAGCTTCCCGATATCAAGACGCTCGCCCCCCCAGGCATAACTGCTCATGCCGAAGCGCGCAGGCGAAACACTTTCCGTCGGAGTACTCTTGTATCGTCGCGCGATAAAGCCGCCCACGACAGGGAAGGTGTTGGGCGTTATCACGATATCCAGGCGCAGATCATCGACGGTTTTACCGATGACCGCTCGAGATTTGATAATCCCGATTTCGGTCGCCGCCGGGGATTGGCCACCCAGCATGCTGCTGATATCCGAAAACCCCAACATGTCGTTCTTTTTCGGTTCGACCTGTACCAACGCGTTCGCCAGATACACAGGTGGCGATAGTATCGAATAGGCGGCGCCGGTCACCATGAATGCACCGGTGATGGCACCTATTAACCATTTATGATCAATCAATGTGCCCAGTAAGCCGAGAAGATCAATCTCGTCTCCTTCTTTATCCCGGGTGCTGACTACTGACGGTAACTGCATAAGGTCTATTCTTTTACCTTTAATACTAATCTGAAAATCATCCATCAACGTCCGAGGCGCTGTGCCCATGAGCAAACAGCATCTTCAATCAATGCATGAGCATGGACAAAAGCAGCTTTTCCTTGACGATACGGGTCCTTTATTTCGCGCTCACTCTGCCACTTGCCCAGAAGAAACACTTTACCCCTCGCGTGCGAGGCAATATTCAGCACGCCTTTTACATGCTCTTTTTCCATGACCAGAATCAGGTCTGATTCATTAACAATCGCAGGCGTAATTTGCCGCGCTTTAAACCCTTGGGCAGCGCGACCCTTTTCTTCGAGAACGGAAAGTGCGTTGGGCTCCATAGACTCGCCCACCCGCGCGTCCAGCCCCGCGGAGGTTACCGAGATATCCGAAGGCTCCAGCGCGTTGCGCAGCAACATTTCAGCTGTTGGACTTCGGCAAATATTGCCCACGCAGACGATAAGAATCTTTCTGAACAAGGCTACTCTTCCCGTGTAGTGTCGAATCGGCCAATGTGTAGCGGGGATATGAGTGAACCGATAAGATCGGTCCCGCATTCAGAGATGGATCGATCATGGAAATACAAGGATATTAAATACCACGACACATAAAAAACGCCCAACCAGAATAGCCGGACCAAAAATAACGACAGCAATCTGCGCATTATTTTCCGACTAAAAATAACAATGGCGCACCGGCAATAGAGAATTGATGATATGGCTGTATTACTCGCCCCCTCAGGAATCAGACATGACCTTAACGTGTTTTCGATGTATTAGCGTCTCAACACTATTGTTACTCGGCGCCTTCAATCACGCTAACGCCAGCCAGGCTTTTCCCGCATTGGCAGAGGGCAACAAGACCATAGGCGTTCAGGTAAAGATTCAAAACTTCTCTGCCACCGATGCCCGGCAAATCAAGGACTCTGGCTTCGGGTTCGTGCGTTTTGGCGTATGGACCAACAGCTTGAACAGCCCGGCGTACCAGAATCAGATCAATGAAGCTTTCGCTGCCGCCAAATCTGCCAACTTGCCAGTATTGATGACCGTTCGCTCAACCAAAGCGTTAACCGGCAAATCGAAAAGCGGTGACGATGAACTCGCCAACGCAGGCGCGGCATTCTCAAACTCAGTCATTGGCCTGGAAAACACATACAGCACGCAGCTTGTGGCCATTGAAATATGGAATGAACCGGACTTGCCAAAATACTGGCCCACACAGGATTTTGAAGTAACCTTTGTGCCGTTCATGAGCGCAGTGTGCAACGGATTGCAAAAGCGCGATCACTCAACACCGCTGATCGGGTTTGGATTCGCACGGGCGCCCACCACAGGCTCCAAGTCGACCGCTGCACTGACTAAAATCATGACTGCGTATCCGAAATGCCTGAGTGCTGTCTCCTATCATCCCTATGGTATGTCGGGCACTGAGATCAGCAGTGCTCAAGCATTTATTCTCGACAGTTTCCATGTACCCGGCGTGATTACCGAATGGGGAGTGCCATCGCTCAGTTCCATCGGAGGAACTACCGGACAGGCCACACGCATCACCAAGTTCATTACCGACGTCAAGCAGCTGAACATACCGCTGACCTCTCTTTACGAATGGAAAAACAGCGACTCAGGCAGCAATGACCGTGAACGAAGTTTTGGATTAAAGTCTTCTGATGGCAACTCAAAACCAGCGGAAGCGGCCGTCAAGACGCTATTAAAGGCACCCTAGCGAAAAACAGCCTCCGTGGTTAATGGGGGCTCTTGTTCGTGCATTCGGAATCACTCGTCGGGTCGAGCGCCAGAGAGGCTTCCACCAGCACTTCCAACAATACGACTTGCGCTTCAATGCGCAGGTCTTGCTGACGTTGTTGCGCGTCGTTCATTTGCTCCATCATTACGCGGGTGACCTGAGACGGCACGCTGTGTTTCACTCGCTGCAGCCAACCGGGAATATTTTTTGCGGCTTTAACCCTGCCCATTTCAACCACACCCTGCAAATTATCCGGGTGGTTATTTTTTGAAACGGCCATCAACTCTTCAAATACTTCGGTGAGTTTCTTCAGGACATAACCCAGGATAAGGTCATCGAAGGCCTCCACATTTCCAGACACCTGCTTCCCCTGTGAAGTCATCTTCCCGTCCGATACATCCATTTATCAGCAGCACGTTACACGGCATCCGGGCCTCGCTATTTGACATCTTATAACGGCGGGGCCCGACCCTTTTTAACAGCGCCCCTCTCAAGATAAGGCGTCAACGGTCAGTTACCTTGAACCTGTGCCCGGTTTTGGCATCGTATTAACCGATACGGTGCCCCGCCATTCAAACAGCCGTTTTCAGGTTGTTGCCGCTGGGGCCATTGATACGTACATGCGCCCTTGAGTGGCTGTCAGCGCTCGGGTAATGTCATTAGACCCACAGGACAGAGCACGCCCATGACTTCCAAGCTGGAACAACTGAAACAAATGACCACCGTGGTTGCCGATACCGGCGACTTCGAAGCTATTGCTCGCGTTAAACCGGTGGACGCCACCACTAACCCTTCCCTGTTGCTCAAAGCCGCAGCGATTCCTGCCTACGCCGAATTGCTGAACGCTTGCGTTCACGATTGCAAAGGCGATGTGGGTTTGGCCAGCGACCGTTTTGGCGTTGCAGTCGGGCAAGAGATTCTGAAGGTTGTCCCGGGCCGCATTTCCACCGAAGTGGATGCACGTCTGTCGTTCGACACTGACGCCGTATTGAAGCGCGCGCACCGTCTGATCGAGCTGTACGACAAGGCCGGGATTGGCCGTGACCGCGTGCTGATCAAAATTGCCTCCACCTGGGAAGGCATTCGCGCGGCAGAGACACTGGAAAAAGAAGGCATTCAAACCAACCTGACGCTGTTGTTCTCGTTTGCTCAGGCAGCCGCGTGTGCCGATGCAGGCGTGTTCCTGATCTCGCCGTTCGTGGGCCGGATTTACGACTGGTACAAGAAAGCCAACGGCAACGACTACACCGGCGCGGATGATCCGGGCGTGCAGTCGGTGACCCGCATCTACAACTACTACAAAGCCAATGACTACAAGACGGTGGTGATGGGCGCGAGCTTCCGCAACCTGAGCCAGATTGAGCAATTGGCCGGTTGTGATCGCCTGACCATCAGCCCGGACCTGCTGGAGAAGCTGGCGACGGACACTGGCAAGCTGGAGCGCAAGTTGGCGCCTGGGCATGCCGGTGAGGCGCGCCTGAGCTTGAATGAAGCGCAGTTCCGTTGGTTGTCCAACGAGGACGCGATGGCGACCGAGAAACTGGCTGAGGGCATTCGTCAGTTTGCTCGCGACCAGGAGAAGCTTGAAGCTCTGCTGCAAGCCAAGCTGTGATTTGAGTTAGCGCAATACAAAAAGGGCGAACCTTGATGGGTTCGCCCTTTTTTGTGCCAGTTACTTAAGTGATCAGTGACGCTCCAGCGCGTTCACCAGGTCATGGAACGCTTCACGATTGTGATCATTGAGGCCCATGAGGATTTTGTGGGCTTCAAGCACCTTGATCCTCACCACTTCCTCGGACTGATCCTGGTCTGGCAGGTCGTCCAGGCATTCCGGGCACGGCACTGGCTGGTCAACAATGTTGAACACCTGCTCGAAGCCCATGGATTCGAGCAGCCGGGTGATGTCTTCGTGGGTGGTGACGACAGTCGGCAGCAAGCCGACTTTCTGCCGCGACAGGATCGACAATTTGGCCAACAGGCCAAGGGTGGTGCTGTCGATGCTGCGGGTTTCGGTCAGGTCGATCACGATCGCGTTGAAATTCAACGCGGTGAAGATCCGATCAATAGTCGCATCCAACGCCGAACACAGGGTCAGGCGAACTTCACCGACGAATTTCAGGACGAAGGTGCCATCCTGCTCGGCGAACTGGATTCTACCGGTACTCATTAAAGATTCCTGCTCAACACCAACAGGGCGATATCATCCGGCATCTCCCCCAGCGTGGCCAATCCAAAAACCTGCCGCAGCCCATCCAGGGTGCCGCCCGCAGCCTTGACCCGTTGGGGCAACGCCGCTTCTTTTTCTTTGAGTGTGGCTTCTGGCAAAAGGTCCAGAATGCCATCAGACATCAGCGTCAGGCTGAACGTCGGCGGCAGCTCCAGCACGTGGTCTTCGTAGGTGGCTTCATTAAAGAGCCCCACCGGCAGACCGCGCCCTTCCAGATAACGAACACTGTCTGGCGTGTACAACACTGGCAACGGCAAATGACCACCGATGCTATAGGTCAACAAACCTGTCTCCTCGTCGATGACTCCACCGACCATTGTGACGTGTTTACCCAGCTTACAACTGATCAGGCCTCGGTTGATATGACCAAGGACCTCTGAAGGCTTGAATTCCGGCAATGTACCGCTGCGCTTGGATTCGAACAGCAAGCGCGTGGTCATGAACTTCAGCAGCACGGTAACGAACGCTGAAGAGGCGCCATGCCCGGAAACGTCTGCCAGGTAGAAGGCTACCCTACGCTCATCGACCCGAAAGTAGTCAACGAAATCACCCGAGAGGTACAGCGACGGGATGATCTGGTGCGCAAACTGAAACTCGTCGATGGTCCAGGGGCTGACCGGCAGCATGTTCATCTGCACCTGGCGACCGGCGTTCTGGTCTTCCTGGAGCAGGTTCAGGCTGGCGGCGAGCTCGCGGTTGGCCTTTTCCAGCTTCTCGCGGTAGCGCTGGTTTTCCAGCAGCAGGCGTGCACGATCAAGGGCCCGGCGCACAGAATGCTCGAGCACTGCCAGATCTTCGAGAGGCTTGATCAGGTAATCCGCGGCGCCAAGGCGCAGTGCCTCGACCGCGTCGTTCATCACGCCGGCACCCGAAACCACAATCACCGGCGTTTGCGGGGACCGTTCGGTAACCTGGCGAATGAGTTCGAGTCCGCCCATCTGCGGCATGCGCAGATCGCAGATGACCAAGTCGGGCTTGTCTTGCTCGAATACCTGAAGACCCTGTTGGCCATTGCTGGCCTGCAGGACACTGAAACCACTGTCTTCCAAATAGGCCGCGAGACTCGCGCGCACTACTTCGTCATCATCGATTATCAGCAGCGTGGCACTGGTTTTTGGCATGTGGGCAAACGGCGCCAGAATTAGGTTGGCGTAGCAGGCACGGGTTTTAGCCCGGCTCACACTACTGGATTCGCTTTCTAGCCTCTCTATTGCACCGTTTTCGAGCGTTTGCCCTACTCACCTGTACACCAGAGGTGCCCTTCTAAGGCGCAGACGGTACTCCCATCCGAGAGGCGTTTCAAGCTCACGCCGATGGTCGCTTGGCGTCTTTACTTGTCAAATCACCGGGAGTTATAAGAACGGACAAATCCGTAACCCAATGGAAGGATCGAGCCCATGAGTCAAACCGGTCGGGACTACAGCGAAAAGCGCGATTTCATCCGCATGCGAGTCGATGCCGATGTGTCGTTGATTCATGAAGGTGATGAGGTGCCAGCCGTCTGCATCGACCTTTCCAGCAGTGGCATGCAGGTTGAAGCGAAGCGTGAGTTCAAGGTGGGCGACCGGCTCAACGTGCGCATCGATTCCGATCACGCCGCCTTAAAAGGTCTTGAGGCCGACACCGAAGTGGTGTGGGTGAAGCCTTTGGACGGTGAAGGTCAGAAACTCGGGCTTACAATCTTGAAGATGAAATAAGCCGGATCCAAAACGAAGAAGGCGGCCCATGGGCCGCCTTCTTCGTTTTACCGGTCGAGATTAAAAATCGTCTTCAACCTTGCCGTCTTTGACTTTGAATTCACGGTTCTGCAAGTACGCATTACGGATGAAGATGTACTTGTCGCCGGTGATCAGCTTCTCGCTCGACAGCAAGCTGGCACGCGTGTCGACGATGTTCAGGCCGAAGACCGAGTTACGCACCGGCACATCGTTGATGTAAGGGTACGGGCCGGTGTAGCTGTCGACATACTTGGAAGGCGCATCACGCAAGGTGCTTGGGCCCAACAGCGGCAGCATCACATACGGGCCGCTACCGACACCCCAGTAGCCAAGGGTTTGACCGAAGTCTTCGTCATTACGATTCAGGCCCATCTTGGTCCCGACATCGAAGAAGCCCAGCAGGCCGAACGTGGTGTTAAAGATGATACGTGCAGTGTCGGTGCCCGCCGCGGCCGGTTTGGCCTGCAGAATGTTGTTCACCAGGTTGGTGACGTCACCGACGTTGCGAAACATGTTATGGATGCCGTCTTCCAGAAACTGCGGCGTGATGAACTCATAGCCCTGAGCCACAGGCTTGAGTGCATACGTGTCGATCACATCGTTGAACTTGTAGATCGGACGGTTAATGCTTTCCCAAGGATCGTCTTCTGAAGCAGCCTGAGCCCCAAACGGAACCAGCAACACGCTGGCACACACAAAAAGCTGAGCGAGATGATTGCTCCAACGCATAAAAAAACTCCTTGGATTTTACTGGCGCGGGCACTTGGCCCGGGCATTAAGCTGGCAAGTATAAGACGGAAAAGCCAGTTTAGGCAGCCTCGCGCTCATTCGCCTACAGATGAATCGCTCCGATTGAGAGCGCTTCACATCAATGTCACTCAACTGTCACTGACGCCGCATAGCCTTGTCACTATTTCAGGGACGCTCCTATGCCGCACGCCGAAACCTTGCCCGTTGCAGCACCCAGCTTGACCGCCGTCCTGTTCGGCCTCAGTGGTTGCCTGGTGGATTTCGGCGCCCGGACGCGTCAGAACGGGGCTTACTCTGCCGAGCACGCCGAGGCCACTCCCGGCGCGCTGGACAGCCTGCGCAGTTTGCAGCGCCAGCAAATTCCCTGCGCCTGGCTCGATGAACTACCTCCCACCCTCAGTCATTCCTTGGCCGTCACCCTGCCCTCCTGGATCACCTCGTCGCAACATTCCGCAACAATCAACCCATGGCCCGCGCCGAACGCTTGCTGGCAAGCCCTGATGGCGTTGAACGTCGAACGCCTGGATGGCTGCGTGCTGGTCAGTGGCGAACCCCGGTTGCTGCAATCGGGGCTGAATGCCGGGTTGTGGACGATTGGCCTGGCGTCCTGCGGCTCGCTCTGCGGCCTCGCACCCAGCGAATGGCACGCATTGACCCAAAAGGAGCGCGAGCACTTGCGCGGCAAGGCGACGATGCAGCTATTCGGGCTGGGCGTGCATTCGGTGATCGATCATCTCGGCGACCTCGACACCTGCCTGGCCGATATCAGCCTGCGCCGGCTCAAGGGCGAAAAGCCCTGACCGAGATCATGCAGGTTGCGCGCAAGTGGATTAATCTAAAGGTCAGCCATAGACCTTTGGCGCGAGGCTGCGGTCTATGCCAGTGCCTATCGATAAAAGGAAGAACGCCATGCCTGCCCGCGAACTGCAAGAACAACTCAATACTCTGCGCGAGCAATTGGAAAAGAATCCACCGCTCAACGAAGATGAGCGCAAAAACCTGCACGAGTTGATGGCGCAGATTGAAGCGGAGATCAAACTGGAAAGCTCAACCCAAAACACCAGCCTCGCCGACGGCGTGAGCTTGGCCGTCGAACGCTTTGAACTCGAACACCCTGTTATTGCCGGCACGTTGCGCAACATCGCGCAAACCCTGGGCAACATCGGGATCTGAACCCGCCGGGTACAAAAAAGCCCCGCTAGCGATAGCGGGGCTTTTTAATATCCGGGATTGGCAATGCTATCCCACATTAGACCTTCACTGACGGACCAGGCGATGGTTCGGCAGTTGAACGGTTTCGGTGCTGCGATAGGGGTTGATATCCAGCCCTCCACGGCGCACATACCGCGCATACACCGTCAATTTCTCCGGCTTCAGCAGCCGCTGCAAGTCGAGGAAAATCCGCTCCACGCACTGCTCATGAAAGTCCGAGTGCTGACGGAAGCTCACGATGTACTCCAGCAAACTCGCGTGATCCAGTGCCGCGCCACGGTATTCCACCGCCACGCTACCCCAATCCGGCTGACTGGTGACCGGGCAGTTGGATTTGAGCAAATGGCTGTGCACGCTCTCCTCCACGATGCGCGACTCATCGCAACGCAGCAGCTCCGGACGCGGGTGTTCGTAGTTGCTGACGCTGATGTCCAGGTCATCAATGCACACACCCGGCAACGCAACCACGCCTTCGGCTTCAACGTCCTTGAGACTGCGAATGCGCACGCCAACCGGCTTGCCGGCAGCCGCCGACAGGTCTTTCGCCAGCGTCGCTTCGAGGCTCGCCGTATCGGCAAACGGCGTCTGGTTCAGCGAGTTCAGGTACAGCTTGAACGACTTCGATTCGATGATGTTCGGCGAATCCGCCGGGATGCTGAACTCGCCAATCGCCACGACTGGCTTGCCGGACGACAACAGCCACGACAGTTCGAAGCAGTTCCAGAAATCCACGCCTTTATACGGCAGGGTCTCAGCCGTCAGACCCAGCTCGGCCCATTTCGCGGTACGCGGGATCGGGAACAGCAGGGACGGCGTGTAAGTGGCGATGTATTCGCTGGATTTGCCCAGCGGCGAGTGTTCGGCTGCGGGATGCATGGCGGAAACCTGACTGAAGAATCAGCGGATTCTACCAGCCTTTGCGCCCGCCATTGAGTGCTTACTGACTGACAGTCAACTTGCCGACCATGCCCGCCTGATAATGGCCGGGGATGTTGCAGGCAAACTCCAGGCTGCTGGCCTTGGTGAAGGTCCAGGTCAGCTCGGCGGTTTTACCCGGCTCGACGAGGACGCTGTTCGGGTCGTCGTGTTTCATCATTCCATGATCCATGCCCGCCATCGCACCGTGGTCCATTTCCTTCATGCCGTTAGGCGTCAGCATGCCACTCTGTTGCATCTGCAACATTTCCTGCTGGTGTTTGGCATGCATCGCCGCGTCCCCCAGGTTGAATTCGTGCAACAACTGGCCTTTATTCACCAGCACAAAACGAATGGTCTCACCCGCCTTGATATCAATCGCCTTGGGGGTGAACGACATGTCGCCCATCACCACTTCTACACTGCGAGTCGCCTTGGCCGCCGCAGCGGGTTGGCCGAAGTCGTAGGACTGCGCCGGGGCAGCCCACACCGGCGAACTCAACGCCAACAAACACGCCATCCGCAGCAAAGATTTGCGCAAAAACATAGTCGTACTCCAACAAGATAAGGTTCAGCCTGTGGAAAACTCTAAACTGCGGCCACTGCCCGCAACCTGACAGCCAGATTACAACTTTGTCAGGTTGACCTGAAATAACGCCGCCCACGGTATAAAGCGTTCGTTCCATTTGCCCAGAGTCGCCCATGAAATTACTGATCGTCGAAGACCAACCGAAAACCGGCCACTACTTGCGCCAGGGCCTGACCGAGGCCGGTTTCAATGCGGAACTGGTGGCCGATGGCAGCACCGGACAACAACTGGCGCTGAGCGGCGACTACGCGCTGTTGATTCTCGACGTGATGTTGCCCGGTCGCGATGGCTGGCAGATTCTGCAAGCGGTGCGCAGTGCCGGCCTCGACACGCCAGTGCTTTTTCTGACGGCGCGTGACGCAGTCGAGGACCGGGTCCATGGCCTCGAACTGGGTGCCGATGATTATCTGGTCAAACCGTTCGCCTTTTCGGAACTGCTGGCCCGGGTCCGCAGCCTATTGCGTCGCGGCAGCGCTTCGCCACAGGAAACCAGCCTGCAACTGGCCGATTTGCGCCTGGACCTTATCCGCCGTCGCGTTGAGCGCAGCGGCCAGCGTATCGACCTCACGGCCAAAGAATTCGCCCTGCTGGAAATGCTCCTGCGTCGTCAGGGCGAAGTCCTGCCCAAATCGCTGATTGCCTCTCAGGTCTGGGACATGAATTTCGACAGCGACACCAATGTCATCGAAGTCGCGATCCGTCGTTTGCGCCTGAAGATCGACGATCAATTCCCCAACAAGCTGATCCACACCGTGCGCGGCATGGGCTACGTCCTTGAAGAGCGTATCGCCTGATGCGGCGTCTTTCGTTGAGCAGCCGTCTGGCATTGCTGTTTGCGGCCTGCACAGCGGTGGTTTCGCTGTTCGCCGGGGTGTTGTTCAGTCGCGCCAGCGAGGCGCACTTCGTCGAGCTCGATCAGCAATTGCTGGACGGCAAGCTGATTGGATTGCGCCGGGCACTTCACGACATTCAATCCAGCGAGAGCAAAATCAGACTCGCGGATGAATTGAGCCGCCAGGCCGATTTATCGCTGCGCATTACCGGCAGCGATGGCCAGCGCTGGTATGACAGTTCGACGCAGTTACCGGACAGGCTCCCGCAAACACCCGGCTTATCGACCCTCAACGACGGCGACACCGACTACCGCGTGCTGAATGCGCCATTGTTTGTCGACAAACCTGATTCCCCGCAGCTGACCTTGTTGCTGGACATCACCCATCACCAGCATTTTCTGCAACGCATGCAGCATTTGATCTGGCTGACGGTTGGCTTATCCGCCTTGGCCACTGCGCTACTTGGTGCATGGGCGGCGCGCAGCGGGTTGCGCCCATTGCGGCGCATGAGTGCGGTCGCCCGGGGGGTGTCAGCGCAATCACTGAATGCGCGCCTGCCCGAAGAGAAGATGCCGCCAGAACTCGCGGAATTGGCCCACAGCTTCAACGCCATGCTCGGACGCCTTGACGACTCTTTTCAACGACTCTCGGCATTCTCCGCCGACATCGCTCACGAACTGCGCACGCCGCTGTCGAACCTGCTGACCCACACGCAGGTCACCCTCACCCGCCCCCGGCCCATCGAGGACTACCGCGAGGCGCTGCACAGCAACCTCGAAGAACTGCAATGGATGGCGCAACTGGTCAACGACATGTTGTACCTGGCCAAGGCGGATCATGGGTTGCTGTCGCCCAAGCGCGAACCGCTGGAACTGGCGCAGGAAGTGGATCTGTTGCTGGAGTTTTTTGCGCCGCTGGCAGAAGACGCTCAGGTGACGCTCACGCGGGAAGGTAACGCGCACATGGAGGGTGATCGCAGCATGTTGCGCCGGGCGCTGTCCAATTTACTGGACAATGCGTTGCGGTTCACGCCGGCCGAGGGTGAGGTTCGGGTGCGGATTGTCGAGCAGGCCAAAGGGTTGACCCTGTCGGTTGAAAACAGTGGCGATGGGATTGACGGGGCATTGCTGCCGCGATTGTTTGACCGGTTTTATCGGGCTGATCCGGCGCGTCAGGAAGGTAGCAGCGAACATGCGGGGTTGGGGCTGGCGATTACGCAGTCAATCGTACGTGCCCATGGCGGGCAGATTCGTTGCGAATCAGAGAATGGGTGGACGCGCTTTGTGATTGAGTTGCCTAAGGGAAGTTGAGGCCAGCAGTTCCGGCCTCATCGCGGGCAAGCCCGGCTCCCACAGGGTTTGGAGTCGTTCACAACGGTGTGATTCAACTCGATCAACTGTGGGAGCCGGGCTTGCCCGCGATGGCGATTTCAGGCGTTACGAATACCGCAACGCGTGAGCCGGCTCGATCTTCGCCGCACGCCACGCTGGGTAAACGGTGGCCAGGAAACTCAAGATAAACCCCGCCGAGCAAATCAATAGCACATCCCCGCCCTGCAATTCCGAAGGCAGGTTACTGACGAAGTACACGTCAGAACTGAAAATGTGCTGCCCACTCACCCGCTCGATCCAGCCCACCAGTTCACTGACGTTCAACGCCGCAATCACGCCCAACACGCCGCCGATCAAGGTCCCGACAATCCCGATCACGGTGCCCTGAACCATGAAGATCGCCATGATCTGCCCCGGCGTGGCGCCGATGGTGCGCAGGATCGCGATGTCCGCACCCTTGTCGTTCACCACCATGATCAGGGTCGCGATGATGTTGAACGCCGCCACTGCGACGATCATCAGCAACAGCAGGCCGATCATGGTTTTTTCCATTTTCATCGCGCTGAACAGACTGCCCTGGGTGTGGGTCCAGTCGTCAGCCTTGTAGGCAGCACCCAAACCGCTGGCGATGTCGCTCGACACTTGCGGCGCGGCGTACAGATCCTTCACCGCCAGGCGCACGCTCTGCACCTGATTCGGCTCCCAATGCTGCATTTGTGCGGCATCGGCCATGTGGATCAACGCCATCGAACCGTCCAGTTCAGCCCCGACCTTGAACACGCCAACCACGTTCAGGCGCTGCATGCGCGGGGTAATCCCGCCTGGGGCAGTGCTGACTTCCGGCACAATCAGGGTGATCTTGTCGCCGACGTTCAAACGGAAACGCCGCGCCGTGATTTCGCCAATCACCACGCCGAACTCACCCGGTTTCAAGGCATCCAGACGCCCCTGAACGATGTGCTTGGCAACGATTGAGACCTCGCCTTCCAATGCCGGATCGACGCCGCTGACCTGGATCGGCTGCATCGAGCCCTTGTAGGACAGCATGCCTTCCATCTCGGTGAACGGCACCGCGGCCGTGACTTCCGGATTTTTCATCGCGGCCGCTGCAACCGGCTGCCAATCGTCAATGGGGTTCACGCCGACGATGGTTGCGTGCGGCACCATGCCGAGGATTCGCGAGCTCATTTCGCGCTGAAAGCCGTTCATCACCGACAACACCACGATCATCGCCAGCACACCCAAGGCGAGGCCGATCATCGAAGTCATCGAGATGAAGGAAACAAAGCGATTGCGGCGCTTGGCGCGGGTATAGCGCGCGCCGATGAAGATCGATAACGGTCTGAACATTCGCTGGGCACCGTATAAAAATAAAAGACCCGACGTCGTTCAAGACGCCGGGTTTCGGTCAATCAGATGGGTGTCAGGCAACCTTCCTGCAAATGCAGGACGCGATCCATCTGGCGAGCCAGGTTCATGTCATGGGTCACCACCAGGAACGCGGTGCGCATCGAGGTGCTGAGTTCCAGCATCAAATCCTGAATGCCCTGGGCGGTGTGGGAGTCGAGGTTGCCGGTCGGCTCGTCGAGCATCACCAGGCCTGGCTTGTTCACCAGGGCGCGGGCGATGGCGACGCGCTGACGTTCGCCGCCGGACAACTCGGACGGCTTGTGCTCCAGGCGATGGCCCAGCCCTACCCGCTCCAACAAGGCCGTGGCGCGCTGACGTGCTTCCGGGATCGCAGTCTTGCCGATCAGCAACGGCATGCAGACGTTTTCCAGCGCGGTGAATTCCGGCAGCAAATGGTGGAACTGGTACACAAAGCCGAGGGAGCGGTTACGCAGCAGGCCGCGATTCTTCTCGCTCAGTGCCGACAGTTCTTCACCGTCAAGCCAGACGCTGCCCTTGGTCGGCGTATCCAGGCCGCCCAACAGGTTGAGCAAGGTACTTTTGCCCGAACCCGAGGTGCCGACAATCGCCACACGCTCGCCCGGGTGCAACTCCAGTTGCAGACCGGCCAGCACTTCCACCGACTCCGGGCCTTCCTCGTAGGATTTGCCCAGGTTGCGGCAGCTCAAGATTGCTTTATCACTCATGCCCGACTCACTCATAACGTAGCGCCTCCGCAGGCTGGGTGCGCGCGGCACGCCAGGCTGGATACAGGGTGGCGAGGAAACTCAGGACCAACGCGGCGCCGCAGACCATCAAGACGTCCTGGCTCTGCACTTGCGACGGCAGGTAATCGATGAAGTACACGTCGGCGTTGAGGAATTTATGGCCGATCACGCCTTCTAGGGCCGAGATCGCGGCGCTGACGTTCAGCGCGGCGAAGATCCCGACCACAGCGCCAATCAGCGTACCGACCACGCCGATGACGGTGCCCTGCACCATGAAAATCGCCATGATCGTGCGTGGCGTGGCGCCCAGGGTGCGCAGAATCGCGATATCGCCCTTCTTGTCGTTCACCACCATCACCAATGTGGAAATGATGTTGAATGCGGCAACGGCGACGATCAGCAACAACAGCAGGCCGATCATGGCTTTTTCCATGCGGATGGCCTGATACAGATTGCCGTGGGTACGGGTCCAGTCGCGGGCGTAATAACGGTCTTCGCCCAGTTGTTGAGCGATACTCCACGCGGTGCGTGGCGCCTGGAACAGGTCGTCGAACTTCAGGCGGATGCCCTGCACCTGATCCGGCTTCCAGCGATGCAGCCTGGCCAGATCCTGCAAATTGGTGATGCCCAGATAACCGTCCAGCTCACCGGCACCGACATGGAAGATGCCGACCACGGTAAAGCGTTTCATGCGCGGGAACATGCCGGCCGGGGTCACGGTGACTTCCGGCGCGACAAACGTCAGTTTGTCGCCGAGGGCCGCACCGAGCTTGGCCGCGGCCTTGTCGCCGATGACGATGCCGAATTCACCCGGCACGAGATCGTCGAGTTTGCCCTGCTGCATGAAGTTATCAATGATCGAGACGTTGCGCTCCAGCGCAGGATCGATGGCATTGAGCAGGACTTTGGAGACTTTGCCATTGTTGGTCAGCAAACCCTGCATCTGGGTAAACGGCGCCACGGCCGTCACCTGCGGGTTTTGCTTGACCTTGGCGGCCAGGCTTTGCCAGTCACTGATCGGCTCACTGGACTCGATGGTCGCGTGAGGCACCATGCCCAGCACGCGGGTGCGCATCTCATGATCGAAGCCGTTCATGACCGACAGCACCACAATCATCACCACCACGCCAAGGGCGAGACCGATCATTGAAGTCAGGGAAATGAACGACACAAAATGATTGCGACGCTTTGCACGGGTATAACGCGTGCCAATAAATACGAAGAGAGGTCTGAACATGTCGGGGCTTGTTCGGAGGGAAAAGGAACGTCCTTGTGGCGGGGGTCGATAACCAGCTTTACACTCAGACCACCGCCGCTACCATGGGTTCGCCATGTCGACATTAGATGAAGAAGATCGCCGCGAATACTACCGTATCGAGGACACGATCGCACTGGAAATTCGGACCCTGTCCGCTCCCGAGGCCGCAGGCCTTGAAGTGTTGCAGGATGCTTCTCCACTGTTCAACTTGCTCAGCGAACTGCACCTGAGCGAATTCGAGTCGCAACACCTGCTACGCCAGATCAGTGAACGTGACCGCAACCTCGCGGCGTTCCTGAAATCCCAGAATAAACGCATCGATTTACTCAGCCAGGTGATTGCAATCACCGTGCTCGGGCAGATTGGCGAGCCGCAGCCGGTGATTATTTCCGAAGGTGGCATCGACTTTCAGTACCCGACGCCTATCGCCGTGGGCGCGCACCTGTCGGTCAAACTGGTGTTGATGCCGCAAGCCCTCGGCCTGTTGCTGCGAGCCCGCGTCACCCATTGCGACCGCAAGGCGGGCGCCTTTGACGTCGGCACCGAGTTCGAACGCCCGACCGATGCCCAGCGGCAATTGCTGGCCCGCTACATTTTGCAGAAGCAGGCCCAGGAACGACGACTGGCCCGCGAAAACGAATCAGGCATCTAATTTAAGGAAGAACCGTGACCCTCATCTACGGCCATCGCGGCGCCAAGGGCGAAGCACCGGAAAACACCCTGACCAGCTTTCAGGAATGCCTCAAGCACGGCGTGCGCCGTTGCGAACTGGACCTGCACCTGTCCATGGACAACGAGTTGATGGTCATCCATGACCCGACACTCAAGCGCACCACTGACCGTCGCGGCAAAGTCGTCGAACACACGGCGGCCGAACTGGTGACTTACGACGCACGCAAAGGTGGCCCGGGCTGGATCAAACCCTGCCCGATTCCGACGCTGGAAGAATTGTTCGAAAAGTGCGACTTCGATCACTGGCAGCTGGAAGTCAAAAGCGCTTCACGCACCCGCGCCGCGACTACGGTGCTGGCAATTCGTGAAATGGCTCAGCGTTTCGGCCTGCTCGACAAGGTCACGATCACCTCCAGTTCACGCGAAGTGCTCAAAGCTGCGCTGGACCTGGTGCCGGATGTGTCTCGCGGCCTGGTAGCCGAATACGCCTGGCTCGACCCGCTGAAGGTCGCGCAAAGCTATGGCTGTGACATTCTGGCGTTGAACTGGACGCTGTGTACGCCGGAACGCCTGCAGAAGGCGCAGCGTCAGGGGCTGCATGTGTCTGTGTGGACAGTCAACGAGCCCGCGCTGATGCGCAGACTCGCCGACTTCGGCGTTGACAGCCTGATTACAGACTTTCCCGGTTTGGCCAGCGCCACGCTCGAGAATTGCTGAAATCGGTCTCCCCGGCCGGCTCAGGCCACCGGCCGGAGCCGCTCAAAAAAGCCGGTTGAGGCCATCGTACGCCGCTACCCGATAGGCTTCAGCCATGGTCGGGTAGTTAAACGTCGTGTTGACGAAATACTTCAGGGTGTTCAGTTCGCCCGGCTGGCTCATGATCGCCTGACCGATGTGCACGATCTCCGACGCCTGATAACCGAAGCAGTGAACGCCCAGCACTTCCAGGGTTTCGCGGTGGAACAGGATCTTCAGCATGCCCTGAGGCTCGCCCGCGATCTGTGCACGCGCCATGCTCTTGAAGAACGCCTTGCCCACTTCGTACGGCACCTTGGCCTGGGTCAGCTCCTGCTCGTTCTTGCCGATCGAGCTGATCTCCGGAATGGTGTAGATGCCGGTCGGCACGTCATTCACGAAGCGCCAGCTGTTGTTATCGACGATGCTGCCAGCAGCCGAACGACCCTGGTCGTGGGCGGCACTCGCCAGGCTCGGCCAGCCGATCACGTCCCCGGCACCGTAAATGTTCGGTACGCAGGTGCGGTAGGCTTCGTCGACTTCGATCTGGCCACGGCTGTTGACCTTGACGCCGATGTTTTCCAGCCCCAGTTGATCGGTGTTGCCAGTACGACCGTTGCACCAGAGCAAGGCATCGGCCTTGATCTTCTTGCCGGACTTGAGGTGCAGGATCACGCCGTTGTCCACGCCTTCGACGCGGTCGTAGTCTTCGTTGTGGCGGACCGTGATGTTGTTGTTGCTGAAGTGGTAGCTCAACGCCTGGGAAATTTCCGAGTCGAGGAAGCTCAGCAACTGACCACGGTTGTCCACCAGCTCGACCAGTACACCCAGACCACTGAAAATCGATGCGTATTCGCAACCGATCACGCCGGCGCCGTAAACGATGAGTTTGCGCGGGGTGTGGCCGAGGCTGAGGATGGTGTCGCTATCGTAGATACGCGGGTGGTGGAAATCGATGTCGGCCGGGCGATACGGACGCGAGCCGGTGGCAATGATGATGTGCTTGGCCACCAGTTTTTCGACCACGCCGTTAGCGCAGACCACTTCGATGGTTTGTTCGTCGGCGAAGCTGCCGGTGCCGAAGAACACGTCGACACGGTTACGGGCGTAGTAGCCAGTGCGCGAGGCGACTTGTTTGGAGATGACTTTCTCGGCGCTTTTCAGCACGTCCGGAAACGAGAACCAGCGCGGCTCACCAATGGCCCGGAACATCGGGTTGGTGTTGAACTGCATGATCTGCCGGACCGAGTGACGCAGTGCCTTGGACGGGATGGTACCCAGGTGGGTGCAGTTGCCGCCGACCTGGCGACGGCTGTCGACCATCGCGACCTTGCGCCCTGCTTTGGCGGCGTTCATTGCCGCGCCTTCTCCCGCCGGGCCGGAACCCAGCACCACCACGTCGTAGTTGTAGACAGCCATGCGTACTCCTCAGAACAGGCCGCGGCGCCATCGGCGCCCTGCGGCTAAATCACGCCGATCTGCGGCGTGAAGGAACAATTTGGGGCCAGTGCAGAACCCGGACACAGTCTATAGAAGCGTCAACGCCGCGCACATTAACCCTTGGTCGCGTCGTAGGCTAGTTTTGCCTGCACTACAACGCCAGTCTTCACCGCTTGAATCATTGCCATCACTCGACTTTGCCGCCACTGAGGCGTTCAAAAGCCTGATTGGTTCGTGTGACGAAACCTGTATCGGCACGAATCACAAAGAATGCACCAATGTCATGTGCCTGGGCATAGTCCCAACCCCGTTCAGGGCCGAGAATCAGCAACAGCGTCGATAGTCCATCGGCCATCAACGCCGAAGGATGAATCACCGTGACTGACGCCAGGGTGTGCAGGATCGGTGTACCGGTTCGCGCATCAAAGGTATGGGAATATCGCCGACCGTCCTGCACGAAATAGTTTCGGTAGTCACCAGACGTGGAAACGCCATAACCGTCGACGGCAATGATGCGCTCTGCCACTTGCTGGTCATCTCGAGGCTCTTCCAGGGCAATGCGCCAGGGTGAGCCGTCGAGCTTCTTGCCGGCGGCCTTGAGTTCGCCGGTAGCTTCGGCGAGGTAGTTGTGGATGCCCATTGCGTCAAGTTTTTCGGCAATCGTATCGACCGCGTAACCGGCGGCAATGCTGTTGAAGTCGACCTCGACCGCCGCGTCCTTGCACAGCTGATCATTATCAATACGCAGGTGCTGGTAACCGACTCGCGGCCGCACTTCGGCCAGCGCTTGAGCGGTGGGGATTTTTTCTTCCCGGGCCTGCGGGCCAAAGCCCCAAAGGTTAAGCAACGGTTCCACCGTCAGGTCGAAGGAGCCTTCGCTTTGTTCCGACAGACGCTCACCGACACGCACCAGCTTGAGGATCGGCGCGGGCATTTTCTGACAGCGATTAGCGGGCAGATCGTTGAAGCGTTCGATGTCGGAGTCGCTGCGGTAGGTCGACATTTGTTGATCGACTTCAGCGAGGATCTTTTCGACCTGAACACGAACTTCCGTCGGGGCGGGAAGCCCGGGATGGCGCAGGTACTTGATCGAATACGTGCTGCCCATGGTCGGGCCGCCGAAGCTTTCCAGGCTGTCGCCGTTGCCACAACCGCACAAAATGCCGGCCAGCACCACAAGCCCACCCCATCGTCCAGTTAACAAATCTTCATCTCCCCTCAAAACCGCGCCCGCCATTATGGGCATCAGAGCGCATGAGCGCGAGGTCTGCCTGCGCCCGTCAGTCAAACGCAAAACCTGTGGGAGCGAGCCTGCTCGCGATAGCGGTGACCGGACTTACGACCGCCACACACAGGCGCAGCGTTTTCAAACAAGATCCAGCGTGAGTACCTAGAGATGTCTTCCAATACGAGCAAAGGCAAAGCAATTTTTCGCGTCGTCAGCGGAAACTTCCTGGAGATGTTCGACTTTATGGTCTACGGCTTTTACGCCACGGCCATCGCTAAAACCTTCTTCCCTGCCGACAGCGCCTTCGCCTCCCTGATGTTGTCACTGGCCACGTTCGGAGCAGGCTTCCTAATGCGTCCGCTGGGGGCCATTTTCCTCGGCGCCTACATCGACCGTCATGGTCGTCGCAAAGGCTTGATCATCACCCTGGCCATGATGGCCGCTGGCACGGTACTGATTGCCTGCGTGCCGGGTTACGCCACGCTGGGCGTCGCGGCGCCACTGATCGTTTTGTTCGGTCGACTGCTGCAAGGCTTCTCGGCCGGCGTGGAATTGGGCGGCGTGTCGGTGTACCTCGCCGAGATTTCGACGCCGGGTCGCAAGGGCTTTTTCGTCAGTTGGCAGTCCGCCAGCCAGCAAGCCGCGGTGGTGTTCGCCGGCCTGCTGGGCGTCGGTTTGAACCACTGGCTCAGCCCGGAACAAATGGGTGACTGGGGCTGGCGCGTGCCGTTCCTGATCGGCTGCATGATCGTGCCAGTGATCTTCGTGATTCGACGTTCGCTGGAAGAAACGCCGGAGTTCCAGGCGCGTAAACACCGCCCTACCCTGCGGGACATCATCCGCTCGATCAGTCAGAACTTCGGCATTGTTATCGCCGGCATGGCGCTGGTGGTAATGACCACGGTGTCGTTCTACCTGATCACCGCTTACACCCCGACTTTCGGTAAAGCCGAACTGCATCTGTCGGACCTGGATGCGCTGCTGGTGACGGTGTGTATCGGCCTGTCGAACTTCTTCTGGCTGCCGGTGATGGGTACCGTGTCCGACAGGATCGGGCGCAAACCCCTGCTGTTGGCGGCGACGATTCTGGCAATCCTCACCGCTTACCCGGCCCTGTCGTGGCTGGTGGCAAACCCGAGCTTCAGCCATTTGCTGATTGTCGAGTTGTGGCTGTCGTTCCTGTATGGCTCGTACAACGGCGCCATGGTGGTGGCGCTGACCGAGATCATGCCGGTCGAGGTTCGTACGACCGGGTTCTCTTTGGCCTACAGCCTGGCGACTGCAACGTTCGGCGGGTTTACCCCGGCGGCGTGTACGTATCTGATTCATGTGCTGGACAACAAGGCTGCGCCGGGGATCTGGCTCAGTGGTGCGGCGGTGCTGGGGTTGATCGCGACGCTGGTGTTGTTCCGGGGGAATAAGCATGAGCTGCGGACGGCGAAAGCGGCCGTAGTCGGCGGCGCCTGATCTGCACTCTCCAGCAAGATCGCTCCCACGCTCCGCGTCCTTGCCGAAAAGCGGACGCGGAGCGTCCATTGAGGCATTCCCACGCAGAGCATGGGAGCGATCAACGCACAAACAAAAACGCCCCGACCTAGGTCGGGGCGTTTTCATGTGTAGCTAACGCTTAGCGCGGGAACGCTGGCGGGTTTACACCGGCCATGTCTTCCATCACGCGAACGACCTGGCAGCTGTAACCGAATTCGTTGTCGTACCAAACGTACAGAACAACGCGGTTGTCTTGGGTGATGGTTGCTTCAGCATCCACAACGCCTGCGTGGCGCGAGCCAACGAAGTCAGTGGACACCACTTCCTGCGAATTGACGTAGTCAATTTGCTTATGCAGATCGGAGTGCATGGCCATCTGGCGCAGGTACTCGTTGATCTCTTCACGAGTGGTGGCTTTCTCAAGGTTCAGGTTGAGAATGGCCATCGACACGTTTGGCGTCGGAACCCGGATCGCGTTACCGGTCAGCTTGCCGGCCAGCTCAGGCAGTGCCTTGGCAGCAGCAGTGGCAGCACCGGTCTCGGTGATCACCATGTTCAGCGCGGCACTACGGCCACGGCGATCGCCTTTGTGGAAGTTGTCGATCAGGTTCTGGTCGTTGGTGTACGAGTGAACGGTTTCAACGTGACCATTTACGATGCCGAACTTGTCGTTCACAGCTTTGAGCACCGGCACGATGGCGTTGGTGGTGCAGGAAGCGGCGGAAACGATCTTGTCGTCAGCAGTGATATCACCGTGGTTGATGCCGTGAACGATGTTCTTCAGCTTGCCTTTACCCGGCGCGGTCAGAACAACGCGGTCGATACCCGGGCAAGCCAGGTGTTGACCCAGGCCCTCGGCGTCGCGCCATACACCGGTGTTGTCCACCAGCAGCGCGTCTTTGATGCCGTACTGGGTGTAATCCACTTCAGTCGGGTTCTTCGCGTAGATAACCTGGATCAGGTTGCCGTTGGCGGTGATGGTGTTGTTGGCTTCATCGATGGTGATGGTGCCGTCGAACGGACCATGAACCGAGTCACGACGCAGCAGGCTTGCACGCTTGACCAGATCGTTCTCGGCGCCCTTGCGGACAACGATGGCGCGCAGACGCAGGCCGTCGCCGCCACCGGTTTTCTCGATCAGGATACGCGCCAGCAGACGACCGATACGACCGAAGCCGTACAGGACAACGTCGGTGCCTTTGCGAGCGGAAACGTTCTGCTGACCAACGACGTCAGCCAGTTCTTCACGGACGAACTGCTCGGCAGTGCGACCTTTGCCTTCGGCCTTGAACTTGACCGCAAGCTTGCCCAGGTCTACCGAAGCGGCGCCGAGCTTGAGCTCGCTCATCGCTTTGAGCAGCGGGAATGTTTCGTGGACGGACAATTCGCTGTCATCGGACTGACGATGACGGGCAAAGCGGTGAGCTTTGAGAATCGCAATGACTGAACGGTTGATCAGGCTGCGGCCATAGATCGAGCTCACCACGTTGTTATTGCGGTAGAGCTGACCGATAAGCGGAATCATCGCTTCTGCGAGTGCTTCACGGTCGATCCATTCACCAAGACACTGGTCGGGCTTCTGAGTCACGGGAACCTTCCACATGTAGGGGCAGAAAAAAGGGGCTACATTATGCCGCCGACTCCCTCCCGTAGCAATGCGCGCTTGTCGTGCGATCCGTAACATTTTCTTGTTCAAAAAAATCACGCTGCGCCGAAGCCCAATAAAACCGGGGCTTCCAGCGCAGTCAATTTTTTGGAGACAACGCTACCTTGTCCGTAACCCTCCGTAACACTGGTTGGTTTTGCCACTACATAATCGGCAAATATCAGTAAAAAACCGGCGGATTTTGTCTTTACCACTACATTTCGCCAAACCTGCGTAATAGACACAGTCTGCAACTGACAGGCGGCACCCGGGGCCGCTACAATTACCGACTTTGTCGCAACGCTTGGAGCTCAACCTTCCGTGCCCGTTCTGCGTCTACCGCTTCTCCCTGCCGCGGCAGGTAAACAGCACTGGGGCAACCTGCCCGGTGCCGCCCTCAGCCTGGCCATCGCCGAGGCTGCCAGCGCTGCCAAGCGCTTTACCCTACTGCTGACCGCCGACAGCCAAAGTGCCGAGCGGCTGGAACAGGAGCTGAGTTTCTTCGCCCCGGATTTGCCCGTGCTGCATTTCCCGGACTGGGAAACCCTGCCCTACGATCTGTTTTCGCCGCACCAGGACATTATTTCCCAGCGCATCTCCGCCCTTTATAGACTGCCGGAGCTGAGCCATGGCGTGCTGGTGGTGCCCATCACCACGGCCCTGCATCGCCTGGCGCCGACCAAGTTCCTGCTCGGCAGCAGCCTGGTGCTGGACGTCGGCCAGAAACTCGACGTCGAGCAAATGCGCACCCGGCTTGAAGCCAGCGGCTATCGCTACGTCGACACGGTGTACGAGCACGGCGAGTTCACGGTGCGCGGCTCGCTGATCGACCTGTTTCCGATGGGCAGCAAACTGCCGTTCCGCATTGATCTGTTCGATGACGAAATCGAGACGCTGCGCACGTTCGATCCGGAAAACCAGCGTTCCATCGATAAAGTTGACACCGTCCGCCTGTTGCCTGCGCGTGAATTCCCGTTGCAAAAAGATGCGGTCACTCGCTTCAAGGCACGTTTCCGTGAGCGCTTCGATGTCGACTTCCGCCGCTGCCCGATCTTTCAAGACCTGAGCAGCGGGATCACACCGGCCGGTATCGAGTACTACCTGCCGCTGTTTTTCGACGACACCTCCACGCTGTTCGATTACCTGCCACAGGACACGCAAGTGTTTTCCCTGCCCGGCATCGAGCAAGCGGCGGAAAATTTCTGGAACGACGTGCGCAACCGTTACGAAGAGCGCCGCGTCGACCCGTCCCGTCCTTTATTACCGCCGGCCGAGTTGTTCCTGCCGGTGGAAGATTGCTTTGCCCGCCTGAAGAACTGGCCCCGCGTGGTAGCCAGCCAACAGGACGTGGAACCCGGTGTCGGCCGCGAGCGTTTCCCGGCGCGGGAACTGCCGAACCTGGCCATCGAAGCCAAGGCCACTCAGCCATTGGCGGCGCTGGCGGGTTTCCTTGACGAATTCCCCGGACGCGTGCTGTTCACAGCCGAGTCGGCGGGCCGTCGCGAAGTGTTGCTGGAATTGCTCGAGCGCCTGAAACTGCGGCCGAAAACCGTCGACAGCTGGCCGGACTTCGTCGCGAGCAAAGAGCGCTTGGCAATCACCATCGCCCCCCTCGACGAAGGCCTGGTGCTCGACAATCCGGCCCTGGCGTTAGTGGCCGAAAGTCCGTTGTTCGGTCAGCGCGTGATGCAGCGCCGTCGTCGCGAAAAACGCGCCGACGCCAACAACGATGCGGTCATCAAGAACCTCACTGAGCTGCGCGAAGGCGCGCCAGTGGTGCACATCGATCACGGCGTCGGTCGCTACCTCGGTCTGGCCACGCTGGAGATCGACGATCAGGCCGCCGAATTCCTCACGCTGCAATATGCCGAAGGCGCCAAGTTGTACGTGCCGGTGGCCAACCTGCACCTGATCGCTCGCTACACCGGCAGCGATGATGCCTTGGCCCCGCTGCACCGTCTCGGCTCCGAAACCTGGCAAAAAGCCAAGCGCAAAGCCGCCGAACAAGTGCGCGATGTCGCCGCCGAGTTGCTCGACATTTATGCCCGTCGCGCCGCCCGCGAAGGTTATGCGTTCGAAGACCCGAAAGCCGACTACGCAACCTTCAGCGCAGGCTTCCCGTTCGAAGAAACCCCCGACCAGCAAACCACCATCGAAGCGGTACGTGCCGACATGCTCGCACCGAAACCGATGGATCGCCTGGTCTGCGGCGACGTAGGTTTCGGCAAGACCGAAGTGGCCATGCGCGCCGCCTTTATCGCGGTGCACGGCGGCCGGCAGGTGGCGATTCTGGTGCCGACCACCCTGCTCGCCCAACAGCATTACAACAGCTTCCGCGACCGCTTCGCCGATTGGCCGGTGACCGTGGAAGTGATGAGCCGCTTCAAGTCGACCAAGGAAGTAAACGCCGCGGTCGCGGACCTGGCCGAAGGCAAGATCGACATCGTGATCGGCACGCACAAATTGCTGCAAGATGACGTGAAGATCAAGAACCTCGGCTTGGTGATCATCGACGAAGAACACCGCTTTGGTGTGCGTCAGAAAGAACAGCTCAAGGCCCTGCGCAGCGAAGTCGACATCCTGACCCTGACCGCCACGCCGATTCCGCGCACGCTGAACATGGCCGTGTCGGGCATGCGCGACCTGTCGATCATCGCCACCCCGCCGGCCCGCCGCCTGTCGGTGCGGACCTTCGTCATGGAGCAGAACAAGAGCACGGTCAAAGAGGCCCTGCTTCGCGAGCTGCTGCGTGGCGGCCAGGTTTATTACCTGCACAACGACGTGAAGACCATCGAGAAATGCGCCGCCGACCTTGCCGAACTGGTGCCGGAAGCACGGATCGGCATCGGCCATGGGCAGATGCGCGAACGCGAACTCGAACAAGTGATGAGCGACTTCTACCACAAGCGCTTCAACGTGCTGATTGCCTCGACCATCATCGAAACCGGCATCGATGTGCCGAGCGCCAACACCATCATCATCGAGCGCGCCGACAAGTTCGGCCTGGCGCAGTTGCACCAGTTGCGTGGCCGTGTCGGGCGCAGTCACCACCAGGCTTACGCTTACCTGCTGACACCACCACGCCAGCAGATCACTCCGGATGCGGAAAAGCGCCTGGAAGCGATCGCCAACACCCAGGACCTTGGCGCAGGCTTCGTGCTTGCCACCAACGACCTGGAAATCCGTGGCGCTGGCGAGCTGTTGGGCGATGGGCAGAGCGGGCAGATCCAGGCGGTTGGCTTTACGCTGTACATGGAAATGCTCGAACGCGCGGTGAAGTCGATCCGCAAAGGCGAGCAGCCGAACCTCGATCAGCCGCTGGGCGGCGGCCCGGAAGTCAATCTGCGCGTACCGGCGTTGATTCCGGAAGACTATCTGCCGGACGTTCACGCTCGGTTGATTCTCTACAAACGCATCGCTTCGGCCACTGACGAAGAAGGCCTCAAGGACCTGCAAGTCGAGATGATCGACCGATTCGGCCTGTTGCCGGAGCCGACCAAGAACCTGATGCGCATCACGGCGCTGAAGTTGCAGGCCGAATTGCTGGGCATCAAGAAAGTCGACGGCGGCCCGCAAGGTGGCCGAATCGAGTTCGCGGCACAGACACCGGTCGACCCGCTGACGCTGATCAAACTGATTCAGGGCCAGCCCAAACGCTACAAATTCGAAGGTGCCACGATGTTTAAATTCATGGTGCCGATGGAGCGCTCGGAAGAACGCTTTAATACTGTAGAGGCGCTGCTTGAGCTCCTTATCCCGAAAACTGCTTGAAGGACGCCGCATGCGCCTGTTTCGTTCACTGACCCTGCTGATAACGCTGGTCGCACCCACGGCGTTTGCCGATGATCTGTATCAGATTGAAATGATCCTGGTCCGGCAAAACGCCGTACCCGCTATCATCAGCCGCGCCGCGCCAGAAGACTGGGCTGCCGGGGCGCAACCCATCAGCAAGGACAGTTTGCGTACGCCGAACCTGAATAACGAAGTGCAAAAACTCAGGGCCAGTGCTGACTACACCGTGTTGCTGCACAAAGCCTGGCAACAAACCCTCGGGGAACAAGCCAGCAAAGTGGCGATCAGCGATGGCAAGGATCAGTATGGTCAGTTCCCGATCGAGGGCACGTTGAACCTGAAACTGGGGCGCTTCACTGACGTTGATGCCGACTTCTGGGTCAACCAGATCGACGGCAATGGTATGGTCACCGCCAGCGAACGCCTCAAGCAAGAAAGCCACACCAAGAACGGCCTGCTGAACTTCCTCGACAACGGCCACCTCGGCCTGCTGATCAAGATCACCTCGCTCACCGCCCCTGCGCCTCGGCCAGTCCCCGATGAAATACCGGACTGATTGAAGTCCCTATGCCCTCGACCCTGAGTAAACCCCTGGCACCTTCCTGGGTCAGCCGATTCAAAGAACAGAGCCTGGAGCGTGGCCGCCGCTACGCGCTGGAGAATCGTGTCAGGATCGTCGAGGTCGGAGACGCCACGATCACTGCGGCATGCGAAGGCTCTGGCGGTAATGTGTACCGTCAGACCATTCGCCTGCGCGAGTCAGCCAAAGCCACTTTGCTGATGGTCGATGCCACCTGCACCTGCCCGGTTCACAGCAACTGCAAACATTGCGCGGCGGTGTTGCTTAAAGTCCAGGAAACACTGGCCTACCCCGCAGCTGCCCAAGACGCCGACCTGCTGGAAAAACTTCAGGCCGTGCTGGAAAACCGCGGACCGAAAGCGCCTCCGCAAGTGCTTGTGGATAACGTGCAACCGGTGCCTCGCCTGTGGCTGGCGAGTGTCGAGTTCAGTGCTTTCGAACCACGCAACGGCAAAATGCAGCGTTACATTCAGCATCGCGCCGCCCTGTCGTTCAGCTATCTGGATGAGTACGTTGCCGGGCAGAAGAACACTGACATCCTGATCCGCCAGGAAACCCAGACGCTGCGGATAAAACGCCACCCGGATGTGGAACAAACCTACAGGGAACAGCTGCGAATCCTCGGCTTCAAAATCGCCACCCGGCAAAGCAAGGCCTTGCCGGAAAGTGCCGGTGAGCTCTACGAGATGGTCAACGACAGCGCCTGGCTGACGTTCACGCTCAACGAGTTGCCGAAGCTGCGCACTCAGGGCTGGGAGTTGCAGATCGATGAGGATTTCGGTTTCGACCTGACCGCTGTGGATGACTGGTACGCCACCGTCGAGCAAGCACCGGAGCGCGACTGGTTTGATCTGGAGTTGGGGATCATTGTTAACGGTGAGCGCCTGAGTTTGCTGCCGATCCTGTTGAATCTGATGCGCTCGCACACTGAAATCCTCAACCCGGAGCGCCTCGCACGACGTCGCGACGACGAGCTGATTCTGGTGAACATCCCCAATCGGCCGAACTCCGAACACGGTCCGCTGCAAGTTGCCCTGCCCTTCGGCCGCTTGAAACCAGTGTTGGCGACGCTCGGCGAGTTCTATCTGCAGGAGCCCGGCGAAACCACCCTACGTTTGAGCAAGGCGGACGCCACGCGCTTGAATCCGCTGGAAGACTTGCCGCTGCTTTGGGAAGGCGGCGAACAGATCCGAACGTTTGCCCAACGCTTGCGCGACATCAAGGACTACACCGCCACTGCACCAGAAGGTTTGAACGCGACGTTGCGTCCTTATCAGCTGGAAGGTTTGAGCTGGATGCAGTCGCTACGGCAATTGGAAGTCGGCGGGATTCTCGCGGATGACATGGGCCTGGGCAAAACCCTACAAACCCTGGCGCATGTTCTCACTGAAAAAGCGGCTGGGCGCCTCGATCGGCCCTGCATGGTGGTGATGCCCACCAGCCTGATCCCGAACTGGCTCGACGAAGCGGCGCACTTCACGCCGCAACTCAAAGTGCTGGCACTGTACGGTGCCAGTCGCAAAAAGCATTTCGACCAGTTGGCTGACTACGACCTGATCCTGACCACGTATGCGTTGCTGCCCAAGGACGTCGAACGCCTGGCCGCGCAGCCATTGCACGTGCTGGTGCTGGATGAAGCCCAGTACATCAAGAACCCCAATAGCAAGGCGGCCCAGGCAGCCCGCGAGCTGAACGCACGCCAGCGTTTGTGCCTGAGCGGCACGCCGCTGGAAAACCACCTCGGCGAGCTGTGGTCGCTGTTCCACTTCTTGCTGCCCGGTTGGCTGGGCGACGTGAAAAGCTTCAACCGCGATTACCGGGTGCCGATTGAAAAGCGTGCCAGTGAAGTCAGGCTTCAGCACCTCAATGGCCGGATCAAACCGTTCCTTTTGCGTAGGACCAAGGAACAGGTCGCGACGGAATTGCCGCCGAAGACCGAGATCATTCACTGGGTCGAACTCAACGAAGCCCAGCGCGACGTGTATGAAACCATGCGCCTGGCGATGGACAAGAAAGTCCGCGACGAGATCACCCGCAAAGGGGTGGCGCGCAGCCAGATCATCATTCTGGAGGCGCTGCTGAAACTGCGTCAGGTGTGCTGTGATTTACGCCTGGTCAACGATGCCGTACTGCCGACGCGTGGCAGCACATCAGGCAAGCTCGACAGCCTGATGGAAATGCTTGATGAATTGTTTGAAGAAGGTCGACGGATTCTGTTGTTCTCGCAGTTCACGTCGATGCTGGCGCTTATCGAAGTCGAACTGAAGAAACGCGGCGTCGAGTATGCACTGCTGACGGGACAAACCCGCGACCGACGCGCACCCGTGAAGGACTTTCAGAGCGGTAAGCGTCAGATTTTTCTGATCAGCCTGAAGGCTGGTGGTGTTGGCTTGAACCTGACCGAAGCGGATACGGTGATCCACTACGATCCGTGGTGGAACCCGGCGACGGAAAATCAGGCGACTGACCGGGCGTATCGTATCGGCCAGGAAAAACCGGTATTCGTCTACAAGATGATTGCCCGAGGCACGGTGGAAGAGAAGATTCAGCATCTGCAGAAAGAAAAATCCGACCTGGCGGCTGGCGTACTGGATGGACGCAAGACCGGGGACTGGAAGTTGCAGAGTGATGATATTGAAGCGTTGTTTGCGCCGTTGCCGGATAAGCTCGAAAAGCGCTGAAATTTGCGTTGCCGGTTTCATAGCCATCGCGGGCAAGCCACGCTCCCACAGGAAATCACTGAATCTGTGGGAGCGCGGCTTGCCCGCGATGGAGTCAACTCGGTGTAAAGGCTGTCTTACCCCTTCAACACCCGCGCCAACGTCGACTTCACCTTCCCCATCCCGTCATGCAACGCCTGCTCGATCTCGGCCATGGTAATCACCGCCGTCGACTTACCTGCTGCCGGATTCACCACCAACGCCAGGCACGCGTAATCCAGTTCCAGCTCACGCGCGAGTGCCGCTTCCGGCATGCCGGTCATGCCGACAATGTCGCAGCCATCACGCTCAAGTCGCGCGATTTCAGCAACGGTTTCCAGCCGAGGGCCCTGGGTGCAGGCATACACGCCATGACTGCTGTAACCCACGCTTTCAGCCGCCAGCGCCGCGATCAACTGCTGACGCAACGGTTCGCTGTAGGGATAGCTGAAGTCGATGTGGGTGACGTGCTCCAGATCATCGGCGAAATAGGTGTGTTCACGGCCACTGGTATAGTCGATCAGCTGATGCGGCACGCAAAAATGCCCGGTGCCCATCGCCGCATGAATGCCGCCCACGGCGTTGACCGCGAGAATCGCTTCGGCGCCGGCCTGCTTCAATGCCCAGAGGTTGGCGCGGTAGTTCACCTGATGCGGCGGCAAACGGTGCGGATGACCATGACGCGCGAGGAACAGCACTTCCTTACCGGCGTATTCGCCGATATGAACCTCGGCCGAAGGCGGACCATAAGGAGTGTCCACCGCCAGTGACTGACGAATGCTCAGGCCTTCGAGTTGAGTCAGGCCGGTGCCACCGATAATCGCGTAAACCGTCATAACGTAAAGTCCTTATTCAATCAGTTGAGCGTCTTTGAGCGCACCGACAGCCGCCAGCCAGCGCGGGTTCTGCCGGTATTCGGTATTGGCGTAGGACTGGCCGCGCATCCGCGCAATTCGCTCCGACGGCTTGACCTTCAGGCGCTGGGCAGCGCTCAGCGCCAATTCCGCAGCGGCGCGGTCGTTGCAAACCAAGCCCATGTCGCAGCCAGCGGTTAACGCAGCTTCGATACGGCTGGCGGCATCGCCCACCACATGGGCGCCGGCCATCGACAGGTCGTCGCTGAAGATCACGCCATCGAATTGCAACTCGCCGCGCAGGATGTCCTGCAACCAGCGCCGGGAGAAGCCGGCAGGCTGGGAGTCGACTTGTGGATAAATCACGTGAGCCGGCATGACAGCGGCCAATTGCTTGCTCAGTTTGGCGAACGGCACCAGGTCATTGGCGCGAATCTCGTCGAGGCTGCGCTCATCATTCGGAATGGCGACGTGGGAATCAGCTTCGGCCCAGCCATGACCGGGAAAATGCTTGCCGGTGGCCGCCATGCCGGCGCTGTTCATGCCGCGGATGAATGCGCCGGCCAAAAGTGCTGCGCGCTCGGGATCACCTTCAAATGAACGGGTGCCGACGACGGCACTGCGTTGATAATCCAGATCCAGCACCGGGGCAAAACTCAGGTCGAGGCCGACGGCCAGCACTTCGGTGGCCATGATCCAGCCACATTGCTCGGCCAGGTATTCAGCGTTCGGATTGTCGGCGATGGCACGCATGGCTGGCAGGCGCACGAAACCTTGGCGCAAACGCTGAACGCGGCCGCCCTCCTGATCCACCGCCAGCAACAGATCGGGACGAATGGCACGAATCGCGGCGCTCAACTCGCGCACCTGGCGCGGAGTTTCGATGTTACGAGCGAAAATGATCAGGCCGCCCACTTCGGGCTGGCGCAACAATTGGCGATCTTCAGCCGTCAGCCAGGTACCGGCGACGTCCACCATCAACGAGCCTTGCAGGCCAGCAGTCATAGAGATTCCTTGATAACGAGAAACCCGGCCCGCACGTATTCGCCGCCATGGGCGATGCCCGGCAGGTCGGCGATACGAATGGGGAACGGGTTCAGAACGAGAGTCGGCATGGGCGGCTAGCTTAGCGGATGTCAGCTGCCGCGCCCACCCGTGTGCGGTTAAACCTTGGCGCCAGCCGGGACTGATTTGCTACGTGGACGCAGCTGAGCGGTGGCCATGGCGGTGTCGGTCACGCCGGTTTCCGCACGCATGCCTGCGGCCAGGAACGGCACCATCAGGCGCATCACTTGCTCAATGGAGGTGTTGACGCCGAAATCGGTCTCGGCAATCGCGCGCAAGGCCTTGATCCCCGACATGCTGAACGCCGCAGCGCCGAGCATGAAGTGCACGCGCCAGAACAGTTCGATCGGCGGAATGCGCGGCGCGGCTTCGTTGACCAGCATCATGTAGCGGCGGAACACCTTGCCGTACATGTCTTCCAGGTAACGGCGCAAGTGGCCTTGGCTCTGACTGAATGCCAGACCCAACAGACGCATGAAGATAGAGAGATCGTTGCCGCTGCGTGGCTGTACCACCAGGGCTTGCTCGACGAGGATTTCCAGCAGTTCTTCGAGGGTCGGCTTGTTTTCAGGCTTGGCCTGACGCCGCTCCAGCTCTTTATCAAGGCTCAGGCAGAACGGTCCGAGGAAGCGCGAAAAGACCGCCTGGATCAGCGCCTTCTTGGAGCCGAAGTGATAGTTCACCGCCGCCAGATTGACACCGGCCTTGCTGGTGATCAGACGCAATGAGGTTTCAGCGAAACCTTTTTCCGCGAACAACTGCTCGGCAGCATCAAGAATGCGTTCAACGGTTTCCGACTGGGCCATGGCTACTCCGCCTGACAAACACTTGTTTGAAACATACGTTTCAGCCTGTGTATTGTCAAGCTTGGCCGTTCGTTTTGGGAATGGTCGGTCAGCTATTTAACCATACAACGGCAAAGCTTCAATCAGCGGGTCGCTCGACCGTCCGGCGGTCGATAAAAAAAGGGGCATTGCCAAGACGCTTCCACTGTATATAATCCCAGTCACTGTATAAAAAGACAGAGCGACCAAAATGCTAAAGCTGACGCCACGCCAAGCAGAGATTCTGGCCTTCATCAAACGCTGCCTCGAAGACAACGGCTACCCGCCGACTCGCGCGGAAATCGCTCAGGAACTGGGCTTCAAATCACCCAACGCAGCGGAAGAACACCTTAAGGCACTGGCCCGCAAAGGCGCCATCGAGATGACCCCGGGCGCTTCCCGTGGCATTCGTATTCCAGGTTTCGAAGCCAAGGCTGATGAATCCACCCTGCCGATCATTGGTCGAGTGGCTGCCGGCGCTCCCATTCTGGCCCAGCAGCACATCGAAGAGTCCTGCAACATCAACCCTGCTTTCTTCCATCCGCGCGCCGACTATTTACTGCGCGTTCATGGCATGAGCATGAAGGATGTCGGTATTTTCGACGGCGACCTGCTGGCCGTACACACCACGCGTGAAGCCCGTAACGGCCAGATCGTGGTCGCACGTATCGGCGATGAAGTGACGGTCAAGCGCTTCAAGCGTGATGGCAGCAAGGTCTGGTTGATTGCCGAAAACCCTGAATTTGCCCCTATCGAAGTGAACCTGAAAGATCAGGAACTGGTGATTGAAGGCTTGAGTGTCGGCGTGATTCGCCGCTAAAGGAGGCTTTATGCAGTTCCCACACACATCACAGCAAGCCCAACTGCCACTGTTCGAGGCATTCATGGCGCAACCCCTGGCGCCGATCCTGAAAGACGTGGTCGAGTCGCCGTGGAGCGCCGAGCCCGAAGTCTTCAGTGAGCTGTCGCTACGTGGTGCAGCGGGAAACTGCCTGAACCTTCTGGCACCGATTCTCAGGGAATTGAGCCAAGACCAGGACGCACGCTGGCTGACACTGATTGCCCCACCAGCGAGCCTGACCCAGGCCTGGCTGCGGGACGCCGGCCTCAATCGCGAACGCATTCTGCTGCTGCAACCTCGCGGCACCCAAAGCGCTCAGCAGTTGACCTGCGAAGCCTTGCGCCTGGGCCGCAGCCACACAGTGGTCAGCTGGCTCAACCCATTGAACACAACATCACGGCAACAGTTGATCAGCGCCGCCCGGACCGGGGACGCACAGAGCTTGAACATTCGATTGGGTTAACAGAGAAACAATGCGCGCCTTGATCTGCGCAAGGCTTCTCCAAGGATAGAGAAGCCGACCTGTAGCGGTACCCGTAAAAACCGACGGGCGGGATCAATGAAGGACGCGAGTTCCCTGATCCTTTTCAAATTCGCCTTCAACCAGGCGTCCCGCCATCTGAACGCCGACGCTCAACATCGCCTTGGCGACTTCCACGTACTGGCCTTGCAGGAACGCCTTGGCATCCTCGGAGAAATCCAAAGTAACCAGAGAACCCTCGTCCTCGGCCCTGCGCAACTCGATACGGCCGTCTGGTAACTCGACAATTTCTAGAAAGGACGTTGGCATAAAGGTCTGTTCTCCACGAAAGGCGGGGATTATATAGGCATCGGTCAGGCTTCGCTCAGCAAGTTGACCAGATGTCATGGCAATGAAATATCTTTTTGCACTCATCCCTGAGCGGACACCCTGTCGGGGCATCCGTCTTTACGCTTAATCCTTCAGCACTCGTTCAATCCTTCGCGAAACCGGATCGCCAGACCTTTCAGGTTCTGACGCCAGCTTTCCAGCTCTTCCCGGCTCAATTCTTCAGGCGCCTCTTCTGCATCCAGGTTAACGGCCAGGATCAGCGGCTGAGTCACGTCGCCTTTAGGCTTGTGCGGCGCGCGCGGCGGTTGAAACAACGCCGCATGGGCCGCCAGCAATTTGGCCAACCAGGTTTCAGGGTTTTGCGCGAGCTCGACCATCTCCGCCATTTCAGGAATCGCGATGGCTTCGAGGACTTCGCGAGTTAGCAACAACTCAGCCCGAGGCGCATTGGCCTGTGGCAAGCGATAGAACCCGGCGATTTCATGGCACAGCCCCAGCAAGGCACCGTACAGGTGAAACAACGCCGATTCGCGCCCCGCCTGGATCAGCGCCAGCGAGTTCATTGCCCGCCCCTCTTCTGCCTTGGCGAGCGCTTCCAGCGACAGGCCGGCGAAATAAATCTTCTGATTGGTACGGGTATAAAGTTCGTGGGCCATGACGGCAGCCTCCACAACGAAATAATTGCTTCACGCAGGTCAGACAGTGTCGTGGATCACCCGCGGCGACCGCAAGCACAAAACAAAAAGGCCGCATGAAAACCCGAGGGTTGTCATGCGGCCTTTTGTGTACTGCTCTATTTAAGCCTTGGCTGCCGGACGCTTGTCTTCAACCGTCCACTTGCCGCCGTCGTAGTACGCCTTCCAGCCAGTCGGCTTACCGTCGACTTCTGTCTGCACATACTGCTCTTTGGTCTTGCGGCTGTAACGGATCACGGAAGGGAGACCGTCCGGATCTTTCTTCGGCGCTTCACAGAGGAAGTGGTACTTCGGATCGATCTCATCCTTGTGCGGCACAATTTCCATGACCAGCGGAGCACGAGTCTCGCGGTTTTTCGGGAATTGGCTGGCCGCCAGGAACAGGCCGGAAGCCCCGTCGCGCAGGATATAGGTGTCGTTGACCTTCTCGCATTTCAGCTCAGGCATCTTCACCGGGTCCATCTTCGGCGGCGCCGCGTCACCGCTCTTCAGCAGCTTGCGGGTGTTCTTGCAAGTCGGGTTGGTGCAACCGAAGAACTTGCCGAACCGGCCGGTCTTGAGCTGCATCTCGCTGCCGCACTTGTCACATTCCAGGCTCGGACCTTCATAGCCTTTGATGCGATAGGTGCCCTCTTCGATTTCGTAACCCGAGCAATCCGGGTTGTTACCGCAGATGTGCAGCTTGCGCTTCTCATCGAGCAGGTAAGCGTCCATCGCTGTGCTGCAGATCGGGCAGCGATGCTTGCCACGCAGCACCAGGGATTCCGATTCACCCTCGTCGTCCGCGGCGATTTCATCACCCGGCACCAGGTTGACGGTGGCCTTGCAGCGTTCTTTCGGCGGCAGGCTGTAACCCGAGCAGCCGAGGAACACGCCAGTCGACGCCGTACGAATCTGCATTGGACGGCCGCAGGTCAGGCACGGAATGTCGGTCATGACCGGCTGGTTGGCACGCATGCCGTTTTCGGCGCTTTCGGCTACTTCGAGTTTTTTCTTGAAGTCACCGTAGAACTCGTCCAGCACGTTTTTCCAGTCACGTTCACCCTGGGCCACGTCATCGAGGTTCTCTTCCATGCCGGCGGTGAAGCCGTAGTCCATGAGGTTGGAGAAGCTCTCGGACAGACGCTCGGTGACGATGTCACCCATCTTTTCCGAATAGAAACGACGGTTGTGCAGCGCGACGTAGCCGCGGTCCTGGATGGTCGAAATGATCGCCGCGTAGGTCGAAGGACGACCGATGCCGCGTTTTTCCATTTCTTTAACCAGGCTTGCTTCCGAGTAACGTGCAGGCGGCTTGGTGAAGTGCTGGGTCGGATCAAGCTTGATCAGCTTCATCGCGTCGCCCTGAGCCATGTCTGGCAGCACGTCGTCATCGCCCGGCTTGGCAATTTGCGGCATCACGCGGGTGTAACCGTCGAACTTGAGGATGCGGCCCTTGGCACGCAGCTCGAAATCGCCGGCACCCACGGTGACGGTGGTCGACAGGTATTGCGCCGGCAGCATCTGGCAGGCGAGGAACTGGCGCCAGATCAGCTCGTAGAGCCGCTCTGCATCACGCTCCATGCCCGACAGCTTGCTTGGCTCGGTGTTGGCGTCGGAGGGACGAATCGCTTCGTGAGCCTCTTGTGCGCCTTCCTTGCTACTGTAGACGTTCGGGGTTTCCGGCAGGTACTTCTTGCCGAATTCGCCTTCGATATAAGTGCGCGCCATCGTCACGGCATCGGCCGAGAGGTTGGTGGAGTCGGTACGCATGTAAGTGATGTAGCCGGCTTCGTACAGACGCTGGGCCATCATCATGGTTTTCTTCACGCCGAAGCCCAGGCGGTTGCTCGCTGCCTGTTGCAGGGTGGACGTGATGAACGGAGCCGACGGCTTGCTGCTGGTCGGTTTGTCTTCGCGCTTGGCGATGCTGTAGCTGGAGGCTTTGAGCTTTTCCAGTGCAGCCATGGCCTGGGCTTCGTTAAGCGGCTTGAAGGCCTCGCCTTTCTCGCGCGCCACGTCAAAGCGCACAGTTGCGCCTTTGGCGGTGCCGAGGTCAGCGTGGACCTCCCAGTATTCTTCCGGATTGAACGCGCGGATTTCGCGTTCGCGCTCAACCACCAGTTTTACCGCAACCGACTGCACGCGACCGGCGGACAGGCCACGGGCGATCTTGGCCCACAGCAGAGGCGAAACCATGTAACCCACCACGCGGTCGAGGAAACGACGCGCCTGCTGGGCATTTACACGGTCAATGTCCAGCTCGCCCGGCTTGGAGAAGGCTTCCTGAATCGCCTTCTTGGTGATTTCGTTGAACACCACGCGCTTGTAGCGGCTGTCGTCACCACCGATGGCTTCGCGCAGGTGCCAGGCAATGGCTTCCCCCTCGCGGTCCAAGTCGGTTGCGAGATAGATGGTGTCAGCATCTTTGGCGAGCCGGCGCAGCTCTTCGATGACTTTTTCCTTGCCCGGGAGGATCTCGTACTTGGCTTTCCAGCCATGATCGGGATCGACACCCATGCGCGAGACCAGCTGCTTGCGCGCTTTCTCTTTCGGCGTGAGCACCGGACCTTCACCCGCGGCAGCCTTGCCGCGCTTGGCGGCTGGCTCTTTGCTGGCGCTAGCCGAACCGCTGGTGGGCAGGTCTCGGATATGGCCGATACTCGACTTCACCACGTATTGGTTACCCAGATACTTGTTGATGGTCTTGGCCTTAGCCGGGGATTCCACAATGACCAGCGATTTGCCCATGGATCAGAAAATTCCTGAATTCTAGAAGTGAAAGGCGGTTGGCGCCTGACGCGGCACCGCTATATATAGTGGCTACAAGGTGAGGTCAAGCGCAGGGTTTTGCGCGCACTCAACTTATGGCTACGAAAAAAGGCTCGGTTCGGCTTGCACCAAAGCAAAGCGTGGCACCTGTTCGCCGTCAACTTCGACCGACTCCAGGAACATGCTCAAGGGACGCACCCAAAAGCCGTAATCGCCATACAGGGCTTGGTAGAAGACCACTTCTTCTTCGGTTTCCGAATGCCGCGCGACACTGAATACGCGGTACTGCGGACCTTTGTAATGTTGGTAGAGCCCAGGTTGTATCGGCATGGTTTGGCCCTCACTCAAATCTTTTCAAAATAAAAACAAAAATAATTTCAGAAAAACAAAAACCGGGGCACTTGGCCCCGGCTTCCGTCAACGGATCGCTTAAACGCGTTCGAAGACGGTGGAGATGCCTTGGCCGAGACCAATGCACATGGTAGCCACCCCGAAGGTGCCGCCATTTTGCTTCATCACGTTCAACAGCGTGCCGGAGATACGTGCACCGGAGCAACCGAACGGGTGACCCAGGGCGATTGCGCCGCCGTGCAGGTTAACCTTCTCGTTCATCTTGTCGAGCACTTTCAGATCTTTCAGCACTGGCAGGGCCTGTGCGGCGAAAGCTTCGTTGAGCTCGAAGAAGTCGATATCGTTAATGCCAAGTCCCGCGCGCTTCAGTGCTTTTTGTGTAGCCGGTACTGGACCATAGCCCATGATTGCCGGATCCACACCTGCCACTGCCATCGAACGAATCACGGCCATAGGCTGGATGCCCAGGTCCTGAGCACGCTGCGCCGACATCACGATCATGCACGAGGCACCGTCGGTGATTTGCGACGAAGTACCTGCAGTCACGGTGCCGCCCTTCGGATTGAACGCTGGCTTCAGAGCCGCCAGGCTTTCCAGGGTGGTTTCCGGACGAATGGTTTCGTCGTAATCGAACAGTTTCAGGAAACCGTTCTCGTCGTAGCCCTGCATCGGGATGATTTCGTCTTTGAACTTGCCTTCCAGGGTCGCCTTGTGGGCGAGCTGGTGGGAGCGCACGCCGAAAGCGTCCTGTTGTTCGCGAGTGATGCCGTGCATTTTGCCCAGCATTTCAGCGGTCAGGCCCATCATGCCCGAGGCTTTCGCCGCGTACAGAGACATGTGCGGGTTCGGATCGACACCGTGCATCATGCTCACGTGGCCCATATGCTCGACGCCGCCGACGACAAACACGTCACCGTTGCCGGTCATGATCGCTTGCGCAGCAGTGTGCAGCGCGCTCATCGACGAGCCACACAGGCGGCTGACGGTCTGACCGGCAGCAGTGTGCGGGATCTGAGTCATCAGGGACGCCATGCGCGCGATGTTCCAGCCCTGTTCCAGGGTCTGGTTTACGCAGCCCCAGATCACGTCTTCGACTTCGTTCGGGTCAACCTTGACGTTGCGTTCCAGCAATTTGCTGATCAGGTGCGCCGACATGTCTTCGGCGCGGGTGTTGCGGTGCATGCCGCCCTTGGAGCGGCCCATCGGAGTACGACCGAAGTCGACAATCACGACGTCTCTTGGATTCAAGCTCATAAAATTTCACTCTCGCTCAAGTGTTGGGACGCTTAACCGAAGAACCGTTGGCCGGTTTTGGCCATTTCACGCAGTTTTGCGGTCGGGTGGTACAGCGCGCCCAAATCAGCGTACTGGTCAGCCAGGGCAACGAACTCGGCAACACCGATCGAATCGATGTAGCGCAGCGCACCGCCACGGAATGGAGGGAAACCAATACCGTAGACCAGACCCATGTCGGCTTCGGCAGCGGTTTCGACGATGCCGTCTTCCAGGCAACGCACGGTTTCCAGGCACAGCGGGATCATCATCCAGTTGATGATGTCTTCGTCAGTGACTTCGCGCTGCTCGTAAACGATCGGCTTGAGCACTTCCAGCACCGATGGGTCGGCGACTTTCTTCTGCTTGCCGCGCTTGTCAGTCTCGTAGGCGTAGAAGCCCTTGCCGTTCTTCTGGCCCAGGCGTTTGGCTTCGTAGAGCACGTCGATCGCGGTACGGCGGTCGTCTTTCATGCGGTCCGGGAAGCCCTCAGCCATTACGTCACGACCGTGGTGACCGGTGTCGATGCCGACCACGTCCATCAGGTACGCCGGGCCCATTGGCCAGCCGAATTTTTCCATGACCTTGTCAATACGGACGAAGTCCACACCGGCGCTGACCAGTTTGGCGAAACCGCCGAAGTACGGGAACAGTACACGGTTGACCAGGAAGCCCGGGCAGTCGTTGACGACGATCGGGTTCTTGCCCATTTTCTTGGCGTAGGCAACGGTGGTGGCAACAGCCAGCTCGCTGGACTTCTCGCCACGGATCACTTCAACCAGCGGCATCATGTGCACAGGGTTGAAGAAGTGCATGCCGACGAAGTTTTCCGGACGCTTGAGAGCTTTTGCCAGCAAGGTGATGGAAATGGTCGAGGTGTTAGACGCGAGGATGGTGTCCTCTTTGACCTTGTCTTCGACTTCAGCCAGCACGGCTTGCTTGACCTTAGGATTTTCGACGACCGCTTCAACCACCAGGTCCACGTGACCGAAATCACCGTAGGACAGGGTCGGACGAATGCCGTTGAGCACTTCAGCCATTTTTGCGGCGGTCATGCGACCTTTATCAACGCGGCCGACCAGCAGCTTGGCGGCTTCAGCCAGGCCTTGCTCGATGCCGTGCTCGTTGATGTCCTTCATCAGGATCGGCGTCCCTTTGGAGGCCGACTGATAAGCGATACCGCCCCCCATGATGCCGGCGCCCAATACGGCAGCCTGCTTCACGTCTTTGGCGATTTCGTCGTAGGCCTTGGCCTTTTTCTTCAGTTCCTGATCGTTCAGGAACAGACCGATCAAGCTCTGCGCGGCAGAGGTCTTGGCCAGTTTGACGAAACCGGCGGCTTCAACTTCCAGCGCTTTGTCGCGACCGAAGTTCGCGGCTTTCTGGATGGTCTTGATCGCCTCAACCGGTGCCGGGTAGTTCGGGCCAGCCTGACCGGCTACGAAACCTTTGGCGGTTTCGAAAGCCATCATTTGTTCGATTGCGTTCAGCTTCAGCTTTTCCAGCTTCGGTTGACGCTTGGCCTTGTAGTCAAACTCGCCGGAGATGGCGCGTTTGATCAGTTCCAGGGCCGCTTCCTGCAGTTTCTCAGGGGCAACCACTGCGTCCACTGCGCCGACTTTCAGCGCGTCTTCAGGACGGTTTTCTTTGCCCGCAGCAATCCACTCGATGGCGTTGTCGGCACCGATCAGGCGCGGCAGACGCACAGTGCCGCCGAAGCCCGGGTAGATGCCCAGCTTGACTTCCGGCAGACCGATCTTGGCCTTGGTGGACATGACGCGGTAGTCCGCCGCCAGGCACATCTCCAGACCGCCACCCAGGGCGATACCGTTGATCGCGGCGACAGTCGGGACGTTGAGGTCTTCGAAATCGCTGAAAATCTTGTTGGCTTCCAGATTGCCAGCAACCAGCTCGGCATCAGGCAGCTTGAAATTTTCGACAAATTCGGTGATGTCGGCGCCGACGATGAACACGTCCTTGCCACTGCTGACGATCACGCCCTTGATCGAAGCATCTGCCTTGATGGTGTCCACAGCCTGACGCAGTTCGTTCAGGGTTAGACGGTTGAACTTGTTGACGGACTCACCCTTGAGGTCGAATTTCAATTCGACGATGCCACTTTCAAGAGCCTTAACCGTGATGGCTTTACCTTCGTAAATCATCAACTGATCTCCACGATATGGAAGCTGAACAGTACACGTCGGACGCAGGCGAATGGCTCGGCAGGACGTTAAACGTCAATGCTACGCCAATCCACCCGGCACACCCTCCAACGCGATAGTCGGGATTCTGTAGGAGCGATCTGAAATACAAACGCTCAATTCATACGCCCGTTTGATTTGGGTACGCCACCTTCACGGAATTTCCGACAATTGTCAATCGCCCAAAATACGGGTTGAAACGCGACTTTGCGGTCACTTCCGTACTGCGAAGATCTTCAACACGCAGATGCATGTGAACTCATTCATAGAATCAATAGTTAGAAAAGTCGCCCTAATTCGCTGCAGCCCGCGTTTAACAAGCTACGCTGGCATGAACCTGAAGAAAAAAGATGAACGCGCTGGGTGAATGCCCGGCGTAAGATCAGCCCTACAGCGAATTACCGGCCTGCCTGGCCAACCCCAGCCCGATGATGATGTCGGGCTTTTTATTGCCTGTCTGTCAGACCCATCGCGCCATTGCAGCGCGAAATGTCCTTACTTTACGCCAGCGCTTTCAGCACCGCGTCAATGTCCTGCAAAACAGTCGCCTCGCCCTTCTCGCCCCAATACAAGGTAACCATTTGCTTGTCCGCCTCGATCTTGTAGACGTTGGCTGGCAATTTTTCGAAATGATTGAGCAACGCTCGATCCTCGCAAACCTCCTGCCACTGATTCACCCATACGCCTGGTGATTTTTGCCAGTAGCTCCAGCATGCAGGCTGATTGCCACGGCGTGGCCGATGGTACTGCGCACACGGGCTCGGCGGCTCCTGGCTCAGCCAGTGCGGCCATTCCTGAGGCGCCAGCTGCATGGCCAGGCCGATGCGTCGTGCCTCCATGCGCAGGGCCATGCGCCCGCTCTGACCACGTGACGGTCGCAACCATGCCAGCGGACTCAGCACCACCAACAGGATTGACACCACTATCCAGACCGTCATATCTGTACTCCCGATTCTTGATGGGCGCTTTGGGTCACTCTGGAACCATTGCGCTTGAAACCAGCCATACTTACCAATATTGCAATCCTCAGGAGGAGCACCTCATGCCCTACAACCATATTCTGGTCGCTGTAGATCTAACCGAAGAGTGCGACCCTGTAATCCACCGCGCTCGCGAGCTGGCGGTGAGCAACGGGGCGAAATTGTCCCTGGTGCACATTGTCGAGCCAATGGCCATGGCCTTTGGTGGCGACGTGCCGATGGACCTGTCACAACTGCAACAACAGCAGTTCGATCAGGCCAAGGAGCGCCTAGAGCGCCTGAAAGCCAAATACGCAGAGCTTGAAGGTGCCAACTGCCACCTGACCTATGGCCAGCCACGCCAGGAAATCCATCATTTCGCCAAGGAAAACCACTGCGACCTGATCGTGGTCGGCAGCCATGGCCGCCATGGCCTGGCGCTGCTGCTCGGGTCGACCGCCAATGATGTGCTGCACGGTGCACCTTGCGACGTACTGGCGGTACATCTGATCAAACGCTGAAACGCTCCCACATTTGATCTGCATCAGCCTGTAGCTCGCGTTACATATGAAAAGCCCGACGCTCATCACTGAACGCCGGGCTTTTTTTTGTTACGGGATCAATCAGGCATCCAGCTCGGCCCAGCGCTCGACCATCACGTCCAGCTCGGCCTGCAACTGCTCCAGCTGCGCAATCACCGCGGCCGTCTCGACAGCAGGACGCTGATAGAAACCGGCATCGGCCATTTGCGCTTCAACCGCCGCAATCTGCTGTTCCATGGCTTCGATCTGAGCCGGCAGCATTTCCAGCTCACGCTGATGCTTGTAGCTAAGCTTCTTCTTAGCCACCGGTGCTTCAGCAGCTGCAACGACAGGTGCTGCCTGCGCCGTTACAACTGCGGAGGTCAGGTCGGCCTTGCCGGATTTGCTCTCGGTCACGCCCAGCAGGCGCGGCGAACCACCCTGACGCAGCCAGTCCTGATAACCACCGACGTACTCGCGAACCTTGCCTTCACCTTCGAAGACCAGGGTGCTGGTGACCACGTTGTCGAGGAATGCCCGGTCGTGACTGACCATCAGCACGGTGCCGTTGAAGGTCAGCAAGACCTCTTCCAGCAGTTCGAGGGTTTCAACATCGAGGTCGTTGGTCGGTTCGTCGAGGACCAGCAGGTTCGCCGGCTTGCTGAACAGCTTGGCCAGCAACAGACGGGCACGCTCACCACCGGACAGCGCCTTGACCGGCGTGCGGGCACGCTGCGGGCTGAACAGGAAGTCACCGAGGTAGCTCAGCACGTGACGGCTCTGACCATCGATATCGATGAAGTCGCGACCTTCGGCCACGTTGTCGATCACAGTCTTTTCCAGGTCCAGCTGATGGCGCAACTGGTCGAAATAGGCCACGTCGATGCGCGTCCCCTCTTCCACTGTGCCGCTGGTTGGTTGCAGACCACTGAGCATCAGCTTCAGCAGTGTGGTCTTGCCGGTACCGTTGGCGCCGAGCAGACCGATACGGTCGCCGCGCGTCAGGACCATCGAGAAATCCTTGATCAGGAACGGGCCACCCGGGTGAGCAAAGCTCACGTTCTCGAGGACCATCACCTGCTTGCCGGACTTGTCAGCGGTGTCCAGCTGAATGTTGGCCTTGCCGGTGCGCTCACGGCGCTCGCTGCGCTCGACGCGCAAAGCCTTCAATGCGCGGACGCGGCCTTCATTACGGGTGCGACGGGCCTTGATGCCCTGGCGGATCCAGACTTCTTCCTGGGCCAGCTTCTTGTCAAACAGCGCGTTGGCGGTTTCTTCAGCGGCCAGCGAAGCTTCTTTGTGCACCAGGAAACTGGCGTAGTCACCGTTCCAGTCGATCAGGCCACCGCGGTCCAGTTCGAGGATGCGCGTCGCAAGGTTTTGCAGGAATGAACGGTCGTGCGTGATGAACAGCACGGCGCCCTGGAAATCCTTCAGCGCTTCTTCGAGCCAGGCAATGGCACCGATGTCCAGGTGGTTGGTCGGTTCGTCGAGCAGCAGCAGGTCCGGTTCGGAGACCAGGGCCTGAGCCAGCAGGACGCGACGACGCCAGCCGCCGGACAATTCGGCGAGAGTCTTGTCGGCCGGCAACTGCAGACGGCTCAACGTACTGTCGACCAGTTGCTGCAAACGCCAGCCATCGCGGGCTTCGAGGTCATGCTGGACGTGCATCAGTTTGTCCAGGTCGGCGTCGGTGACGATGTTCTGGCTCAGGTGGTGATACTGCGCGAGCAGCTCGCCCACACCGTCCAGGCCCTCGGCAACCACGTCGAACACGGTCCGCTCGTCGGCCACCGGCAATTCTTGCGGCAATTCGCCAATCTTGAGGCCAGGTGCACGCCAAACGGAGCCCTCGTCGGGCTTCTGGTCGCCCTTGACGAGCTTCATCATGCTGGACTTGCCAGTGCCGTTGCGGCCGATGATGCACACCCGCTCACCACGGGCGATCTGCCAGGACACCTTGTCCAACAACGGCATAGCGCCGAAAGCAAGGGACACATCGCTGAATTTGAGCAGGGTCATGAGCTTCTCCAAAAACCGGGGGCGCATTCTACCTGACTTGAGGCTTCAGAAGGCCGGCAATTTCACTCTCGAAGCACTCTGCATAACAAATGTTACGAACTTGGGCTGACAGGCCTGCAAAGCTTTCGCCCGTTGCTGGCAAAAGGCTAAGCTACAGATTATTCAGTGCAGGTAATCCCGCACTTGTCTCATGATTTCTCTGCCCGGACGTCTCATGCGCAGTCGCCTTTTCAGTCTTTTATCTTGCTTGCTACTTTCTGCTACTGCCGTTCAATCAGCGCAGGCAGTGGACCTGTCCACCCAGCGCCAATATTACGATGAAGCCAAGCGCGCCCTGGCCAAAGGCGATACCGGTCCTTACTTTCGCTACAGCCAGGCCCTCAGTGATTACCCGCTGGAGCCGTACCTGGCCTATGACGAGTTGACCGCCCGTCTAAAAACCGCCAGCAATGCCGAAATCGAGAAATTCCTCGCCGACCACGGTGACCTGCCGCAAGCCAACTGGATGAAATTGCGTTGGTTGCGCTGGCTGGCCGACCGTGGCGACTGGGCGACCTTCGTCAAGTATTACGATCCCAAGCTCAATTTCACCGAACTGGACTGCCTGAATGCGCAGTATCAGATTGGCCACAACCAGAAGGCTGAAGGCTATGCCAACGCCAATAAGCTGTGGCTGACCGGCAAATCCCAGCCCGCCGCCTGCGACGCGTTGTTCGGGCAATGGGCTGCCGAAGGTCAACTGACCGAGCAAAAACGCTGGGAGCGCGCCAAGCTCGCCGCCCAGGCGCGCAATTATCCACTGGCCAACAGCCTGGTTAACGGCCTGACCACCCTCGCCCCTCGCGGACGACTGCTGATCGATGTGGCGCAAAAGCCCGAGCTGCTCAACCAGCCTTCGCGCTTCACCCCGGCTGACGAACCGATGTCCGACGTGGTCAGCCTTGGCCTGCGCCGCCTGGCCAAGCAGGACCCGGACAAGGCCATGGACTTGCTCGACGGTTATGCCAGCAGCATGCACTTCTCTCGCGACGAAAAAGTGGCGATCGCCCGGGAAATCGGCCTGACGCTGGCGCGACGCTATGACCCTCGTGCGCTTGATGTCATGACCAAGTACGACCCGGAACTGCGCGACAACACCGTGTCCGAATGGCGCCTGCGCCTGCTGCTTCGCCTGGCTCGCTGGGACGACGCCTATCAGTTGTCTCGCCGCTTGCCACAGGACCTGGCGACCACCAACCGCTGGCGCTACTGGCAGGCCCGCGCCCTTGAGCTGGCGCAGCCACAGAACCCGGAAGCGCAGACGCTGTACAAGAGCCTTGCCCGCGAACGTGATTTCTATGGCTTCCTTGCCGCCGACCGCTCGCAGCTACCGTACTCGCTACTCAACAAACCGCTGGTACTCAGCCAGGCCACCATCAATAAGGTGCGCAATACGCCAGGTATACGTCGAGCACTGGAGTTCCACGCCCGCGGGCAGGTCGTCGACGGTCGCCGCGAGTGGTATTACGTCAGTCGTCACTTCAACCGTGACGAAATGGTCGCCCAGGCGAAACTGGCCTATGACCTGAAATGGTATTTCCCGGCGATCCGCACCATCAGTCAGGCGCAGTACTGGGACGATCTGGACATCCGCTTCCCGATGGCCCACCGCGAAACCCTGGTCCGCGAAGCCAAAGTACGCGGCCTGCATTCCAGCTGGGTGTTCGCCATCACGCGCCAGGAAAGTGCTTTCATGGACGACGCCCGCTCAGGCGTCGGCGCCAGCGGCCTGATGCAACTGATGCCCGGCACCGCCAAGGAAACCGCACGCAAGTTCAGCATTCCGCTGGCCTCGCCGCAGCAAGTGATCGACCCGGACAAAAACATCCAGCTCGGCGCCGCGTACCTGAGCCAGGTCCATGCCCAGTTCAACGGCAACCGCGTCCTCGCCTCCGCCGCCTACAACGCCGGTCCCGGCCGCGTGCGCCAGTGGCTGCGCGGCGCAGACCACCTGAGCTTCGATGTCTGGGTGGAAAGCATCCCGTTCGACGAAACCCGTCAGTATGTGCAGAACGTGCTGTCGTATTCGGTGATCTACGGGCAGAAGCTCAACTCGCCACAGCCGCTGGTGGATTGGCATGAACGGTATTTTGATGATCAGTGATCCCGTTTTGACCCACTGACAAAAAAAAGCCCGCATCGATTGATGCGGGCTTTTTTTGGGGTGCTCGACTTAGTCGGTAACCGGGTCGATCACCGTGTTGTGCCCATCACTAAACTGCAACGCCGCCAATCGCGCATACAGCGCATTGCTCGCAATCAACGCCTGATGCGTCCCCACCGCCACCAGTTTCCCTTGGTCCATGACCGCGATCCGGTCAGCATTTTTCACCGTGGCCAAACGGTGAGCGATCACCAGCGTGGTGCGGTTTTTCATCAGGCTGGGCAGGGCTTGCTGGATCAGGTGTTCGCTCTGGGCATCGAGGGCGCTGGTGGCTTCGTCGAGCAACAGGATCGGCGCGTCCACCAGCAATGCGCGAGCAATGGCCAGGCGTTGGCGCTGGCCGCCAGACAGCCCGAGGCCGCCGTCGCCAAGATGCGTCTGGTAACCGTGGGGCATTTGCTCAATGAAGTCGTGGGCGTAGGCGATTTTTGCCGCTTCCTGAACCTGAGCCAGGGTTGCCCCCGGATTACCGTAGCGGATGTTCTCTTCGATGCTGCCGAAGAACAGCGCAGGATTTTGCGAAACCAGCGCGAAGCAACGGCGCAGGTCGAGCGGATCGAGCTGGGTCAACGGCACGCCATCGAGCAGGATCTGCCCGGCGGCCGGATCGTAAAAGCGCAGCAGCAAGTCATACACCGTGGATTTTCCGGCCCCGGACGGCCCCACCAGCGCGAGGGTTTCGCCCGCGTTTATGGTCAGACTCAAGCCATCGACGGCATAACTTTCGGGCCGCGACGGGTAGGAAAAACGCACATCCTGTAGAACCAGATCGCCCTTCACCCGCTCCGGCAAGGTTACCAGGCCGGTGGTCGGTGGCTGGATGATATTTTCCGAACGCAGCAATTCGGCAATCCGCTCGGCCGCCCCCGCCGCGCGCTGCAACTCACCGATTACTTCGCTCAAGGTGCCAAAGGCACTGCCGACGATCAGGCTGTAGAAAACAAACGCCGCCAGTTCACCGGCCGAGATCCTCCCGGCGATCACGTCCATGCCACCAACCCACAGCATGACGCCGACAGCACCCAGCACCAGCACGATCACCAGCGTGATCAACCAGGCGCGCTGGAAGATGCGTTTACGCGCGGTGTCGAACGCCTGTTCCACGGTCAGGGCAAAGCGCTGCTCGTCCTGGACCTGATGGTTGTACGCCTGCACGGTTTTGATCTGGCCGAGGGTTTCGGAGACATAGCTGCCGATATCGGCAATCCGGTCCTGGCTCAGGCGCGACAGATTGCGCACCCGACGGCCGAAAATCAGGATCGGGGCAATCACCAGCGGCAACGCAATCACCACGATGCTGGTGAGCTTGGGGTTAGTGATAAACAGCAGCACGATTCCGCCGATGACCATCAGAAAATTGCGCAGGAACAGCGACAGCGACGAGCCGATCACCGATTGCAGCAACGTGGTGTCGGCGGTCAGCCGCGACTGGATTTCGGAACTGCGATTGTTTTCGTAGAACCCCGGATGCAGATAAACCAGGTGGTTGAAGACCTGCCGGCGGATGTCTGCGACCACCCGCTCGCCGATCCACGACACCAGGTAAAAACGCGCGAAGGTGCCGATCGCCAGCCCCACCACCAGCACCATGAACAAGCCGATGGATTGATTGAGCAGGTGCGGTGACTGGGTCATGAACCCCTGATCCACCAGCAGGCGGATGCCCTGCCCCATCGACAAGGTAATGCCGGCGGTGACAATCAACGCGAGCAAGGCGCCAAAGGCTTGCCAGCGATAGGGCGCAAGAAAGCGAAGGGTCAGGCGGATCGCGCGGCGGTGACGAGCAGAGAGCATCGAGGGTTATCCAGTACGCCATTGATATCGCCAGCCTACACGGTCAGCGGGTGAACGCTGTAAATCACAATGAGTCAGGTTAATTATGACCGCGACGACTAGCCCCTAGACGCTATTGGTCTAAAGTCCGGGTGGCAACGTTTATAAATTTCTGGTGGACTGACATTGCCGTTCGGGAAAGATCGCAGGGAGTTGTCATAGCCCGGTCACCTGAAGGTTCTAAAGTAAGCACACACCTGAAGAGGAGACAGGCCATGTCCTTGCAAAACAGCAGCGAAGACAAGATTCAAGTGATCCGCACACAGCCACACCAGTCTCTGGGGTGCTCGATTATCGATGCCGATGGGCGTGAAGTACCGATCACTGAAGACATGATCCAGAAAGCGTGCAGCGAACTGGAAAAGCGATTGGTCAAGCCTGCCGAACAAGAGTGATATAGCCACCGTCTTCTTGACCCGGCCCTGGTTGGCCGGGTTTTTTATGGGTGATTTTTGAGGGTGCTGAGTCGTCCACCCATTCAGCGAACGCCCCAAGACCTGTGGGAGCATGGCTTGCCCGCGATGGGGCCAACTCGGTCTCTATACAGCCGAAGCCCCCAACGCCGCCACAATCCTGCGCAACTCAGCCGAATCCCCCTCAATCCGCACCTGCAACCCATCAATCTCCCGACGCGACGGGTAATGCTTGCGCAGCACATCAAACGCCGCACGCTGTTCGCTCACACTGCCTACAAGACTGCGGCGAAAATCCGCATCGTCACGGCGCGGGTCGTACACACCACGGCACAGCATGGCCAGCGCCCACGCCGGATCAGCCTGCGCATGCAGGGTCACTTGCGACAACCACGGTGCCGGCAGCAAATCACTCAGGCTGACCTGAGCCGGCTGCCCGAGAAACGCGCAATACGCCTGATAGATCTGCGCCGTCCCACGCTGTTTGCCGTCAAGGCTGTAACCGGCAATGTGCGGCGTCGCCAGCACGCACAACTCCGCCAGCGCCACGTCGACCTCAGGTTCACCTTCCCAAACGTCGAGCACCGCTTGCAGGTCTTCGCGCTCAAGCAGCACTTGGCGCAGGGCGGCGTTATCGACCACCGGGCCACGACTGGCGTTGATCAGCCAGGTGCCGGGTTTGAGCTGACCCAAGCGGTTTTTATCGAACAAATGCCAGGTCGACTGCGCGCCGTGCTTCTTCAAAGGTGTGTGCAGGCTGATGACGTCGCACTGCTCGATGATCTGTTCGAGGCTGACAAAATCACCGCCTTCAGCTGCCTGCCGGGGCGGATCGCACACCAGCACGTTCCAGCCCAGACCTTGCAGGACCTTGACGAGACGACCGCCGACTTCGCCGGCACCGACCACGCCATACGTGCGCCGGGTCAGGTCAGCGCCTTCGATTTCAGCCAGGGTCAGCAGACTGCCGAGCACGTAGTCGACCACACCCCGGGCATTGCAGCCGGGCGCGCTGGACCAGGTGATGCCGGCTTGCTGAAAGTAGTCCAGGTCCAGGTGATCGGTGCCGATGGTGCACGTGCCGACAAAGCGCACGTTGCTGCCTTCGAGCAAGGCACGATTGACGTTGGTCACCGAGCGGACCAGCAGCACATCGGCTTGTTCGACGGTGGCGCGGTCGATGGAACGTCCCGGTACCCGGCGGATTTCACCGAACCCTGAGAAGAAGGCATCCAGCAGCGGGATATTTTCGTCGGCAACAATCAGCATGGCAGGCTCCTTTGGCGGATCGGCAGTGTAGGCGGAGATGACCTTTGTGAGCCAGCAAGCATTGCGCAGGGAATCTCGCAACGTCCGAAATACAATTACAAATCCCTAACACAGGACTTTTCCTGACCACTGCGTCAGGGCGTAGAATGCATCGCCTTGCGCATCAACACCTTTGGACGTTTCGCCTTTGAATTCCGTGACTGACCGCCTTGCCGCTACCACCCTCACCCGCCCGGCCCGGGTTCGCCTGGAGCTGAAAAACCTGCTCACCCTGGCGCTGCCGATCATGATCGCGCAACTGGCAACCACTGCCATGGGGTTTGTCGATGCGGTGATGGCGGGCCGGGTCGGGCCTCGGGATCTGGCGGCGGTCGCACTGGGCAACTCCATCTGGGTGCCGGTGTTTCTGCTGATGACCGGCACCTTGCTGGCCACCACGCCAAAAGTCGCCCAGCGCTTTGGTGCCGGCACCCACAGCGAAATCGGGCCGATTGTGCGTCAGGCACTGTGGCTCGCCCTGGTGGTGGGTTTGATGGCCACCGGCATGCTGTTCAGCGCCGAGCCGATCCTGCACATGATGAAGGTCGATCCCGAATTGATCGGCCCGTGCATGCAATACCTGCACGGCATCGCCAGCGGCTTGCCCGCCGTCGCCTTCTACCATGTGTTGCGCTGCTTCAGTGATGGCCTGGGGCGTACGCGTCCGGCGATGGTGCTGGGCCTGTGCGGGTTGGCGCTGAACATTCCACTCAATTACATCTTCATCTATGGCCACTTCGGTGTACCGGCGATGGGCGGTGTCGGTTGCGGCTGGGCCACGGCGATTGTGATGTGGGTGATGGCGCTGGGCATGGCCGGCTGGGAACGCTGGGCGCCGGCGTATCAGTCGAGCCAGTTGTTCAGCCGTTTCGACTGGCCGCAATGGTCGGTGATCAAGCGCTTGCTGGGCATTGGCCTGCCGATCGGCATCGCGGTGTTCGCCGAATCGAGCATCTTTGCCGTCATTGCGCTGCTGATCGGCAGCCTTGGCGCCACCGTGGTCGCCGGCCATCAGATCGCCCTGAACTTCAGCTCGCTGGTGTTCATGATCCCTTACTCCCTCGGCATGGCCGTGACGGTGCGGGTCGGCCAGGCCCTCGGTCGACAGGAACCACGCGAGGCACGTTTCGCCGCGGGCGTCGGCATGGGCACGGCGCTGGCGTATGCCTGCCTGTCCGCGAGCATGATGCTGTTGCTGCGCGAGCACATTGCAGCGATCTACACCGCTGACCCGACGGTGATTCGAGTGGCCGCGATGCTGATCGTGTACTCGGCGCTGTTCCAGTTTTCCGATGCCATCCAGGTGACGGCAGCCGGCGCATTGCGCGGTTACCAGGACACGCGGGTGACGATGATCCTGACGCTGTTCGCCTATTGGGGGATTGGTTTGCCGGTGGGTTACGCGCTGGGCCTGACCGATTGGCTGGGTGCACCCAGTGGCCCGAGCGGGCTGTGGCAAGGTTTGATCGTGGGCTTGAGCTGCGCGGCGCTGATGCTGTCGATCCGCCTGGCGCGCAGTGCACGCAAGCGGATTCGTATCAGTCATTCGGCGGGTTAAGCGAGTTTCTTGCGAATCCAGTACAGGTAGGTGCCCGCCTCTTCGTGCTGCGCCACCAGTTCGTGGTCAAGAAACACGCAGAACTTGGGAATGTCGCGACGGGTCGACGGATCGGTCGCAATCACCTTGAGCAGGCCGCCGGGCACCAGGTCGCGGATGTGCTGGTGCAGCATCATGACCGGTTCCGGGCAGTTGAGGCCGGTGGCGTCGAGGGTGCCGTCTACCGGCGTATCAAGCATTTCACTCATGATTAACTCCTGAAACTGGCCAGCATTGTCGCGCATTGCCGGGTCTTCGGTCATCTGTGGCATACAGCCGCCCCTATGGGGGCTCCCACAAAAGCTCTTCCCCACAAATGGGTTGTGTGGATCAGCGGGATTTCGGTTTCTTTACATCCAGCCGGCGCAGGTGGCACGTCACTTCTTCCCGGTCGTGATAAAGCTGCTTACAGCCGATCTCGACCCGAATGCCGCGCTCCTTGAACCCATCGGCGATGCGTTCCAGCAAGCGCTTCACCTCGGCATAACGCTGCTTCATCGGCAGTTTGAGGTTGACCACCGCTTCCCGGCAATGCCCCTCGCCAATCCACTCTTCCAGCATCGCGGCGTTGCGCGCCGGCTTCTCGACGATGTCGCAAACCATCCAGTCCACCGGCTGCCGGGGCTTGAAGGTGAAACCGTCGGCCATCAAGTGTTGCACCAGACCGGTGTCCATCAGGCTTTCGGCCATCGGGCCGTTGTCGATGGCGGTCACCAGCATGCCGCGGTTAACCAGTTGCCAGGTCCACCCGCCGGGGGCAGCGCCCAAATCGACGCCGGTCATGTCACTGTGCAGACGCTCATCCCACTGGTCACGCGGGATGAAGTGATGCCAGGCCTCTTCCAGTTTCAGCGTCGAACGGCTTGGTGCCTCACGCGGGAACTTCAGGCGCGGAATGCCCATCGGCCACATCGCCGAGTTGTTCGACTCGGCCAGGCCCATGAACACTTCACGGCCGCTCTTGAACGTCAGCAGCAGACGCGGTTTGTGCGCATCTTCCACCAGTTTGCCGGCGGCCATCAGCGCCTTGCGCAGGTGACCTTCAAACTTCTTGCAGAAGTTCGACAGTTCCTTGCCATCGTTGGTGTCGACCATTTCCAGCCACAGGCTGCCGCACAGCGGAAAGTCCGCCATGTGCGCCAGGATCACGCTGATGCGGTCGGTTTCCGGCAGATCAATAAAGATCCCGCGCGCCCATTGGCGCGGGAAGATCAGCTCGGCGAAACGCTGGCCACGCATCAGGCGCTCGGCGCCATCTTCTTCGGTGCAGATGAACTCGGCGCAGGCGCTGGCGGTTTTGGCCTTGGCATAACCGGCCACGTTCAGGCGGGCGGCGTGTTCGGCAATCTCGGAACAGACTTCGCCTTCGAAGCCCGGCCGGCAATGCATAAAGAGGGTGCTCATTGAATCTCCTGGGCAATCGGCAATGAATCGATGCGCAAACTTGCCCTGTAGCAAAGCCTGTCACGAAAACCGGCGCATGATAGCCGAGTTCGGAACCTTGGACTTAACCATAGAGTCCAGTTATTAGCCTTAACGTCCAAACAGGGCTAGGTTAAGAGCTCTGTCCGTCCCGCCAGTCCGTCGCCGTGCGGACCCAAAGGAGTCATTTCAATGCCGTCCCTCGATAGCCTGAAAACCCTTAAAACCCTGCAAGTCGACGACAAGACCTACCATTATTTCAGTCTGCCCGACGCGGCCAAAAGCCTCGGTGATCTCGACAAGCTGCCCATGTCGTTGAAAGTGCTGCTGGAAAACCTGCTGCGCTGGGAAGACGAAAAAACCGTCACCGGCGCCGACCTCAAGGCGATTGCCGCGTGGCTCAAGGAGCGTCGCTCCGACCGCGAAATCCAGTACCGCCCCGCCCGCGTGCTAATGCAGGACTTTACCGGCGTGCCCGCCGTGGTCGACCTGGCCGCCATGCGCGCCGCCATGGCCAAGGCTGGCGGCGACCCGCAACGCATCAACCCGCTGTCGCCGGTGGACCTAGTGATCGATCACTCGGTGATGGTCGACAAATTCGCCAGTGCCAGCGCCTTCGAGCAGAACGTCGACATCGAGATGCAACGCAATGGTGAGCGATATGCGTTCTTGCGTTGGGGCCAGAGCGCCTTCCACAACTTCAGCGTGGTGCCGCCGGGCACCGGGATCTGCCACCAGGTCAACCTTGAATACCTCGGACGCACGGTCTGGACCAAGGACGAGGATGGCCGCACCTACGCTTTCCCCGACACACTGGTCGGCACCGACTCCCACACCACCATGATCAACGGCCTCGGCGTGCTCGGCTGGGGCGTCGGCGGGATCGAAGCGGAAGCGGCGATGCTCGGCCAACCGGTGTCGATGCTGATTCCCGAAGTCATCGGTTTCAAACTCACCGGCAAACTCAAGGAAGGCATCACCGCCACCGACCTGGTGCTGACCGTCACCCAGATGCTGCGCAAGAAAGGCGTGGTCGGCAAGTTCGTCGAGTTCTACGGCGACGGCCTCGCCGACCTGCCGCTGGCCGACCGCGCGACCATCGCCAACATGGCCCCTGAATACGGCGCCACTTGCGGCTTCTTCCCGGTGGACGATGTGACGCTGGAGTATTTGCGCCTGTCCGGCCGACCACCGGAAACGGTGAAACTGGTCGAGGCCTACTGCAAGGCTCAAGGCCTGTGGCGCCTGCCGGGCAAGGAACCGATCTTCACCGACAGCCTGGCGCTGGACATGACCAGCGTCGAAGCCAGCCTCGCCGGCCCTAAACGTCCGCAGGACCGTGTTTCCCTGCCCAATGTCGCGCAGGCGTTCACGGACTTCATCGACCTGCAATTCAAACCCACCAGCAAGGAAGTAGGACGCCTGGAAAGTGAGGGCGGCGGCGGTGTCGCAGTGGGCAACGCGGACTTGGCCGGTGAAGCCGATTACGAACACGACGGCCAGACCTACCGCCTGAAAAACGGAGCGGTGGTGATTGCCGCGATCACGTCCTGCACCAACACCTCCAACCCGAGCGTGATGATGGCGGCGGGTCTGGTGGCGAAAAAGGCTGTGGAGAAAGGCCTCAAGCGCAAACCGTGGGTCAAGAGTTCACTGGCGCCCGGTTCGAAAGTGGTCACCGACTACTACAAGGCAGCGGGCCTGACTCAATACCTCGATGAACTGGGTTTTGCGCTGGTCGGCTACGGTTGCACCACGTGCATCGGCAACTCCGGCCCATTGGCGGAGCCGATTGAAAAAGCCATTCAGGCCGCCGACCTGACCGTTGCTTCGGTGTTGTCGGGTAACCGCAACTTTGAGGGACGCGTGCATCCACTGGTGAAAACCAACTGGCTGGCCTCCCCGCCGCTGGTCGTTGCCTATGCGCTAGCCGGTACGGTGCGCATCGACATCAGCCGTGAGCCGCTGGGCGATGACAAGGACGGCAATCCGGTGTACTTGCGGGACATCTGGCCGAGCAGCAAGGAAATTGCCGATTCAGTGAGTCAGGTCAACACGGCGATGTTCCACAAGGAATACGCCGAAGTGTTTGCCGGCGACGAGCAATGGCAAGCCATCCAGGTGCCACAAGCGGCGACCTATGTGTGGCAGGACGATTCGACCTACATCCAGCATCCGCCGTTCTTCGACGACATCGGCGGCCCGCCGCCGGAAGTCAAGGACGTCGCCGGGGCGCGGGTACTGGCGCTGCTCGGCGACTCGGTGACCACCGACCACATCTCCCCCGCCGGCAATATCAAGGCCGACAGCCCGGCCGGTGAGTACTTGCGCGACAAAGGCGTGGAGCCGCGGGACTTCAACTCCTACGGTTCACGTCGCGGCAACCATGAAGTGATGATGCGCGGCACCTTCGCCAACATTCGTATCCGCAACGAAATGCTTGGCGGCGAGGAAGGCGGCAACACTTTCTATATTCCTACGATGGAGAAAATGCCGATCTACGACGCGGCCATGCGTTATCAAACGTCAGGCACGCCGCTGGTGGTAATTGCCGGTCAAGAATACGGCACCGGTTCAAGCCGCGACTGGGCGGCCAAGGGCACTAACCTGCTGGGCGTGAAAGCGGTCATCGCGGAAAGTTTCGAGCGAATTCACCGCTCCAACCTGGTCGGCATGGGCGTGTTGCCGTTGCAGTTCAAGCTGGATCAGAACCGCAAGAGCCTGAACCTGACCGGCAAGGAAACCCTGGATATCCTAGGGTTGACCGGTGTGGAGCTGACGCCGCGGATGAACCTGACGCTGGTGATCACCCGTGAAAATGGCAGTAAGGAAAAGATCGACGTGCTGTGCCGCATCGATACGCTCAATGAGGTCGAGTACTTCAAGTCCGGCGGGATTTTGCACTATGTGCTGCGCCAGTTGATTGCCTCATAAAGGCCTGCTGACAAAGACACCGCCTTCGGGCGGTGTTTTTGTTTGTGCCGCAAACGGCCCATAATCCCCCCGCTTTTGCATACCCAACACAAAACCTCTGTAGGAGTGAGCCTGCTCGTGATGAGGGCGGTACATTCAACATCAATGTCGCCTGACACTCCGCTATCGCGAGCAGGCTCACTCCTACAGGGGGCCGGCGTATGCCGCAAAATTTTGCACATTAAGGATGCTCAATGATCGCCCTGCCATGGACCTACCTGGCCCTTCTCTCCCTTGGCTTCAGCCTCGCTTTGACCTACGGCCAACTCAGCTGGCTGGCCTTGATCACCATCGCCTTGCTGTTAGCGGCCGGTGCCGCCGTCCGCCAGCAAAAACTCCCGATCGTCCGTTACTTCGGTCACGGCCTGTTCATCTTCCTGGCCATGTCGCTGGCGATGCACTGGCTCCCCGGGTTCTTCAACGGTCGCGCGATCGCCCCTCAATACCTCACCGCCGATGCCGTGCCGTTTTCCATGTACCTGAATCAGGACAAACCGCTGATCGGCTTCTGGCTACTGCTGGTATGTCCATGGATTGTCGGCCGGCGCTCCTGGCGCCTGGGCGTTTACGCCACCGCCCTGGCCCTGACGCTGTGTGCCGTACTGGCCTTGGGTGGGGCGCTGTTGCTGGGCATGATCAGTTGGGCGCCGAAGTGGCCAGACCAGGCCTGGCTGTGGCTGCTGAACAATCTGTTGCTAGTCACGCTGGTTGAGGAAGCGCTGTTCCGAGGCTACATCCAGGGCGGCCTGAGCCGTAGCTTCAAACACCTGCCCTATGGCGAAAACCTCGCCCTGCTGCTCGCGTCGTTGCTGTTCGGCCTGGTGCATGTGGGTGCTGGCTGGCAATGGGTGCTGTTGGCGAGCCTCGCCGGTGTCGGGTACGGCCTGGCCTATCGTTTCGGCGGTTTGGGTGCCGCCATTGCCACCCATTTCGGCCTGAACCTGCTGCACTTCGCGCTGTTCACCTATCCGATGCTCGCGGGTTGAGGCAATGCTCATTTTGCGACGCAGCGCTGATTATTGAAAAATAATTTCAACTAATTCCTGACACCGCCGACAACCTTTCAAAGCCTTGCGGATTGAATTAGCCATGCGTAACAACCAGCCCATTACCCAACGCGAACGGACCTTCCCGGCACAGCAACGGTTGATTTCCACCACCGATGCCAAGGGCGTGATCACCTACTGCAACGACGCGTTCGTCGAGATCAGCGGGTTTTCTCGTGAGGAACTGGTCCGCGCACCGCACAACCTGGTCCGTCACCCCGACGTCCCGGCCGCCGTGTTCGCGCACATGTGGGGCACTCTGAAACAAGGCTTGCCATGGATGGGCATCGTCAAGAATCGCTGCAAGAACGGTGATCACTATTGGGTTAACGCCTACGTGACACCGGTGTTCGAGGGCAACCAGGTGATCGGTTACGAGTCGGTGCGGATCAAACCCACCACCGAACAGATCCAGCGTGCCGAAGCGCTCTACCAACGCATCAACCAGGGCAAGTCCGCCATTCCATCGACTGATAAATGGCTGCCGGTGCTTCAGGACTGGCTGCCGTTCATTCTGGTCAGCCAATTGAGTTTCATGATCGGTGCGACGCTGAATTCCCATTGGGGCTTTGCCCTGGCGGCCGGCCTGTCGGTGCCGTTGGGCCTGATGGGGCTGAGCTGGCAGCAGCGTGGTCTCAAGCGCCTGCTGGTCCTGGCCGGGCAAACCACGTCCGACCCGTTGATCGCACAGATGTACACCGACAGCCGCGGCGCCCAGGCGCGCCTGGAAATGTCGATCCTTAGCCAGGAAGCCCGTCTGAAAACCTGCCTGACCCGTCTGCAGGACACCGCCGAGCACCTGACCGAACAAGCGAAACAGTCCGATACCCTGGCGCACAACAGCTCCAGCGGCCTGGAACGTCAGCGCGTCGAAACCGAGCAAGTGGCCACCGCCGTCAACCAGATGGCCGCCACCACTCAGGAAGTCGCCAGCCACGTACAGCGCACCGCCGACGCCACCCAGGAGGCCAATCGCCTGACCGGTCGCGGCCGCGACATCGCCGGGGAAACCCGCGATGCCATCCAGCGTCTGTCGGTGGTGGTGGGTGAAACCGGCCTGACCGTGACTCAACTGGCCAAGGACAGCGACGAAATCGGCGGCGTGGTCGATGTGATCAAAGGGATCGCCGACCAGACCAACTTGCTGGCCTTGAACGCCGCCATCGAAGCGGCCCGCGCCGGGGAGATGGGCCGTGGTTTTGCGGTGGTGGCTGACGAAGTTCGTCAACTGGCGCAGCGCACCAGTGAATCCACCGGGCAGATCCACGCCCTGATTGCCAAGCTGCAGCAGACTGCCAGCACCGCCGTGCAAACCATGGAAGCCGGGCATCGCCAGGCCGAAGAAGGGGTGGCGCGGGTACTGGAAGCGGATCAGGCGCTGGTGGGGATCAGCGAAGCGGTGGCCAACATCACCGACATGACCACCCAGATCGCGGCGGCGACCGAAGAGCAAAGTGCAGTAGCTGAAGAGATCAGCCGCAACATCAGCAACATCTCGCAACTGGCTGACCAGACGTCGGAACAGGCGCAGAACTCGGCGTTGTTGAGTGAAGAGCTGACGAAGACGGCTAATACGCAGTATTCGTTGGTGGAGCGGTTTAATCGCTGATCGTTGAAGGGATGAATAAAAACCGGAAAATCAAACATCCGGTTTTTTTTCGTCTGTAGAAACCATGCGGTCCCTTTTGACGTAAGAGCTTTAACTCAACCAATTGTTTTTTATACGCTATTTATGTACTCCCTCCCCCATCATCACAATTCAACAAAACATACAACTGACAACTTTGACAGTAGCAGAAAGACCTATTACCCGCTAAAACCATTTTCGCAACCTGGCAATTACCTGATTAACAAATCAATAAACCGCAGGAGACGAACCATGGCTATTCACGATATTTTACTGCCAGAACAACAATCTATAACTTCCAAAAACTTGTTCGACTGGAATGACAATGCACATAAAACAACATCTGAACAGAATAGTTTTTCTAAACATCAGCATGCCAGCGGAAAAATCAGCTGGCTCTTCTGGGGGTCTGTAGGAAACAGCTCCGAGGGCACTTATTTCGCCTACCAAATGTGGATCGATTACAAGGGAGACGATCTGATTGCGCAAGAGTACACGCTCGGAAACGGACTCAACTTTCAACACTTTCACTCCCTTCCCGACAAGCCAGGTAATTGGATCAGGATTGTCGATGCGGACACAGCAAAACTCCGCATCAAGCTCGACCCCAAAAAAGGGACTGTATCAGGCACTTTTGCTGCCACATTCACCAGCGACGGCTACAACTTAAATCCAGAAGGAAATATACAAATGACCTCCGAATTACGGGACAACATTTAGTTCGGTCAGCAGGGATTCCTCCCCTTACCAGCGCATTGTAGAAATCCCTGATAGATACATCGGGGATTCTCTATTCAAACGTTCATTTTTTATCTGATGAAGATCCGGCTAGGTATTAAAACTAAAAATCTGACAGATAGATTCGGCTACTTTTTGCGCCGCAGTCGCCAAATGCTGCTCATGCGTAAACCCCGAAGCCTTCAACGGCTTCAAATCATGATCCCCTGCCACCAGCCAGAACACTTCGATACTCGGTGACAACGTGTAAGCCTCGACCGCCTCACGATTCCCCAGCGCGTCCCGCTCGCCTTGAACAATCAGCGTCCGCGTTTTCAACCCGGCCAAATGCTCGACCCGAGGTTTTTCCGGTTTACCCACTGCGTAAAACGGATACCCCAGACACACCAATGCATCCGCCCCCAACTCATCAGCCAGCAAACTCGCCATCCGCCCACCCATGGACTTGCCGCCAATAGCCAAACGCCCAGTGACATGGCGTCGCACCACGGCATACACCTCACGCCAGCATTCCAGCAGTTTCGGCGCCGGATTGGGTGGTCGCTTACCCCCATCAACACGCCGTTGCGCCATGTATGGAAACTCGAAGCGCAACACGTTGACGCCCAGCGCAGCAAGGCGTGCGGCCATGTCGTTCATCCATTCGCTGTCCATCGACGCTCCGGCGCCATGGGCAAGGATCAACGTCGTCGATGCCGGCCCTGTAGCCGCATTCCACAACCATCCATGATCCTGCACGCACTGCGCCCATTGATCCCCGTCAATACCGGCCTTGTGCTGTTTGTCCATGCTTGCCTCGCTTTTAGTCTGCCTATAACTCCGGCCGAAGGGAGCGTCATTGCCTTGCGCAGACGACTTCACTTCAGCTGAACCGTGGATGGGGAACCATGAACACTTCTATCAGTACCGCCTACAACTACAAGGTGGTCCGCCAATTCGCCATTATGACGGTGGTGTGGGGCATCGTCGGCATGGGGCTCGGGGTTTTTCTCGCGGCCCAATTGGTCTGGCCCGAACTCAACTTCAATTTGCCGTGGACCAGTTTCGGCCGGTTGCGCCCGTTGCACACCAACGCGGTGATCTTCGCGTTCGGCGGTTGCGCCCTGTTCGCCAGTTCGTTCTATTCGGTGCAACGCACCTGCCAGACACAGCTGTTTGCGCCGAAAATCGCCGCGTTCTGCTTCTGGGGCTGGCAACTGGTGATCCTGTTGGCGGCGATCAGCCTGCCGCTGGGTTACACCAGTTCCAAGGAATACGCCGAGCTGGAATGGCCGATCGACATTCTGATCACCATCGTCTGGGTCGCCTACGCCATCGTGTTCTTCGGCACGCTGGCCAAGCGCAAGACCAAACACATCTACGTCGGCAACTGGTTCTTCGGTGCGTTCATCATCACCGTGGCGATTCTGCATATCGTCAACAACCTTGAGTTGCCGGTGAGTTTCACCAAGTCCTACTCGGTGTATTCCGGTGCGACCGACGCCATGGTCCAGTGGTGGTACGGCCACAACGCGGTGGGCTTTTTCCTCACCGCCGGTTTCCTCGGGATGATGTATTACTTCGTGCCGAAACAGGCCGAGCGCCCGGTGTATTCCTATCGCCTGTCGATCGTGCACTTCTGGGCGCTGATCACCCTGTACATCTGGGCCGGCCCGCACCACTTGCACTACACCGCACTGCCGGACTGGGCACAGTCGCTGGGCATGGTGATGTCGCTGATCCTGCTGGCGCCAAGCTGGGGCGGCATGATCAACGGCATGATGACCCTCTCGGGCGCCTGGCATAAGTTGCGCAGCGACCCGATCCTGCGCTTCCTCGTGGTGTCGCTGGCGTTCTACGGCATGTCGACCTTCGAAGGGCCGATGATGGCGATCAAGACGGTTAACGCCCTCTCCCACTACACCGACTGGACCATCGGCCACGTTCACGCCGGAGCACTCGGCTGGGTGGCGATGATTTCCATCGGCGCGCTGTACCACATGATCCCGAAAATCTTCGGTCGCGAGCAGATGCACAGCATCGGCCTGATCAACGCGCACTTCTGGCTCGCCACCATCGGCACCGTGCTCTACATCGCCTCGATGTGGGTCAACGGCATCGCCCAGGGCCTGATGTGGCGCGCAGTCAACGAAGACGGCACGCTGACCTACTCCTTCGTCGAAACCCTGGTGGCCAGCCACCCAGGCTTCGTCGTGCGACTGGTGGGCGGTGCGATCTTCCTCAGCGGCATGTTCCTGATGGCTTACAACACCTGGCGCACCGTACGGGCCTCGCAGCCTGCCGACGTCGCCGCTGCCGCGCAGATGGCTTGAGGAGTCCGCCATGAAACACGAAACAATCGAGAAAAACGTCGGCCTGTTGCTGTTGTTGATGGTGCTGGCCGTGAGCATCGGCGGCCTGACCCAGATCGTCCCGCTGTTCTTTCAGGACGTGACCAACAAACCGGTGGAAGGCATGAAGCCCTATACCGCCCTGCAACTGGAAGGTCGCGACATTTACATCCGCGAAGGTTGCGTGGGTTGTCACTCGCAGATGATCCGCCCGTTCCGGGCCGAGACCGAACGCTACGGCCACTACTCGGTCGCCGGCGAAAGCGTCTGGGATCACCCGTTCCTCTGGGGCTCGAAACGTACCGGGCCGGACCTGGCGCGGGTCGGCGGTCGCTACTCGGAAGACTGGCACCGCGCGCACTTGTACAACCCGCGCAACGTGGTGCCGGAATCGAAAATGCCTGCCTATCCATGGCTGGTGGCCAATCAGCTCGACAGCAGCCACACCGAAACCAAGATTCGCGCCATGCGCACCTTGGGCGTGCCGTACACCGACGATGACATCGCCGGGGCCACCGCTTCGCTCAAGGGCAAGACCGAAATGGACGCCTTGGTCGCTTACCTGCAAGTGCTCGGCACTGCCATCAAGAGCAAGAGGTGAGCCATGGTCGTTGAAATGAGCAGTGGAATGATTCGAGGCTTAGGCACGGTCGTGGTGTTTGTGGCCTTCGTCGGCCTGACGCTGTGGGTGTTCAACAGCAAGCGCAACCCGGAATTCGCCGAAGCGCGCCTGTTGCCGTTCGCCGACGAACCGAAACCCGATGACGCCACCCAAGAACCTGAAACAAGGAGTACCCGGCCATGACCACCTTCTGGAGTACGTGGATCTGCGTACTGACTATCGGCAGCCTGATCGGCCTGACCTGGTTGCTGATCGGCACCCGCAAGGGCGAAACCAAGGGCAGCGTCGACCAGACCATGGGCCACAGCTTCGACGGCATCGAGGAGTACGACAACCCGCTGCCGCAGTGGTGGTTCATGCTGTTCGCCGGCACGCTGGTGTTTGCCGTCGGTTATTTGATTCTTTACCCGGGCCTGGGCAACTGGAAAGGCATTCTGCCGGGCTATGAAAACGGCTGGACTGGCGTGCACGAATGGGAAAAGGAGATGGACAAGGCCGACGCGAAGTTCGGGCCGATCTTCGCCAAATTCGCTGCGATGCCCGTGGAAGAAGTTGCCAAGGACCCGCAAGCGCTGAAGATGGGCGGGCGCCTGTTTGCGTCCAACTGCTCGGTCTGCCACGGCTCGGACGCCAAGGGGGCATTTGGTTTCCCGAACCTGACGGACAGCGATTGGCGCTGGGGTGGTACGGCCGACACGATCAAAACCACGATCATGGGCGGGCGCATGGCCGCGATGCCGGCCTGGGGTGAAATCCTCGGTGAGACCGGCGTGAAGAATGTCGCCGCTTATGTGCGTCACGACCTCGCCGGCCTGCCGTTGCCTGCCGACAGCGGCGCCGACCTGCAAGCCGGACAGCAACTGTTCAGTACCACCTGCGTCGCCTGTCATGGGGCAAAAGGCCAGGGCACAGAAGCCATGGGCGCGCCGAATCTGACGCACCCGGCCGGTTTTATTTACGGTACAAGCCTGGCGCAGCTGCAACAGACCATTCGCCATGGCCGCCAGGGCCATATGCCGGCGCAGAACGAATTGCTCGGCAACGATAAGGTGCAACTGCTCGCGGCTTATGTTTATAGCCTTTCGAAAGGTGATGAGCAGTTGAGCGGCAAGGTTCAAGCTATAAGCGTCAAGTAAAGACAAAAGCAAAGGCTGCAAGCGACGAGATCTTCTTGAAGCTTGCAGCTTGAAGCTTGCAACTGCTTCTTTGCGACCCATTGTCGCACCCTCCCCACGCTCTTTCTTTCGGTTCACCAGATTCGGGTCTAAGCTTGCTCGGTGCGGACTGGCATGAGCCGGTTCCAGGTCGTTTTTAGCCGATGTGTTCGACGATTCTGCTCAATGGCAAGCCGCAAAGGCTGGTAGATACCGGCTGTCGCGCCAATTGCCGTCGGTCACCCGATCGTTGCGTTTGAACACACCCCGTTACATCTGACCGGACCCCCTTCTCATTTTCGTCCGCTGCGACATTTTGCCCTTGGGTGATTTTGTCCTTACGCGGCGCATGGAAAGGCCGCAGAATCAGCTTTTGAAAGCATTGACCCAGGTCATGGCGCGTTGCAATGACCCCCTGCTTTCTCCATACTTGCGGCCGATTTTTACTCCTAATAAAACACCCAAACCGTGGAACCTTAGAATGAGCACAGCAATCAGTCCGACTGCTTATAACTATAAGGTAGTCCGCCAGTTCGCCATCATGACGGTGGTCTGGGGGATCCTTGGCATGGGGCTCGGTGTCTTCATCGCCTCACAGCTTGTATGGCCGGAATTGAACTTCGGTCTGCCGTGGACGACTTTTGGACGCTTACGCCCGTTGCACACCAACCTGGTGATTTTCGCCTTCGGTGGTTGTGCACTGTTTGCCACTTCTTATTACGTCGTGCAGCGAACCTGCCAAACGCGACTGATTTCCGACAGCCTCGCGGCCTTCCACTTCTGGGGATGGCAAGCGGTGATCGTCGGAGCCGGCATTACATTGCCGCTGGGCTACACCACGACCAAGGAATACGCGGAACTGGAATGGCCGCTGGCAATTTTGCTGGCTATTGTCTGGATCGTTTACGCACTGGTGTTCTTTGGCACCATCGTCAAGCGCAAGACCAAGCACATCTATGTCGGTAACTGGTTCTACGGCGCGTTCATTGTCGTGACCGCGATGCTGCACATCGTCAACCACATGTCGCTGCCGGTCAGCCTGTTCAAGTCTTACTCCGCTTACTCGGGTGCGACTGACGCGATGATCCAGTGGTGGTACGGCCACAACGCCGTAGGTTTCTTCCTGACCACCGGCTTCCTGGGGATGATGTACTACTTCGTTCCGAAGCAGGCCGAGCGTCCGATCTACTCCTATCGCCTGTCGATCGTGCACTTCTGGGCGTTGATCACCCTGTACATCTGGGCCGGTCCGCACCACCTGCACTACACCGCGCTGCCGGACTGGGCTCAGTCCCTGGGCATGGCGATGTCGATCATCCTGCTGGCTCCGAGCTGGGGCGGCATGATCAACGGCATGATGACCCTCTCGGGCGCCTGGCATAAGCTGCGCACCGACCCGATCCTGCGCTTCCTGGTCGTGTCGCTGGCGTTCTACGGCATGTCGACCTTCGAAGGCCCGATGATGGCCATCAAGACCGTCAACTCGCTGTCTCACTACACCGACTGGACCATCGGCCACGTACACGCCGGTGCCTTGGGCTGGGTAGCGATGATCTCGATCGGCGCGATCTACCACATGATCCCGAAACTGTTCGGTCGTGCGCAGATGCACAGCGTCGGCCTGATCAACACGCACTTCTGGCTCGCGACCATCGGTACCGTTCTGTACATCGCTTCGATGTGGGTCAACGGCATTACCCAGGGTCTGATGTGGCGCGCAATCAACGACGACGGCACCCTCACCTACTCGTTCGTCGAAGCGCTGCAAGCCAGCCATCCTGGTTTCATCGTTCGCGCCCTGGGCGGTGCGTTCTTCGCCAGCGGCATGCTGTTCATGGCCTACAACGTATGGCGTACCGTACGTGCCTCGAACCCGGCTGAAGCCAAAGCTGCTGAACAGATTGCTGTAGTTGGAGCTCACTGATGAAGCATGAAGCAGTCGAGAAGAACATTGGCCTGCTGGCCTTCTTCATGGTTATCGCCGTCAGCATCGGCGGCCTGACCCAGATCGTTCCGCTGTTTTTCCAGGACGTTACCAACAAGCCGGTCGAAGGCATGAAGCCTCGCCCTGCGCTTGAACTGGAAGGCCGCGACATTTACATCGCCAACGGCTGTGTCGGCTGCCACTCGCAGATGATCCGTCCGTTCCGCGCCGAAACCGAACGTTACGGCCACTACTCGGTTGCCGGTGAAAGCGTCTGGGACCACCCGTTCCTGTGGGGTTCCAAGCGTACCGGTCCGGACCTGGCCCGTGTCGGCGGTCGTTACTCCGATGACTGGCAGCGTGCGCACTTGTACAACCCGCGCAACGTAGTGCCTGAGTCGAAAATGCCGGCCTACCCGTTCCTCGTGGAAAACAAGCTCGACGGCAAAGACACCGCCAAGAAAATGGAAGTCTTGCGCACGCTCGGCGTCCCTTACACCGACGAAGACATCGCCGGCGCCAAGGATGCTGTGAAGGGCAAAACCGAAATGGACGCGCTGGTGGCCTATCTGCAAGGCCTGGGCACCATCATCAAAAGCAAACGGTGATTTAGATGGATATCGGGATGATTCGTGGCCTGGGCACCGTTGTTGTGATGGTGGCCTTTATCGGTCTGGCGTTGTGGGTGTTCAGCCCCAAGCGCAAGTCGGAGTTTGAAGACGCGACCTTGCTGCCTTTCGCGGATGATCCCGAAGCCATCAAGCACGTCGAGCAAGCTTCTAGGAGTAACAAAGAATGACTACGTTCTGGAGTCTGTACGTCACAGTCCTCAGTCTCGGCACCATCTTCGCCCTGACCTGGCTGCTGCTGTCCACCCGCAAGGGCCAGCGCGCCGAGCAGACGGAAGAAACGGTTGGCCACTCCTTCGACGGGATCGAGGAGTACGACAACCCACTGCCAAAATGGTGGTTCATGCTGTTCGTGGGCACCATCATTTTTGCCTTGGGTTACCTGGTGCTGTACCCGGGCCTGGGCAACTGGAAAGGCCTGCTGCCGGGTTACAACTACCTCGATAACGAGAAGCAGACTGCGTTCGCCAACGGCCAGACCGGCTGGACCGGCGTTCACGAGTGGGAAAAGGAAATGGCCAAGTCGGACGCCAAGTTCGGTCCGATCTTCGCCAAGTTCGCCTCCATGCCAATCGAAGAAGTCGCCAAAGACCCGCAAGCCCTGAAGATGGGTGGCCGCCTGTTCGCCTCCAACTGCTCGGTCTGCCACGGTTCCGACGCCAAAGGCGCTTACGGCTTCCCTAACCTGACCGACGCCGACTGGCGCTGGGGCGGCGAGCCTGCCACCATCAAGACCACCATCATGGGCGGCCGTCACGCCGTCATGCCGGCGTGGGCTGACGTAATCGGCGAGCAAGGCGTTTCCGATGTCGCTGCCTTTGTCCTGACCAACCTCGATGGCCGCAAACTGCCGGAAGGCACCAAGGCTGACCCGGTTGCCGGCCAGAAGTTGTTCGCCGCCAACTGCGTGGCTTGCCACGGTCCGGAAGGTAAAGGTACGCCAGCAATGGGCGCCCCTAACCTGACCCACCCGGCCGCGTTCATCTACGGTTCGAGCTTCGCTCAACTGCAGCAGACCATCCGTTACGGCCGTCAGGGCCAGATGCCTGCGCAAGAGCAGCTGCAAGGCAACGACAAGGTTCACTTGCTGGCCGCTTACGTCTACAGCCTGTCTCACGGCGAGAAGGCTCCGGCGGCAGACGCTCAGTAAGACACACGCTTGAAGCAACAAAAAAAGGCCCCGCCAATGTGAATTGGCGGGGCCTTTTTCGTTATGGGCCGGTAGCGAAAGTTTACCTGACCGCAACCGTGGCCACGAAGGTGCGACTCGGCCAGTGATTCCCTTTGACAAGGTCAACGGTCATCGATTTCCGGTCTTGCGAAAAGCTGGCAATCAAGTACGTCTGCTGTGACGCCGCGCCGCTCAGGAATAAGGGCACATCGCCAAAGTAGTATCCACCCTGAAATCCTCCGGCGTCCTCGTGTAGATGACCAGCGAAGACTGCAGTGACCTTATTGTCCGCGATTATCTTGCGGAACCTGGTGACCTGCTCCGAATCGCCTTTCCAGTAACCTGGTTTATGCATATTTAGAAGGATGATCTGACCTTTGGCACGGGCCGTCTTCAAATCCTGCTCCAACCAATCCAGTGAGTCCGTGATCTCGAAGGTCGTCGGGTTCAAGGGATGGGAAATTCGATCCGAGTACGTCGGCTCGTTGTTCAACTGAACAAAATGCACATCCCCAACATCTCTGGACCAGGCGAGACTTCCGGAATACAGCTTATTAAAGAAAGGACCACTGATTTTTAAATCGAAACTCCCCACTTTATCGCGATGATGTTCCTCGAAGTCGGTAATGCTGCCCGCAGCACAACTCGCGGAAAAACAATCGAGATTTTCATAATCATGATTACCCAGCCCGTAGACAAAATCGCTACCGAAATACTTCTTCTGCACCGAGCGAATATAGGAGCGCTGCCAGCCGTGACCATACGCCGTAATATCACCGTTGATCATGACAGGAACTTCCATCCACGGACGACTCTTCCTGAAATGAGCAATATCGGAATACTGGCTTTCGATCAACGTTCGGGATCGGGCCTGCTGTTCAGAATCCGATTCTTCTACGCCAGCATCTGTTTTATCTGTCCAGGGGTATTGCGGATCAGAAGTAAACACCGCAAATTCCGGATTTATAATGCTCGGCACATACGCCGCATAACTGGCTATTGAAGCCATCATGAGGCCGACAATAAAGCCACTCTTTGTTAACAACTTCATAGAATTCCATTTCCATCAAAACCAAATAAGAACGGCGACTCTTCGCCGAAAACAAACTTATGCCAAAACCCTCAAAAACAAAACACGCAACGCCCCCTCTAATTAATTAATAGTATTTCACTCACTGAAATTTCCAACACTATTAAAGGCCGGTATTTATCGTCAAACAGCGAACCGGGTGCCAGACAATCAAAGGCAAAAGGCTTGCCCCTTCACCGACCCCAAGCATGAAATCTGCAACTGAACGAGCCCTGCCCCCCAAAATTCGTCCATACTTCACAAGTCAATTGATCTGCATCACGTTTTGTTACATCTGCTACACCATTCAGGTTTTTTTCCCAACGCGACCAAAGGTCGCACCCTTGTGCTAGAGCTTCAGGCGTATCATTGCGCCACTGCACCACCCCTTTTGACCGCGGTCGGCATGTACTGACCGAGGCATTTTTCCACTGCCGTGGGATGCAATGATGAGCAACCAGATTCCGGTACACGACGTCACTCCACCCAACAAGAACGCGAACAACAGCGTCGACCTCTACGCCTCTCGAGAAAAGATCTACACCCGCGCCTTCACGGGTTTGTTCCGTAACCTGCGGATGATGGGCGGCGCCTTTTTGTTTCTGTTGTATTTCGGCACGGTGTGGCTGAACTGGGGCGGCCACCAAGCTGTCTGGTGGAACCTGCCGGAGCGTAAATTCTTTATTTTTGGCGCAACCTTCTGGCCTCAGGACTTCATCCTGCTGTCGGGGATTTTGATCATCAGTGCCTTCGGCCTGTTCTTCATTACGGTCTACGCCGGTCGCGTGTGGTGCGGTTACACCTGCCCGCAGAGCGTCTGGACATGGATCTTCATGTGGTGCGAAAAGGTCACCGAAGGCGACCGCAACCAGCGCATCAAGCTCGACAAAGCGCCGATGAGCGCCAACAAATTCCTGCGCAAGCTCAGCAAACATTCGATGTGGCTGCTGATCGGGTTTGTCACCGGCCTGACCTTCGTCGGTTACTTCTCGCCGATCCGTGAGCTGGTATTCGACTTCTTCACCGGCGAAGCGGATGGCTGGTCGTATTTCTGGGTCGGTTTCTTCACCCTCGCCACCTACGGCAACGCCGGCTGGTTGCGCGAGCAGGTGTGCATTTACATGTGCCCGTACGCGCGCTTCCAAAGCGTGATGTTCGACAAAGACACGCTGATCGTTTCCTACGATCCACGCCGCGGTGAGTCCCGTGGCCCGCGCAAGAAAGGCATCGACTACAAGGCTCAAGGCCTGGGCGATTGCATCGACTGCACCATGTGCGTACAGGTTTGCCCGACTGGCATCGACATCCGCGATGGCCTGCAAATCGAGTGCATCGGCTGTGCCGCCTGTATCGACGCCTGCGACGCCATCATGGACAAGATGGATTACCCGCGCGGCCTGATCAGCTACACCACCGAGCACAACCTGTCCGGGCAAAAAACCCATAAACTGCGCCCGCGCCTGATCGGCTATGCCGTGGTGCTGCTGGCGATGATCTCGTTGTTGATCACCGCGTTCTTCATGCGCTCGCTGGTCGGTTTCGACGTCAGCAAAGACCGCGTGCTGTACCGCGAGAACGCCGAGGGCCGGATCGAAAACGTCTACAGCCTGAAGATCATGAACAAGGATCAGCGCGACCACACCTACGTGCTGGAAGCCACCGGCCTGCCGGACCTCAAGCTGCAAGGCAAGCGCGAGATCAAAGTCGCCGCCGGGGAAATTTTCAGCCAGCCAGTGGAGCTGTCCAGTGCACCGGAACAACTGCCATCGAGCACCAACGAGGTGAAATTCATCCTCAAGGATGCCGATGACGACAGCGTTCATGTTGAAGCCAAGAGCCGATTCATCGGCCCCCAAATTCGTTGAGAGAAGTGATCATGCCCGCAGCAACTGCCGCAAGTCCCTGGTACAAGCACCTTTGGCCGTGGATCATCATCGGGATTCTGGCCTGCTCGGTGACCCTGACCTTGTCCATGGTGACCATCGCGGTGAACAACCCGGACAACCTGGTGAACGACAACTACTACGAAGCCGGCAAAGGCATCAACCGCTCCCTCGACCGTGAACTGTTGGCCCAGACCCTGCTGTTACGGGCCAGCGTGCATCTGGATGGCGTGACCGGCGAAGTCGACCTGCACCTGAGCGGCAACAGCCAACCGAAAACCCTTGAACTGAACCTGATCTCGCCGACGCAACCGGAGAAGGATCGCAAGATCACCCTCGCCCACAGCGACACGGAACAGGGCCGCTACATCGGTCAACTGAGCGACAAGGTCGAAGGCCGTCGCTTTGTAGAACTGCTGGGGGTCGAAGGCGACAAGACCTGGCGCCTGTTCGAAGAAGAACAGGTCAGCCATGACAAGGACCTGCTGCTGGGCGATGAGCCGCTGCAAGGCGCGGAAGACCTGAAAAAGTAAGCCCGACTCTGATCGTTCCCACGCTCTGCGTGGGAACGATCATCGGACAACCCCCTGTGAAAACCGAATGACCACTCCAACCCCCTGCTACCACTGCGCCCTGCCCGTCCCGGCTGGCAGCCGCTTCACCGCGGCGGTCCTGGGTGAAACCCGCGAGTTCTGCTGCCCGGGTTGCCAGGCCGTGGCCGAGGCGATTGTGGCGGGCGGATTGGAAAGCTATTACCAGCATCGCAGCGAGTCATCGGCCAACCCCGAAGCCTTGCCGGTGCAGTTGGTGGACGAACTGGCGCTGTACGACCGCGCCGACGTGCAAGCGCCGTTCGTGCGCCACGACGGCGACCTCGCCGAAACCACCCTGTTGATGGAAGGCATCAGCTGCGCCGCGTGCGGCTGGCTGATCGAGAAACACCTGCGCGGCTTGCCGGCGGTGGCCGAAGCGCGCCTCAACCTGTCCAACCATCGCTTGCACGTACGCTGGGCCGATGCGCAATTACCGTTGAGCAAGGTGCTCAGTGAGTTGCGCCATATCGGTTACGCCGCCCACCCCTATCAAGCCGACCGCGCCAGTGAACAACTGGCCAGTGAGAACCGTCTGGCCTTGCGCCAACTCGGCGTGGCCGGCCTGCTGTGGTTCCAGGCGATGATGGCGACGATGGCCACCTGGCCGGAATTCAACATCGACCTCAGCCCCGAACTGCACACCATTCTGCGTTGGGTCGCGCTGTTCCTGACCACGCCAATCGTGTTCTACAGCTGTGCGCCGTTCTTCAAAGGCGCGATGCGCGACCTGCGCACCCGCCACCTGACCATGGACGTGTCGGTGTCGCTGGCGATTGGCAGCGCCTACCTCGCCGGGATCTGGACTTCGATCAGCGGCGTTGGTGAGCTGTATTTCGATGCAGTCGGCATGTTTGCGCTGTTCCTGCTGGCCGGTCGTTATCTGGAACGCCGCGCCCGAGAACGTACCGCTGCGGCCACTGCCCAATTGGTCAACCTGCTGCCCGCTTCATGCCTGCGCCTGAGCGCGGATGGCCAGAGCGAGCGAATCCTGCTCAGCGAATTGCGCGTCGACGATCAGGTGCTGGTCCATCCGGGGGCCATTCTGCCGGCAGACGGCAAGATCCTCGACGGTCAGTCGAGCATCGATGAATCGTTGCTGACCGGTGAATACTTGCCGCAACCGCGAATGCCAGGCGATGCAGTCACCGCCGGCACGTTGAACGTTGAAGGCGCGCTGACCGTGCAAGTGTTGGCCCTGGGCCAGGACACACGACTGTCCGCCATTGTCCGCCTGTTGGATCGCGCGCAAGCCGAAAAGCCGCGCCTGGCGGAAATCGCCGACCGCGCCGCGCAGTGGTTTTTGCTGCTATCGCTGATCGCCGCTGCCGCCATTGGCCTGTTGTGGTGGGAACTCGATTCATCCCGGGCCTTCTGGATTGTGCTGGCCATGCTCGTCGCCACTTGTCCGTGTGCCTTGTCCCTCGCGACGCCCACCGCGCTGACCGCCGCCACCGGCACGCTGCACAAACTCGGCCTGCTGTTGACGCGCGGCCATGTGTTGGAAGGTCTGAACCAGATCGACACGGTGATCTTCGACAAGACCGGGACCCTGACTGAAGGGCGCCTCGCCTTACGTTCAATCCGCCCGCTGGCCGCACTCGACAGGGACCAATGCCTGAGCCTGGCGGCCGCGCTGGAAAACCGCTCCGAACACCCGATCGCCCGCGCCTTCGGCCGCGCGCCACTGGCCGCCGAAGAAGTCCACAGCACACCGGGGCTGGGGCTTGAAGGCCTGGTCGGCGTACAACGCCTGCGCATTGGCCAGCCAGGTTTTGTCTGCGAACTCAGTGGCGCTGCCGCACCTTCGATGCCCGATGAAGCGGGCCAATGGCTGCTGCTCGGCGACAGTCAGGGCCCTCTGGCGTGGTTTGTCCTCGACGACCGGTTGCGCGCAGATGCCCCTGCGTTGCTGCAAGCCTGCAAGGCGCGGGGATGGCGCACATTGCTGCTGTCCGGAGACAGCTCGCCGATGGTCGCCAGCGTTGCCGCCGAGTTGGGAATCGACGAGGCGCGTGGCGGTTTGCGTCCCGACGACAAATTGCAAGTCCTGCAACAACTGCACAAGGAAGGCCGCAAGGTGTTGATGCTCGGAGACGGGGTCAACGACGTGCCGGTACTGGCCGCGGCCGACATCAGCGTGGCGATGGGCTCGGCCACGGATCTGGCGAAAACCAGTGCCGATGCCGTGTTACTGTCCAACCGTCTCGACGCACTGGTGCAAGCCTTCAGTCTGGCCCGGCGAACCCGTCGGGTAATCATCGAGAACCTGCTGTGGGCCGGGCTGTACAATGGCCTCATGTTGCCGTTCGCTGCCCTCGGCTGGATCACTCCGGTGTGGGCTGCCGTCGGCATGTCGATCAGTTCGTTGACCGTGGTGCTCAATGCCCTGCGCCTGACTCGCTTGCCGAGCTCGCCAGCCACCCGCGCCACGCCAGAAACCCGCCCGTTGCCGGCCTGAGCCGCGCGGGCATGGAGTCCACCCATGCCAGCTCTTTACGTGATGATTCCGGCCGCGCTGCTGATCGTGGCCATCGCCGTCTACATCTTCTTCTGGGCGGTGGACAGCGGTCAGTACGATGACCTCGACGGCCCGGCCCACAGCATTCTGTTCGACGACCAGGACCCGGCCCACAAAGCTGCGGTCGATGAAGCCAGCGGCCATCCGGCCAAACCCGACGACAAGGCGCCGCCTCATGCTTGAATTGGCGCCACTGCTGGTGTCTGCGGTGATTCTCGGCTTGCTCGGGGGCGGCCATTGCCTGGGTATGTGCGGCGGCTTGATGGGCGCGTTGACCCTGGCGATTCCCAAGGAACAACGCAGCCGACGCTTTCGCTTGCTGCTGGCCTACAACCTGGGCCGCATCCTCAGCTACGCCACCGCCGGCCTCTTGATCGGCCTGGCCGGCTGGGCCGTGGCCAACAGCCCGGCAGCGATGTTTATGCGGGTCATCGCCGGTCTGCTGCTGATCGCCATGGGGCTGTACCTCGCCGGTTGGTGGGCCGGCCTGACCCGCATCGAAAGCCTGGGTCGCGGCCTGTGGCGGCATATCCAGCCGATTGCCAACAAACTGCTGCCCGTGTCGAGCCTGCCCCGCGCCTTGCTGCTGGGCGCGCTCTGGGGCTGGCTACCGTGCGGGTTGGTTTACAGCACTTTGCTGTGGTCGGCGAGTCAGGGGAATGCGCTGGACAGCGCTTTGTTGATGCTCGCGTTCGGCCTGGGCACCTGGCCGGTGTTGCTGGCCACAGGCCTGGCGGCTGAGCGGGTGACGGCGCTGTTGCGTAAACGCAGCGTGCGCATGGCCGGTGGTCTGCTGGTGATGCTGTTCGGCCTCTGGACCTTGCCGGGGCCGCATCAGCATTGGTTGATGGGTCACTAGTCCGCCCTGTAGCAGCTGCCGCAGGCTGCGTTCGAGGACGAAGTCCTCGCCTATACAAAGCATGCAAATCCCCTGAGAGCCCGAGGTGAAAGGTTTACGACTGCTTAGCAGCCGGACGCAGCCTTCGGCAGCTGCTACACGTCCGTGCTCACCGTTGATGCAAATCAAGATGCCCCAACGCCTCCCCCCCTAGACTCGCCCACACTGCAAGCCTATCCGGGGGAATGCCCGCATGATGCTCGACGCCATTCGTTGGGACACCGATCTGATCCGCCGTTATGACCTGGCGGGACCGCGCTACACCTCTTACCCGACGGCTGTGCAATTCCACAGTCAAGTCGGCTCGTTCGACCTGCTTCACGCACTGCGCGACAGCCGCAAGGCCCTGCGCCCGTTGTCGCTGTACGTGCATGTGCCGTTCTGCGCGAACATTTGCTACTACTGCGCCTGCAACAAAGTCATCACCAAGGATCGCGGCCGCGCCCTGCCCTACTTGCAGCGTCTTGAGCAGGAAATCCAGCTGATCGCTTGTCACCTCGACCCGGCGCAGAAGGTCGAACAACTGCACTTCGGCGGCGGCACCCCGACGTTCCTCAGCCACGATGAACTGCGCCAGTTAATGGCTCAACTGCGCAAGAGCTTCAACTTGCTGGACGATGATTCCGGCGACTACGGCATCGAAATCGATCCTCGCGAAGCCGACTGGTCAACCATGGGCCTGTTGCGCGAGCTGGGGTTCAATCGTGTCAGCATTGGTTTGCAAGACCTCGACCCGGCCGTGCAACGGGCGGTCAATCGCCTCCAAAGCCTGGAAGAAACCCGCGCGGTGATCGATGCCGCCCGGACCCTGCAATTTCGCTCGATCAACATCGACCTGATTTACGGCTTGCCCCGGCAGACGCCCGAAAACTTCGCCCGCACGGTGGATGAAGTGATCAACCTGCAACCGGATCGGCTCTCGGTGTTCAACTACGCGCACCTGCCCGAACGCTTCATGCCGCAGCGACGCATCAACAGCGACGAGCTGCCGACACCGGCGCAGAAGCTGGAAATGCTCCAGCGCACCATCGAGCAACTGACCACGGCCGGTTACCGCTACATCGGCATGGACCACTTCGCCCTGCCCGACGACGAACTGGCGATCGCCCAGGAGGAATCAACCCTGCAGCGCAATTTTCAGGGCTACACCACCCACGGCCATTGCGATTTGATCGGTTTGGGGGTGTCAGCCATCAGCCAGATCGGTGATCTGTACTGCCAGAACACCAGCGACCTGGCTCAATACCAGAACACCCTGGCCACGGGTCAACTGGCCACCAGCCGTGGCCTGGTGTGCAACGCCGATGATCGGCTGCGGCGGGCGGTGATACAGCAGCTGATCTGCAGGTTCAGCCTGGAATTCGTCGAGATCGAGCAAGCGTTCAACATCGACTTTCGCGGTTACTTCGGCCAGTTGTGGCCGCAGTTGCTGACCATGGCCGATGACGGCTTGATCAGCCTCGACAACGAACGAATCACTGTACTGCCGGCCGGTCGTTTGCTGGTGCGCTCGGTGTGCATGGTGTTCGATGCTTATCTGCAGCAACTCAACCACCAACGATTTTCCCGGGTGATCTAATTCTTCATCGCCATGGAGGCGGATTTCAGCGTTTACAGGACCGCCAAACATCACGCGGTATCGTGGCGTGACAATATCTGCACAAACTGGCCGGAATGCCATCCCGTGGGTTACCCTTACGTCTTATGTGTGATTTTCCCACAAGGATTGAAGAAATGTCCGAGCCAGTCAAACTGCGTGCTCATAACCAGGCCCATTGCAAGGATTGCAGCCTCGCCCCCCTGTGTTTACCGCTGTCTCTGAACCTGGAGGACATGGACGCGCTGGACGACATCGTCAAGCGTGGCCGTCCGCTGAAAAAAGGTGAGTTCCTGTTTCGCCAGGGCGACACCTTCGATTGCGTCTATGCGGTGCGCTCCGGCGCCCTCAAGACCTTCAGCCTGAGCGACGCCGGTGAAGAACAGCTCACCGGTTTCCACTTGCCGAGTGAACTGGTCGGCCTGTCGGGCATGGACACTGAAAAGCACCCCGTGTCCGCGCAAGCGCTGGAAACCACCTCAGTGTGCGAAATCCCTTTCGATCGCCTCGACGAACTGTCCGTGCAACTGCCGCAACTGCGTCGCCAGTTAATGCGCGTCATGAGTCGCGAGATTCGCGACGATCAACAAATGATGCTGCTGCTGTCGAAAAAAACCGCCGACGAGCGCATTGCCACGTTCCTGGTCAACCTGTCGGCACGTTTCCGCGCCCGCGGTTTCTCGGCCAACCAGTTCCGCCTGAGCATGTCGCGCAACGAAATCGGCAATTACCTGGGGCTGGCGGTCGAAACCGTGTCCCGGGTGTTCACCCGTTTTCAGCAGAGCGAATTGATCGCCGCTGAAGGCAAGGAAATTCGTATCCTCGACCCGATCCAACTCTGCGCGCTGGCCGGCGGCTCTCTCGAAGGCTGATTGTCACCCTTGCGGCTGAGCGAAACGGTTCAGCCGCCGTTATACTGCGACGTTTGCAGCCTGCCAGGACACCTCGACGATGGTCTTCGACTCCTTCGACATCAAATCCCTGATCCGCCCCGTGATCGACTTCCCCAAGCCGGGCGTGATCTTTCGTGACATCACGCCGTTGTTTCAGTCACCCACGGCCCTGCGCCTGGTGATGGACAGCTTTGCCCATCGCTACGTCGAAGCCGATTTCACCCACATCGGGGCGATGGACGCGCGTGGCTTCCTGATCGGTTCGGTGCTGGCGTATCAGTTGAACAAACCGCTGGTGCTGTTCCGCAAGCAAGGCAAACTGCCGGCCGACGTGTTGGCCGAGGGTTACGCGACCGAGTACGGCGAAGCGTTCCTCGAGGTCCACGCCGACAGCCTGTGCGAGGGCGATTCGGTGGTGATGTTCGATGACTTGATTGCCACGGGCGGCACGCTGATTGCGGCGGCGAACCTGATTCGACGCATGGGCGCGCGGGTTCATGAAGCGGCGGCGATTATTGATCTGCCGGAGCTGGGTGGGTCGCAGCGATTGGAAGATATGGGGATTCCTACTTTCTGCCTGACGCAGTTTGCGTTGACTGACAAGTAAGCGGCGTTGGTACTGACGCCATCGCGGGCAAGCCCGGCTCCCACAGTGACCTATGTCATATGAGAGCCGGGCTTGCCCGCGATGACGTCAGCCGCTACACCACCAATCAAAGCCCCATCTGTTTACTGATAATCTCGTTCATCACCTCCCGCGTCCCGCCGCCAATCGACAGAATCCGGTTATCCCGGTACAGCCGCTCCACAAGGCTGTCACGCATGTAACCCAAGCCTCCCAGAATCTGCACCGCATCATTGACGATCCGGTCCGCCGTGTCGGTGGCAAAGTTCTTGGCCATCGAAATTTCCTTGATCACACTCTGCCCCGCCGCCATCTTCGCCGCCTGGCGATAGGTAAATTCCCGAGACACTTCCAGCGCGGTCGCCATCTCGGCGAGGCGATGCTTGAGTACCTGGAACTTGCCGATGGGTTTACCGAAAGCTTCGCGCTGACGCGCCCACTTCAGGCTCTCCTCCAGCGCCAGCTGCGCAGTCATGTTGGCCATCAATGCCAACGCCAGCCGCTCACTCTGAAAGTTACCCATGATGCAGGCGAAACCCATGTTTTGCGCGCCAATCAGATTGCCCACCGGCACCCGACAGTCATCGAAGAACAACTCCGCGGTGTCCGATGCCCACCAGCCCATTTTCTTCAACTGACGGCCGACGGTGAAACCGGGTGTGCCCTTCTCGATCAACAACAGGCTGATGCCGCCAAAACCGGGCTCGCCGGTGCGCACTGCGACGGTGTAGTAATCGGCGCGAACGCCGCTGGTGATGAAGGTTTTGCTGCCGCTGACGCGATAGAAGTCGCCGTCACGCACGGCGCGGGTTTGCAGATTGGCGACGTCGGAACCGCCGCTGGGTTCGGTGACCGCCAGGGCGCTGATCTTCTCGCCGGTCAGCACCTGCGGCACCACGCGATCACGCACTTCGGGCCGGGCCCACTTGAGGATCGGTGGCAAGCCGATGTCCAGCGACCCCAAACCGGCCACCAGTCCACCCGAGCCACAGCGCATGAGCTCTTCGCTGGCAGCGACCTTGGCGAACAGATCACCTTCATGGCTGCCGCCCAGCGCTTCGGGATAGCCAATTCCCAGAATCCCGGCAGCACCGGCCTTGAGGTGGAGCTCACGGGGAAAGCTTTCAGCTTCCTCCCACTGATCAATGTCCGGAAGGATCTCCCGCTCGACGAAACGTCTGACGCTGTCACGGACCAATTGGTGGCTGGGATCGAAGTATTCCTGAAAGGCAGGCATCGGCGAACTCCACTGAAGGTTCAGCGACGTTAACCGAGCGCTTGCTTGGTTTTCAACAGGATTGTGTCAATACGGAGAACTGAGGCGCGGCCATCGCGGGCAAGCCTAGCTCCCACAATGCTGTGGTGAACACTGGAGATCCAGTGTGGGAGCCGGGCTTGCCCGCGATGAGGCCCGTTCAGCCACTACAAGGCTATCGGCTTACGCCCGGCAAACGAATGCGCCAACGTCCCGCCATCCACCAACTCCAGCTCACCCCCCAACGGCACACCGTGAGCAATACGCGAAGCAATCAGCCCCTTATTGCTAAGCAACTGCGCAATGTAATGCGCCGTCGCCTCACCTTCCACCGTCGGGTTGGTCGCAAGAATGACTTCGGTAAAAGTCCCGGCCTCTTCAATCCGCGCCATCAACTGCGGAATACCAATCGCCTCAGGCCCAAGACCGTCAAGCGGCGACAAATGCCCTTTGAGCACGAAGTAGCGACCACGGAAACCGGTCTGCTCCACCGCATAGACATCCATTGGCCCTTCCACCACACACAACAACGTGTCGTCACGGCGGGTATCCGCGCACTGCGGGCACAGGTCGTCCTCGGTCAGCGTGCGGCACAAACGGCAATGGCCCACCCCTTCCATGGCCTGACTCAAGGCCAACGCCAGTCGCGAACCACCGCTGCGATCACGCTCAAGCAGTTGCAGCGCCATGCGCTGGGCGGTTTTCTGACCCACGCCCGGCAAAATTCGCAGGGCATCGATCAGTTGGCGAATCAAAGGGCTGAAGCTCATAGGGAAACGTCCGACAAAACAACGAGACGCGGTTTATACCCGCGCCTCTCTTTAGCGTCAAATACTCAGTCCTGCGCGACCCGCACCACCAGTTTGCCGAAGTTGCGCCCTTCCAGCAGACCAATGAATGCTTCGGGTGCCTGTTCGAGACCATCGACCACGTCTTCGCGGAATTTCACCTTGCCGTCGCGCACCCACGGCGCCATGGCACTGATGAATTCCGGCTGGCGATCGCCGTAGTCGTCGAACACGATGAAGCCCTGGATTCGCACGCGCTTGGTCAAAATCGTCCGTTGCAATTGCGGCAGACGATCCGGGCCGCTCGGGGCTTCGTGGGCGTTGTAGGAAGCGATCAGGCCGCACAGCGGAATACGCGCCTTGGGGTTGAGCAGCGGCAATACCGCGTCGAACACCTTGCCACCGACGTTCTCGTAATAGATGTCGATGCCGTTGGGGCACGCCTTCGCCAACTCTTGGGCGAAGTCCGGACTCTTGTGGTCGACGCAGGCATCAAAACCTAATTCGTCGACGACATAACGGCATTTTTCCGCGCCACCGGCGACGCCGACCGTGCGTAAACCCTTGATCTTCGCTACCTGACCGACCACCGACCCCACGGCACCGGATGCCGCCGCGACCACCAGGGTTTCGCCGGACTTCGGCTGGCCAATGTCCATCAGCCCCATATAGGCCGTCATGCCCGGCATCCCCAGCACGCCCAAGGCCATCGACGGGCTCGGCAACCCGGACGGCACCGGGATGATGTTGCGACCGTCGCTGATGCTATGGCTCTGCCAGCCGGTGGAGCCGACGACCACATCACCTTCCTGGAATTTTGGATTCAACGAGCGTTCGACCCGGCTGACAGCGCCACCGGTCATGACCTCGCCGATTTCGACCGGGGCGGCATAGGACGGCGCGTCACTCATGCGACCGCGCATGTACGGGTCCAGCGACAGGTAAAGGGTCTTGAGCAGGACCTGACCGTCAGCGAGCTCCGGCAACGCTTCCCTTTCCAGGCGAAAATTCTCCGGCGTCGGCGCGCCAACCGGGCGGGACGCCAGGACGATACGTTGGTTGAGGGTCAATGCTTGTGGCATGTGAGCGTCTCCTTTGATCGAGAATCGAGTGGTATAGGGGAGCAGACCTTTGTGGCGGTTTCAGGTTCGATGTTTCGTCAGGTGTACCGAGGTGACTTCATCGCGGGCAAGCCACGCTCCCACAGGATTGAGGTGATCCCTGTGGGAGCTAGGCTTGCCCGCGATGGCGATCGCACAGACGCTACACCCATCAGGCAGAAACAAAAATGCCAGGCGCGATGCCTGGCATTTTTTTGTAGCTCATCCGATGCGCTTTAGCGAATCAGAATGGCAGCTTCATGCCCGGCGGCAATTGCATGCCTGCGGTCATGCCGGACATTTTGTCCTGGCTGTTCGCTTCGATCTTGCGCACGGCATCGTTGACGGCGGCGGCGACGACGGCTTCCAGCATCTCTTTGTCGTCTTCGCTCAGGCCTTCAACCAGGCTTGGGTCGATGGTCACGCTCTTGACGTCGTGACGACCGGTCATCACCACGGTGACCATATCGCCGCCCGCTTTACCGATGACTTCGGCGTTGGCCAGCTCTTCCTGCATCTTGGCCATTTTTTCCTGCATCTGCTGTGCCTGCTTCATCAGGCCGGCCATGCCACCTTTCATCATGGGAATCACCTCAAAAGTACTTGGATTAAACAGCGTCCGGCCCTGTTGACCGAACGCCTTCAGTTATTAGCCCTGACTGACCAGAGCGTCGACAGGTTCAATAGTATCGTTACGGATCACCGCACCGAACTGTTGCATCATTTGCTGGATGAACGGATCGCCGTGGATCGACTCCTCGGCCTCGCGCTGACGGTTGGCACGGCGCCGGGACGCCGCCTGGGCCGGAGTTTCCTGCTCAGGCTTGATCAGCTCCATGCTCAGGGTCAGCGTGCGCCCGTGAAACTGGTTCAGCGCATCGTTGAGACGACGTTGCTGGGTCGCATTGAACAAGGCGCTGTGGGCCGGGTCCAGGTGCATCAGCCAGTGATCGCCCTCGACGGAAATCAGCGTGCAGTTGGCGGCAATGCTGCCCGTCATGCCGGAGATCGGCAGTTTCGGGAACATTTCCAGCCATTGCAGCGCCAGACCGGTGGCCGGCATCGCAGCGGGTTCCGGCTCCGGTTCCGGCGCGGGTTCGGCGGTGTGTTCGCTGGCCAGTTCATCAAGGTAACTGTAGGCCGAATCCATGTCCGGCTCGATGTAATCCTCGTCCAGCGGCGGTTCGTCGTCCTGGTCGATGCCAGGGGTAGCGGCATCGACGTCGGCAACGGACGGTTCCGGGATCGGCGCAGCGGCCCACTCCGGCGCATCCGGCACCACGCTGTCCGGCGTTGGCAACGGCATTGGCGGCAACTCGGGCTGCTCGCTGGCGGTTTCCAGTACCGGCTCGACGGCGGGTTGCTGCATGACGTCGGGAACGACCGGGTCGTTCCACGGCAAATCGACGACGGCCTCGACCGCTACGGGCTCAACCACCGGTTCCGGTACGACAACGGGCGCAACCGGTTCAGGTTCCGGCGCGGGAACTGGAACGGCAACAACGGGAGCAGGTGCAACTGCCGCAGCGACTACCGGCGCAACAACCGGCGCGGCAGCCACTGAATTTGCGGAATCAACTGTGGCCTGGCTGATCCCCACTGGCTTTAGCGGTTGCCTCGGGGCGTCCGCGGTGTCTGCGGGGCGGAAGGCGAGCATCCGCAGCAGGACCATTTCAAAGCCACCACGCGGGTCCGGCGCCAGCGGCAAATCACGCCGGCCGATCAGGCCCATCTGGTAATAAAACTGCACGTCTTCGGCTGGCAACGCCTGGGCCAGCGCCAGTACCCGGTCACGGTCGCCGTGACCGTTGTCGACGCCTTCAGGCAAGGCCTGGGCGATGGCGACGCGGTGCAGTACGTTGAGAATTTCCGAAAGCACGCCGTTCCAGTCCGGGCCTTGTTCGGCCAGATGACGAACGCCTTCGAGCAACGCCTTGGCGTCACCTTCGATCAACGCATGCAAAACGTCGTAGACCTGGCCGTGATCCAGCGTACCGAGCATCGCCCGCACGTCGGCGGCCATGACCTTGCCTTCACCGAAGGCGATGGCCTGGTCAGTGAGGCTCATGGCATCGCGCATCGAGCCATCGGCGGCACGGCCCAACAGCCACAATGCGTCGTCTTCGAACGGTACATTCTCGACACCCAGCACGTGGGTCAAATGCTCGACTACGCGTTCCGGCGTCATGTTCTTCAGGGAGAACTGCAGGCACCGCGACAGAATGGTTGCAGGAAGTTTCTGCGGATCGGTCGTCGCCAGGATGAACTTGACATAGGGCGGCGGCTCTTCGAGGGTTTTCAGCAGCGCATTGAAGGAATGGCTGGAGAGCATGTGCACTTCGTCGATCAGGTAGACCTTGAAGCGCCCGCGGCTCGGGGCGTACTGCACGTTGTCGAGCAGTTCGCGGGTGTCTTCGACCTTGGTCCGGCTCGCGGCGTCGATCTCGATCAGGTCGACAAAGCGCCCTTCATCGATTTCGCGGCACACCGAGCACTCGCCGCACGGCGTCGAAGTGATACCTGTTTCACAGTTCAGACATTTGGCGATGATCCGCGCAATGGTGGTCTTGCCCACCCCGCGCGTACCGGTAAACAGGTAGGCATGGTGCAGCCGCTGGCTGTCCAAGGCATTAATCAGAGCCTTGAGCACATGGGTCTGGCCGACCATTTCGCGGAACGAGCGCGGACGCCATTTACGTGCAAGAACCTGATAACTCATCGAAAACCGTCGCAACGAAGGAACAGAAGCGGCTAATGCTAGCGGAGCAAGGCCAAAATTGCATCCGGTGTGCTCGTCTAATCTGGCTAAGCTGCACTTTGGGGGCTTTAATCGGCTCGGGTTTCAGCTGTACCGGAGCGTTTATGCGTTGTGCCTTGGGGGCATTGCTGTGGATAAGTGTGAGCGCCGCCGCTGCCGAAGCGCCGTTGCGATTTGTCGTGCCCGACAGTTGGGCGATGCCGATGGTGCAACTGGATCATGGCCGCCTGACCCAGGGCATCCTGTATGACGTGATGCTCAGCCTGGCCACTCAGGTGGGAGTGCCGGCGGAATTTCACGTACTGCCCCGGGCGCGAGTGCAAAACGCCATGGAACACGGCGAGGTCGATGTGCGCTGCTATGCCGCGCAGTCATGGCTACCGAATCAGTCAGGCGACTACATCTGGAGCATCCCGCTGTGGTTTCAGCGTGACGTGCTGGTCAGTCAGCAAGCCCCGTCCGCCCTGGTGTTGCCTGCGAACCTCTCACGCCAGCCCATCGGCACAGTGCTCGGCTATTACTACCCGACGCTGCAACCGCTGTTCGATGCCGATCGCCTGCGCCGCGAAGACGCGCGCAATCAGGAACAAGTGCTGGAAAAACTCAATGCCGGGCGTCATCGCTATGCCGTGAGCAATCAATGGACACTGGACTGGTTCAATCAGCGCCTGCTGCCCGACCGACAATTGAAAGCGGTGGCCGTGTTGCAGGAACAGAATGTCGGTTGCTATGTGCGCAATGACCCCAAGGTGCCGGTGCAGCGCATTCTGCGCACGTTGTTGCGGATGAAAATGTCCGGGGAGATTGATGACATTATCCGGTTGTACATCGGCACCCCCGCAAACTTTTAGCAGCCTGTGGCTACAGGGACATGGTCACTGCCTGCCATTGCGGCGGCACTACAAACCCCGCCACCCAGCCTGGCACCGCTTCGGGCGGCATTGGCCGGGCGATGAAATAGCCTTGGGCGACCTCGCAACCCAGTCTCAGCAACAACTCACCGTGCTCGATGCTTTCCAGCCCTTCGGCAATCACCTGCCGGCCAAATGCCCGGGCCAGACCGATCACAGCGGTGGTCAGCGCCAGGTCATCGCGATCCTCCAGCATGTCGCGCACGAACGTCTTATCAATCTTGATGGTTTGCGTGCGCAGACGCTTGAGATAGCTCAGTGACGAATAACCGGTGCCAAAGTCGCCGAGCGAAAACTGCACCCCCAGCGCCTGACAAGCCTGCAAACAGACGCTGACGTGGTGGATATTCTCGATGGCCACCGACTCGACGATTTCCAGGTCAAGCATCTGCGCAGGCACCTCGGCGTGCCGAGCGAGCACCTGCTTGAGCCGTTCAACAAAATCCGCACGCTGAAAATGCCGTGCCGCGATGTTCAGGCTGATCGGCCAGCACTGCCCCGCCTGCTGCCAGCGGTGCAACTGCGCCAGGACCTGATCCATCACCCACTCGCCGATGTCGATGATCAGGTCCGTCTCCTCCACCGCGGGCAAGAAATCCCTGGCCCGTATCAGGCCGTTTTGCGGGTGCGCCCAGCGCAACAGCGCCTCGAAACCGACGACCTTACCCAGGCGCATGTTGACCTTGGGCTGGAAATGCAGACGCAGTTCACCGGCTGCCAACGCCTGACGCACGCGCTGGACGGTCTGGTGCGTCGCCTTGACCTCTTGATCCCGAGTCACGTCGAACAGGTGAAAACGGTTGCGTCCGCGCTGCTTGGCCACGTACATGGCTTGGTCGGCGTGACGCAACAGGGTTTCAGCATCTTCATTGTCGAGGGGAAACAGCGTGACCCCGATGCTGGCGAACACATGAACGTCCTTGCCATGCAGCACGTACGGCGCCGAAATCGCACCCAGCACCCGGTTCAGCGCCGCACGCAGTTCGGGCAGATCCCGCACATGACGCAACACCAGCACGAACTCGTCGCCTGCCAGACGCGCCACCACATCTTCGCCCCGCACGATGCCACGCAAACGCCTGGCCACCTCCACCAGCAACACATCACCACTGGCATGGCCGTAGCCGTCGTTGACCGCTTTAAACCCGTCGAGGTCGAGCATGCACACCGCCAGCGGGGTGTCTTCCAGCCGTGAGAACTCCAGCGCCTGATCCAGCAAGTCCGAGAGGTACGCGCGATTAGGCAATCCGGTCAGCACGTCATGCCCGACCCGCCATTGCAAGGTATGCAGCAACTCGCGTTTTTCACTGATGTCGAACCGGATCGACAGGTATCGATCGACCCGCCCGGTGTCATCATCGAGGACCGGCACCATGGTGCTGTCGACCCAGTACAGGCTGCCGTCCTTGGCGCGATTGCAGATCTCGCCTTTCCACACACTGCCCAGCGCAATGGTGCGCCACATCACAGAAAAGAATTCGCAGGAATGCACGCCGGAATTGAGCAGACGGTGATTCTGGCCGATCAGCTCTTCACGGCTATAACCGGACACGGCGCAGAATTGGTCATTGACGTAGGTGATCCGGCCGTTCAGGTCGGTCTCGGAAAAAATCGCGGCGGCATCCACAGCCCTGCGGTACTTCTCATCCATGAATCAGGCTCGCTGTCGCTAGCGGAAGAATGGCGTGTCATCCCGGACGCGCATTTTTGATGGCCCTGCAAGACTGCAGATCAATCTGACTTGAACACCTCGCGCCAGTCTGACGAGGGCGCGCAATGCTCGCAGCTTGACCAAGGCTTGTCCAAGCCTTCGTGCAGCAATGAATATCGGTGCATAAGTGAAATGTTCGTTCTGAAAACCGCAAACGTCGAAAAACCGCCCTGGAGATGATCCATGGCAGAACGACAAAAAATATTTTCAGATAGAAAACGCGAAAGAGGATTCGCGGTGCGTTATGGAGGCAACCCCACCAGCCACACCCCGGCACACAATGTTCCCGCTGTGGCTGCTTCCTTCCGGATCTGACCAGGTTTACGGGTAATCGTTGCGGGGGGACCGATGGGGTCACCATAACGACGCTCACCTGACGGCGAGCCGCGCCATTGTACCTATCTGAGACGAAGTTACAACCGTTGGGGCGGATTAAAAAACATGAACGGCTTCAAGGACATGCAATCCCTGTGAAAGACCTTCCTCTGTAGCCGCTGCACGTCAGCGGCTACAGGATGGTCAGAGGTCCTGCAGCACCTCATCCGCCCTGCCGCCCTCTTGCTGGATCACCAGATGGATGAAGTGCAGCTTGGCGATCACCGGCGGCGGCAGGACGAACGGGTAGAAATCCGGCTGGCCCATGCTGCGCGACAACTCATTGAGCATGCCCGCCAACTCGATCCACGCATTGACGAACGACAGAAACGCCGCGCCGCCGGGATGCTGCGGGTCGTAGAGCGCGCTCGACGGGAATGGCTGGTAATCGAAATCCATTTCCCGCGCGCTCATGCCGAATCCCAGCGCGGTGTCCACTGCATCCATCATGTGCAGGTAATGCGCCCAGGTTTCCGCCCAGTCCTCCCACGGGTGCATGGTCGCGTAGGCGCTGACGCATTGTTGTTGCCAGTCGAGTGGCGCGCCTTGCTGGTAATGCCGCTCCAGCGCCTCGGCGTAGCTGGCGCGCTCATCACCGAACAACCCACGAAAAGGCTCCAGCCAATGGCTGCTGGCGATCAACCGGTCCCAGTAATAATGCCCGACCTCATGCCGAAAATGCCCGAGCAACGTGCGATAGGGCTCGTGCATTTGCACCCGGACCTGCTCGCGGTGGGCGTCATCGGCTTCTTTGATGTCGAGGGTGATCAAGCCGTTGGCGTGACCGGTGGTCGGTGATTTGCCTTCGAGGTCGACACCGATAAAATCAAACGCCAGGCCGGTTTCTTCGTCGACGGTTTTGGGTATCACCTGCAAACCGAGGCTGACCAACTGCGCGACCAGTCGTCGCTTCGCCGTTTCGGCCTTGCGCCAGCGTTCGTGGTTTTGCGCAATCGACAGATCAGGGATGGTGTGATTCAGGCTACAGGCGATGCAAAGCGCATCGTGGTCATTGGCCGGGAGCAGCCAGTTGCACGCCGCCGGGGAATCGAGATTGGCGCAGCGGCGGAACACGCCGGCTTGCGGGTCGGCATCGAGCAGCCAGGTATCGGCCTGCTCACCTGGCTGCAGCGAAGACAAGCGACTCTGCTCAGGCTGATAGCCCAGCGCCGCCGAACAGGCCAGGCACTGGCTGTTGCGAAAGAACAGCGACTGCCCGCAGCGACATTGCCAGACCTTGCTGTTGCGCGAGTTGACGCCCATGAAAGGCGCGGCGATGCGCGCGCTGAGCTGTTCGAAGAAGCGGTACATGGCGATCTCTCCCTGAGGCTTGCCAAGACTAGATCATCGCCACGCAGTGATCGTTCCCACGCTCTGCGTGGGAAAGTATCCAGTGACGCGGAGCGTCCGGGGCGGCAGACCCACGCAGAGCGTGGGAACGATCACGACTCGACCGCGATACCGTGGTGTTTCAGGAACTCGACGAACGCTTCTTCATCGAGCACCTTCAACCCCAGCTCATTGGCCTTGGCCAACTTGGAACCCGCTCCCGGCCCTGCCACCACGCAGTGGGTCTTGGCCGACACCGATCCCGCTACCTTCGCCCCCAGGCTTTCAAGTTTTTCCTTGGCAACGTCGCGGCTCATCAACTCCAGCGAACCGGTCAGCACCCAGGTCTGCCCGGCCAGCGGCAGCCCTTCGATGACCTTCTTCTCGCTCAGCCAGTGCATGCCGAAATCGCGCAACTGCTTCTCGGCAGCCTCAGCGATCAGACGATTGTCCTCGAGCGCAAAAAACTCGCGAACCGAATTGGCCTGTTTCTCCGGCAGCGTCTGACGCAAGTCCAGCCAGTCCGCACCGAACACACCTTCCAGCGAACCAAACCGGTCCGCTAGCTTCTGCGCCCCGCCCGGCCCGACCGAAGGAATGTGCAGCTTGTCGAGAAACCCGCCCAGCGTCGTGCTGGCCGCGAACTCGGCCCCAAGCTCGCCCTGATCCTGAATCTGCAGACCGTGCTTGAGCAGCTCCTTGATCACTTGCTGGTTATGCGCATCTTCAAAGAAGCTGTGAATTTCGTGAGCCACTTCCAGGCCAACGTCCGGCAAGTACGTGAGCACGTGCGGCAACGCCTGCTGAACCCGCTCCAGCGACCCCAGAGAACGCGCCAGCACCTTGGCCGTCTCTTCGCCGACATCGGGAATCCCGAGGGCATAGATAAACCGCGCCAGGCTTGGCTTTTTGCTGTCCTCGATGGCACTCAGCAACTTGTTGCTCGAAACCTCGGCAAAGCCTTCCAGATCGACAATGTCGTCGAACTTCAGGGCATACAGATCGGCCGGCGAGCTCACCAGGCCTTCGTCGACCAGTTGCTCGACACTCTTGTCCCCCAGGCCTTCGATGTCCATGGCACGGCGGGAAACGAAGTGAATGATCGCCTGCTTGAGTTGCGCACCGCAGGCCAGACGACCGACGCAGCGGTACACCGCGCCTTCGCTGACGGTCTCGCGGCCCTTGCTGCGTTTGACCAGTTGCGTGCGCTCGACCTGCGAACCGCACACGGGGCACTGCTCGGGAATGTGTACCGGCCGGGCATTGTCCGGACGACGCTCGAGCACCACTTGCACCACTTGCGGAATCACGTCCCCCGCGCGGCGGATGATGACGGTGTCGCCAATCATCAGGCCCAGTCGCGCGACCTCATCCATGTTGTGCAACGTCGCGTTGGCCACGGTGACGCCGGCCACTTTGACCGGTTTCAAACGCGCGACCGGCGTGACGGCGCCGGTGCGACCGACCTGGAACTCGACGTCGAGCAGCTCAGTGAGTTCTTCCATGGCCGGGAATTTGTGCGCGATCGCCCAGCGCGGTTCGCGAGCGCGGAAACCCAGCTCACGCTGAGAGGCGATGCTGTTGACCTTGAACACCACGCCGTCGATTTCATACGCCAGCCCGCTGCGGCGTTCGCCGATGTCGCGGTAGTAATCCAGGCATTCGTCGATGCCGTGCGCCAGCTTCAGCTCATGGCTGATCGGCAAGCCCCAGACTTTGAGCTGCTGCAGGTTGCCAATGTGCGTGTCGGCAATATCGGCCGAAGTCTGACCGATGCCATAGCAGCAGAACTCCAGCGGACGGTTGGCGGTGATCTTCGAATCGAGCTGGCGCAAGCTGCCGGCCGCGGCGTTGCGTGGATTGGCGAAAGTCTTGCCGCCGACGTCCAGCTGGGTAGCGTTGAGCCGCTCGAAACCGGCCTTGGACATGAACACTTCGCCGCGCACTTCCAGGATCGCCGGCCAGCCAGTGCCGTGCAGTTTGAGAGGAATGTTGCGCACGGTACGGACGTTGACGCTGATGTCTTCGCCGGTGGTGCCGTCGCCGCGAGTCGCGCCGCGCACCAACACGCCGTCCTGATACAGCAGGCTGACCGCCAGGCCGTCGAGCTTGGGTTCACAGCTGTATTCCACCGCCGCACCGCCGCCAAACAAGTCGCCAGCCGGCAAGTCCAGGCCTTCCGTCACCCGGCGATCGAACTCGCGCATGTCGGTTTCTTCGAAGGCATTGCCGAGGCTGAGCATCGGCACTTCATGACGCACCTGGGTGAACGCCGACAACGCCGCACTGCCGACACGCTGGGTCGGCGAATCGTTGGTGATCAGTTCAGGATTAGCCGCTTCAAGGGCCTTGAGCTCGTGGAACAAACGGTCGTATTCGGCATCCGGAATACTCGGCTCGTCCAGCACGTGATAGCGGTAGTTGTGCTGATCCAGCTCAGCGCGCAGCTCTAGAATGCGGTTTTTGACGGCGGTCATGGGTGTTCTCTCATAAAGCAAAAGAGCAGCCGAGGCTGCTCAATCTATTTTGCCGATCGTCCCGCGCATAGCGCGGGAGCAACCTTTGAATCAACGCTTCTGGGTCAACGCGCGGCGTTCGAACTCGACGATGCGCTGACGGTAATGCTCAATCGTCTGGGCGGTCAGCACGCTGCGCTGGTCGTCTTTCAGTTCGCCGTTCAGCTCCTGGGACAGTTTGCGCGCCGCAGCCACCATCACGTCGAAGGCTTGCTTCGGATGACGCGGTCCAGGCAGACCGAGGAAGAAGCTCACGGCCGGGGTGCTGAAGTGGTCGATGTCGTCCAGATCAAAGATGCCCGGCTTGACCGCATTGGCCATGGAGAACAGGACTTCGCCATTACCGGCCATGCTTTCGTGACGGTGGAAGATGTCCATCTCGCCGAAACGCAAACCGCTTTCCAGAATGTTCTGCAACAACGCAGGGCCTTTGAAACCGGCGGCGTCGCGGCAGATCACGCTGATCACCAGCACTTCTTCAGCTTGTGGTTGATCTTTTTCAGTCACGGCTGGCGAGGCTTTGGTGTCATCCGGGAAATCGTCGTCACGACTGCTGAAGCTCGGGCCGCCATCCAGATCAAGGCTGAGGTTCATGTCGCCTTGCGACGGTTCGCCATGACCACGCTTGCCGCGCTTGGAACCCGACTCACGCGGTTCACGGGCAGGCATGCTCACCGAGGGCAGATCGTGCTCATCCAGTTGCGGTTCCTTGTGTGTGTCCAGCACGCGGGGCGGGCCCAACAGCTCGGCGCTGGTGTCCTCGTCCGGCAGATTGGACAAACTTCGGTCAAGACGGAATTTCAGTTTTCCCTTGCCGCCGCGCATACGGCGCCAGCCATCAAAAAGAATACCGGCAATAACAATAATGCCGATGACGATCAGCCACTCGCGCAGACCGATTTCCATGTAATCCCGTGCCTCTATAAAAAATGCTGAAAAATAAGGGGTTTACAACTCGCAAACCGCTTTAAAACGTGGCGCCAACTCTATGTTCTGACAGGCGTTTTGCCCACGTATACGAAAAATTGACATTAAACTAGCACGACCAAAGGCAACTTTACACCGTCTGTCACCATGGCTTTAGCGAATATGTCGATTGGCCAGCAAGTAAGACCCAGTAAAAACGTCCTACGGCCTGGCAATACCCGTCCTACAGACGCCGACTCAGGCGTCCACCATTGCCATCGCCTCCTCGACATCCACTGCCACCAGACGCGAGCAACCCGGTTCGTGCATCGTCACCCCCATCAGTTGATCGGCCATTTCCATGGCGATCTTGTTGTGGGTGATGTAGATGAACTGCACCGTCTGCGACATTTCCTTGACCAGCCGTGCGTAGCGTCCAACGTTAGCGTCATCCAGTGGTGCGTCAACTTCATCGAGCATGCAGAACGGCGCCGGGTTCAACTTGAAGATCGCAAAAACCAGCGCCAATGCGGTCAGGGCTTTTTCGCCACCGGAGAGCAAATGGATGGTGCTGTTCTTCTTCCCTGGCGGCTGCGCCATGATCGTTACCCCTGTATCGAGTAGATCTTCGCCCGTCAGTTCCAAATACGCGCGCCCTCCACCGAAAACTTTTGGGAAAAGCGCCTGTAAACCGCCATTGATCTGATCAAAGGTATCTTTGAAGCGGTTGCGGGTTTCCTTGTCGATCTTGCGAATCACGTTCTCGAGCGTGTCCAGCGCTTCCACCAGATCATCGTTCTGCGCATCCAGATAACGTTTACGCTCGGATTGTTGCTGGTATTCGTCGATGGCCGCGAGGTTGATCGCACCGAGACGCTGAATGCGCGCGGCAATGCGTTCAAGTTCTTCTTCGGCGTCCTTCTCGTTGGCCTCGGCCGTCAGCGTGGCAAGCACGCCGTGCAGGTCGTAGCCGTCTTCCAGCAGTTGATCCTCAAGGGTCTTGCGGCGCACAGTCAGGGCTTGCCATTCCATGCGCTGGGTTTCCATCTGGCCGCGAATCAACTGCGACTGCTGCTCGGCCTGGTTACGTCGTTTTTCCGCATCACGCAGTTCACGGTCAGCGTCTTCCAGAGCGATTTGCGCGGTCTTGAGTTCTTCGTCGACGGTCATGCGCTTGTCGAGCAATTCTTCCAGTTTCAACCGCAGCTCTTCCAGCGGCGCCTCACCCTCCTCCAGATTGAGGCTGAGCTGTTCGCGTTTTTCGGTCAGGCGCTCGGACTGCATTTCCAGCCGTTCCAGCGCCTGACGCGTCGAGTCGTGTTGCGCCTTGAGCGAACCGAGACGCACCGCCAATTGATGCGCGTGATCCTTGTGCTGCCGGGCTTCCTGGCGCACCCGATCGAGGCGCTCGCGCAAGCTGTCGCGCTGGGCCAACAGCAATTCACGCTGCTCGGTGTCGAGCGCCATGGCGTCGAGGGCTTCCTGCAATTGCAGGCGTGCCTCACCGATGTTTTCGTGTTCCAGCGCGCGCTGTTCGCCCAGTTCCGCGAGCTCTTCGTCGAGGCGCGTACGACGCAGCGTCAGCTGTTCAGCCTTGGCTTTGCCGGCGGACAGTTGAGCTTTCAATTCACCTTGCTGACGCGCTTCGTCTTGCAGCAGACGGCGCAGATGTTCGCGTCCGTTTTCCTGCTGACGCTGTTGCGCCCGGAGGTTCTGCAGTTGGGTTTCCAGGGTCTCGACCATGGCTTCGCGCTCTTCACGCTCTTCGGTCAACCGCTGAATTTCCTGACCGCGCGCCAGCACACCGCTTTCGGCTTCGCTGGCCCGCCGTACCCGTAAAAAGTGCCGACCAACCCAGTAACCATCACGGCTGATCAGGCTCTGCCCAGGGGTTAATTGACTGCGCAACGCCAGCGCCTGTTCGAGGCTGTCGACCGGCTTGACCTGCCCCAGCCACGGCGACAGATCGATCTGCGCCTCGACCTTGTCGAGCAAACTGCCCGGCACGCGCACGCCATCAGTGGCCGGGCTGAGCAAGCGCAAATCGCCCTGAGCAAAACCAGCCAGATCGAAATCGCCGAAGTCGTCCACCAGCACCGCTTGCAGGTCGGCGCCGAGCACGGTTTCCACCGCCAGCTCCCAACCCGCTTCCACCTTCAGGCCTTCGGCCAGGCGCGGGCGATCCGCCAGATGCTGCTCACGCAACCATTCGGCGGTACCGGTGCCCGGATCAAGCGCGGCTTGCTGCAAGGCTTCAAGGGAAGCGAGACGACCGTTGAGGCGCTGCAAATCGCCTTGCGCCTGCTGCTGATTGTGCAACGCGAGCTGCAATTCCTGACGCAGTTGCTCAAGGCGTTCGACCTGGGCTTCTTCGCTGGCCTGCAAATCTTCAAGCGTGGCTTCACTGGCCGCCAGTTGCTCGCTGAGTTCCATGATCGCCGCGTCTTCCGGGTCCGCCGAGAGCAACGCGCGCTCTTCACCGAGGCGCTTCTGACGGTCGGCCAGACGCTCCATGCTGGTTTCCAGCTGCTGGATGCGTGACTGCTGCACTTCGGACTGGCGCCGCGGCTCGGCGGCGGTCAGGTTGAACGTGTCCCATTGCTCCTGCCAGCCGTGCATGGTGGTTTCGGATTCTTCCAGCGCGGCGGCGGCTTCTTCGGCGGCGGCGCTGGTAACTTCTTGCTCCGGCGTGAGCATGTCGAGCTCTTCGCCGAGGGTCAGCAACAGTGTGCGGTCGTGCCCCAGATGCGACTCGGTTTCCAGACGTGCGCGCTCGGCTTCTTTCAGATCGTCCTGCAACTGACGCAGACGCTGCTGACCGTGCTGGATGCTCTGCTCGACCCGGGCGATGTCGCCGCCGACCGAATAGAAGCGCCCTTGCACCAGATTGAAGCGCTCGGACAGGTCATGGTGCCCGTCCCGGAAGCGTTCGATGGCGGCATCGGCGTTGCGTTGCTCGGCGACCAGCGCTTCGAAGGTGACTTCCTGATTGCCGATCACCGCTTCGCGCTGACCGACCTGTTCGTTCAATGCCTGCCAGCGCAAGGCTGACAGCTGGGCCTTGAGCTGGCGCTCTTCGCCTTTGTATTCCTGATACTTCTTCGCGGCTTCGGCCTGACGGTGCAAGCGTTCGAGTTGACGCTCGAGCTCCTCGCGCAGGTCGGTCAGGCGCGCCAGGTTTTCGTGGGTGCGGCGGATGCGGTTTTCAGTCTCGCGCCGGCGCTCCTTGTATTTGGAGATGCCCGCCGCTTCTTCAATAAAGTTGCGCAGGTCTTCGGGCTTGGACTCGATCAGCTTGGAGATCATCCCCTGCTCGATGATCGAGTAGCTGCGCGGGCCGAGGCCGGTGCCGAGGAAGATGTCGGTGATGTCGCGACGTCGGCATTTGGTGCCGTTGAGGTAATAAGTGGTCTGGCTGTCGCGGGTCACTTTGCGGCGAATGGAAATTTCCGCATAGGCGGCATATTCGCCGAGCAGCGTGCCGTCGGAGTTATCGAACACCAGCTCGATGCTGGCCTGACTCACCGGTTTACGACTGGTGGAGCCATTGAAGATGACGTCGGTCATCGACTCGCCACGCAAGTTCTTGGCCGAGCTTTCGCCCATCACCCAGCGCACGGCGTCGATGATGTTCGACTTGCCGCAACCATTGGGCCCGACCACTGCCGCCATGTTGCTGGGGAAGTTCACCGTGGTCGGATCGACGAAGGACTTGAACCCCGCCAGCTTGATGCACTTGAGCCGCACGCTTAAGCGTCCGTCAGGGCAGAAACCACCAGATCGCAGCTGCGCTGGGCATACGCCGTCAGCACTTCGCGGATCTGCGGAAAGTCACGGGCCAGCACGGCAGCGAGCAGGCGCTCGAACAGTTCGAGGAATTCGCTCATCGACGCCTTGCGCTGGTCCAGGGCGAGGAAATACGCGCGGCTCATGGCCGGCTGCAGATTCTCGACGGTTTCCTGCAAGTACGGGTTGTTGGCGAACGGGTACGCGGCGCGCATCACATTGAAGCTGTCGTCGACGAAGGTGCGGATGTCCTGACGCTCGTAGCTGGCGGCCAGACGTTGCTGGATCTGCACGAACGGCGCCATGTCGGCCTGGACTTTCCAGCCACTGGCCACGGCGTTACCGAGCAGGATGTACAGCTCGCTCATCAGCGTGCACAGGCTCTGGACCTTGTGCGCCGTGAGTTCGGTGACATGGGCGCCCCGTCGCGGCAGGATCGCGATCAGGTGGCGACGCTCGAGGATCAGCAAGGCTTCACGGACCGAGCCGCGGCTGACATTGAGCGCCAGCGTGACCTTCTGTTCCTGAATGCGCTCCCCGGGCTTCATTTCGCCGCGAATGATGCGTTCGGCGAGGTGGTGAGCGATTTGCTCGGCGAGGCTGTCCGGCGCCTTGAACGTCATGGTTGTCCTTCAAACTCTTCGATCTGCACAAGCGGCGCAGTGTAACCCACTTGATAGCTCATGGCGGAGTGCCCACTCGGCGGTTTTGGCACGATTCAAGCCAAAAAGCAGGTGTGTGCGTGAGGGTCAATACTGAAGAAATGAGGTGTTTGTCGACAAAATGCTATTTCCTGACCTTTAAGTCAGAAAATCATTGACCGAAAAGTCAGACCTGCTAAATTCGGTTCAAGTCGGTTAACAACAATAATGAGTCTGCGAGGCCTTCCGTGATCCAGTTTTTACTTAACCAGGAACTCCGTAGCGAGCACGCCCTGGACCCAAACCTGACCGTGCTCAATTATCTGCGCGACCATGTGGGCAAACCCGGCACCAAAGAAGGCTGCGCCAGCGGTGACTGCGGCGCCTGCACTGTGGTGGTCGGCGAGCTACAAACGGATGACGACGGCCGCGAACACATTCGCTATCGCAGCCTCAACTCGTGCCTGACGTTCGTGTCGTCGTTGCACGGTAAACAATTGATCAGCGTCGAAGACCTCAAGCATCAGGGCGAACTGCACAGCGTGCAGAAAGCCATGGTCGAGTGCCACGGTTCGCAATGCGGCTTCTGCACCCCGGGCTTCGTCATGTCGCTGTTCGCCCTGCAAAAGAACAGCGACGCACCGGATTCCCACAAGGCGCACGAAGCGCTGGCCGGCAATCTGTGCCGTTGCACCGGTTATCGGCCGATCCTGCAAGCCGCCGAACAGTCTTGCTGCGGCAAGCAACCGGACCAGTTCGATGCGCGTGAAGCCGATACCATCGCGCGCTTGAAAGCGATTGCCCCAACGTCCATCGGCGAGCTCAACAGTGGCGACAAGCGCTGCCTGGTGCCGCTGACCGTCGCCGATCTGGCCGACCTCTATGACGCTTATCCACAGGCGCGCCTGCTGGCCGGTGGTACAGACCTGGCCCTTGAAGTCACACAATTCCACCGCACCTTGCCGGTGATGATTTACGTCGGCAACGTCGCCGAGATGAAGCGCATCGAGCGTTTCGATGATCGCCTGGAAATCGGCGCCGCCACCGCCCTCTCCGACTGCTACGAAGCATTAAAGGCCGAGTACCCGGATTTCGGTGAGTTGCTGCAACGTTTTGCCTCGCTGCAGATCCGCAACCAGGGCACCCTCGGCGGCAACATCGGCAACGCCTCGCCCATCGGAGACTCGCCGCCCCTGCTGATCGCCCTGGGCGCGCAAATCGTCCTGTGCAAAGGCGAAACCCGGCGCACCCTGGCCCTGGAAGATTACTTCATCGATTACCGGGTCACCGCGCGTCAGGAAAGCGAGTTCATCGAGAAGATCATCGTGCCGCGGGCCCGCGCCGAACAACTGTTCCGCGCCTACAAGGTGTCCAAGCGTCTGGACGATGACATCTCCGCTGTGTGCGCCGCGTTCCAAATCCGTCTGGAAAACGGTGTGATCGCCGATGCCCGCGTCGCCTTCGGTGGCATGGCGGCCATTCCGAAACGCGCCAGTGCCTGCGAAAAAACATTGCTCGGTGCGCCGTTCAACAACGCCACCGTCGAACGCGCCTGCGCCGCACTGGCCGAAGATTTCACCCCGCTGTCGGACTTCCGCGCCAGCAAAGAGTACCGCCTGCTCAGCGCGCAAAACCTGCTGCGTAAATACTTCATCGAACTGCAAACACCGCACATCGAGACTCGGGTGACCGCTTATGTCTAATCATCACGCTGTAGAGAAGACCCAAGCCGAACTGGCTGAACTGTTCGCCAAGGACCTGACCACCGGTGTCGGCCGCAGCGTCAAGCACGACAGCGCCGCCAAGCACGTATCCGGTGAAGCGCAGTACATCGACGACCGCCTGGAGTTTCCGAACCAGCTGCACGTTTATGCACGCCTGTCGGACCGCGCCCACGCGAAAATCATCAGCATTGACACCAAGCCCTGCTACGCCTTCGAAGGCGTGCGCATCGCGATCACCCATGAAGATGTGCCGGGCCTGAAGGACATCGGGCCGCTGTTGCCGGGCGACCCGCTGCTGGCGATTGATGACGTGCAATTCGTCGGTCAGCCGGTGCTCGCCGTGGCGGCGAAAGACCTCGAAACCGCACGCAAGGCCGCGATGGCCGCGATCATCGAATACGAAGATCTCGAGCCGGTGCTGGACGTGGTCGAAGCCCTGCGCAAACGCCACTTCGTGCTCGACAGCCACACCCATCAGCGCGGCGACTCTGCGGGTGCCTTGGCGACTGCCGAGCACCGCATCCAGGGCACGCTGCACATCGGCGGCCAGGAACATTTCTACCTCGAAACCCAGATCTCTTCGGTGATGCCGACGGAAGACGGCGGCATGATCGTCTACTGCTCGACGCAGAACCCGACGGAAGTGCAGAAGCTTGTCGCCGAAGTGCTTGATGTGTCGATGAACAAAATCGTGGTCGACATGCGCCGCATGGGCGGAGGTTTTGGTGGCAAGGAAACGCAAGCCGCCAGCCCGGCCTGTTTGTGCGCCGTGATCGCGCACCTCACCGGCCAGCCGACCAAAATGCGCCTGCCGCGTGTCGAAGACATGTTGATGACCGGCAAGCGTCACCCGTTCTACGTCGAGTACGACGTCGGCTTCGACAGCACCGGCCGCCTGCACGGCATCGCCCTGGAATTGGCCGGTAACTGCGGTTGCTCGCCGGACTTGTCGGCGTCGATTGTCGACCGTGCGATGTTTCACGCCGACAACTCATACTATCTGGGCGATGCGACCATCAACGGTCACCGCTGCAAAACCAACACCGCGTCGAACACCGCGTATCGTGGCTTCGGCGGCCCGCAAGGCATGGTCGCCATCGAAGAAGTGATGGACGCGATTGCCCGTCATCTGGCCCTCGATCCATTGGCGGTGCGCAAGGCCAACTACTACGGCAAGACCGAGCGCAACGTCACGCATTATTACCAGACCGTCGAGCACAACATGCTCGAAGAAATGACCGCCGAGCTGGAAGAAAGCAGCCAGTACGCCGAGCGTCGTGAAGCAATTCGTCGCTACAACGCCAACAGTCCGATCCTGAAAAAAGGCCTGGCGCTGACCCCGGTGAAATTCGGTATTTCGTTTACCGCGAGCTTCCTCAACCAGGCCGGTGCGCTGATTCACGTCTACACCGACGGCAGCATCCACTTGAACCATGGCGGCACCGAAATGGGCCAGGGCTTGAACACCAAAGTCGCGCAGGTCGTGGCGCAAGTGTTCCAGGTGGAAATGGACCGTGTGCAGATCACCGCAACCAACACCGACAAGGTGCCAAACACCTCGCCGACCGCCGCGTCCAGCGGTGCTGACCTCAACGGCAAAGCGGCGCAGAACGCAGCGGAAATCATCAAGCAGCGTCTGGTCGAATTCGCCGCGCGGCACTACAAGGTCAGCGAAGAAGACGTGGAATTCCACAACGGTCACGTGCGGGTTCGCGATCACATCCTGACCTTTGAAGCACTGATCCAGCAGGCGTATTTCGCTCAGGTGTCGCTGTCGAGCACCGGGTTCTACAAGACCCCGAAAATCTACTACGACCGCAGTCAGGCGCGTGGCCGTCCGTTCTACTACTACGCGTTTGGCGCAGCGTGCTGCGAGGTGATCGTCGACACCCTGACCGGCGAGTACAAGATGCTGCGCACCGACATCCTCCACGACGTCGGCGCCTCGTTGAACCCGGCCATCGACATCGGCCAGGTCGAGGGTGGTTTCATTCAGGGCATGGGGTGGCTGACCATGGAAGAACTGGTGTGGAACAACAAGGGCAAGCTGATGACCAACGGCCCGGCCAGCTACAAGATTCCGGCCGTGGCGGACATGCCGCTGGACCTGCGGGTGAAGCTGGTGGAAAACCGCAAGAACCCGGAAGACACGGTGTTCCATTCCAAGGCCGTGGGTGAGCCGCCATTCATGCTCGGCATCGCCTCGTGGTGTGCGATCAAGGACGCCGTGGCGAGCCTTGGCGACTACAAGCATCAACCGAAAATCGATGCGCCGGCGACCCCGGAGCGTGTGTTGTGGGGGTGTGAGCAGATGCGGCAGTTGAAGGCGGTGAAAGCCGTGGAAGCTGAAACCGAACTGGCTTCGCTCTAAGACCGCGTCGCGGCCATCGCAGGCAAACCAGCTCCCACAGGTACGATGCAATCCTTGTGGGAGCGGGCTTGCCCGCGAAGAGGCCGGTACAAACAACAACGATGTCGAGGTGACTATGTACAACTGGATCGACGCCCTCGCCGACCTGCAATCCCGGGGTGAGCCCTGCGTGTTGGTGACCATCATCGAAGAGCTTGGCTCGACGCCGCGCAATGCCGGTTCGAAGATGGTCATCAGCGCCACCCAGGCCTTCGACACCATCGGTGGCGGGCATCTGGAATACAAGGCCATGCAGATCGCCCGCGACCTGCTTGCCAGCGGCAAACAGGACACCCACCTGGAGCGCTTCAGCCTCGGCGCCAGCCTCGGCCAGTGCTGCGGAGGCGCGACCGTGTTGCTGTTCGAACCGATGGGCCAGGTCCAGGCGCAGATCGCCGTGTTTGGTGCCGGTCATGTCGGCCGCGCCTTGGTGCCGCTGCTCGCCAGCCTGCCCTGCCGGGTACGCTGGATCGATTCGCGGGACGACGAATTCCCGGAACAGATCCCTCACGGCGTGCGCAAGATTGTCAGCGAAGAACCGGTGGACGAAATCGACGAGCTGCCCGCCGGCAGTTACTGCATCGTCATGACCCACAATCACCAGCTCGACCTCGAACTCACCGCCGCGATCCTCAAGCGCAACGACTTCGCCTACTTCGGCCTGATCGGCTCGAAGACCAAACGGGTGAAGTTCGAACACCGCCTTCGCGACCGCGGATTCGACAACAGCGTCGTGCAACGCATGCGCTGCCCGATGGGCATCGGCGAAGTCAAAGGCAAGTTGCCTGTGGAAATCGCCATCTCCATCGCCGGCGAAATCATCGCCACCTATAACGCGAATTTCGGCCAGCAGACCGCCAGCGCCGGATCATCGATTGCCAAACTGCTGCCCGCTTCACGCCGCAGCCAAGCCTCTCATTGATAAGCCTTAGAAACCGAGAACCCTCATGCCTTTGACTCGCAAAGCTTACCGCGCCGCCATCCTGCACAGCCTTGCCGACCCCGCCGAAGTCGGTATTGAAGCCTCGTACGAGTATTTCGAAGACGGCTTGCTGGTGGTCGACAACGGCCAGATCAGCGCGCTCGGTCACGCCAGCGACTTGCTGCCGACCCTGCCGGCCGACATCGAAATCACTCATTATCAGGACGCGCTGATTACCCCCGGCTTCATCGACACCCACATTCACTTGCCGCAAACCGGCATGGTCGGCGCCTACGGCGAGCAACTGCTCGATTGGCTGAACACCTATACCTTCCCGTGTGAAAGCCAGTTCGCCGACAAGAAACACGCCGACGAAGTCGCCGATATTTTCATCAAGGAACTGCTGCGCAACGGCACCACCACTGCGCTGGTGTTCGGCAGCGTGCATCCGCAATCGGTGAACTCGTTCTTCGAGGCTGCCGAACAGCTCGACCTGCGGATGATCGCCGGCAAGGTGATGATGGACCGCAACGCGCCGGACTACCTGACCGACACCGCCGAATCCAGCTACGTCGAAAGCAAGGCGCTGATCGAGCGCTGGCACGGCAAGGGTCGCTTGCACTACGCAGTCACCCCGCGTTTCGCCCCGACCAGCACCCCGGAACAACTGACCCTCGCCGGCCAGTTGCTCAGCGAATTCCCTGACCTGTACATGCAGACGCACATCAGCGAAAACCTGAAGGAAGTCGAATGGGTCAAAGAGCTGTTCCCGGAGCGTAAAGGCTACCTGGACGTCTACGATCACTATCAATTGCTCGGCGAGCGTTCGGTGTTTGCCCACGGCGTGCACCTGTGCGACGACGAGTGCGCGCGACTGGCGGAAACCGGTTCGGCCATCGCGTTCTGCCCGACGTCGAACTTCTTCCTCGGCAGCGGCCTGTTCAACCTGCCGATGGCCGAGAAGCACAAACTGAATGTCGGTGTGGGCACGGACGTTGGCGGCGGCACCAGCTTCTCGATCCTGCAAACCTTGAACGAAGCGTACAAAGTCATGCAGCTGCAAGGTGCGCGTCTGAGCCCATTCAAATCGCTGTACCTGGCGACACTCGGCGGTGCTCGCGCGTTGCGTCTGGAAGACAAGATCGGCACCTTGAAACCGGGCACCGATGCCGACTTCCTCGTGCTGGATTACAACGCCACGCCGTTGCTGAGCTATCGCTTGAAGCAGGCGAACAACATTGCCGAGACGTTGTTTGTGTTGATGACGCTGGGGGATGACCGGGCTGTTCTGCAGACGTATGCGGCGGGGAATCAGGTGCATCAGCGCTAAATCTTCCGGGCATAAAAAATCCCCCGCAATCGATGGTTGCGGGGGATTTTTATTGCTCTTGAGACCGTCATCGCGGGCTTGCCCGCGATGGTTCGACTCGGTCTACCTTAGAGTTTGACCGCTGGCCGCCCAGGCTTCTTGGTCTGCAACAAATGCGAGAACACCGCATGCAAATCATCCGACGCACTTTCTTCGTCGAGGTTGAGTTTGCTGTCGATGTGATCCATGTGATGCATCATCAAATTCACCGCCAGCTCACCGTTGCGCGCTTCGATGGCGTCGATCAGCTGGGTGTGTTCGTCGTAGGAACAGTGCGAACGGTTGCCACTTTCATACTGGGCAATAATCAACGACGTCTGCGACACCAGGCTGCGCTGGAAGCTGATCAGCGGCGCATTCTTCGCCGCTTCGGCAAGTTTCAGGTGAAATTCGCCCGACAGACGGATGCCGGCACCGCGATCACCGCGGGAGAAGCTGTCGCGCTCGTCGTTGACCATCTGGCGCAATTCGGCGATCTGCTCGGCGGTCGCGTGTTGGACAGCCAGTTCAGTGATCGCTCGTTCCACCAGACGGCGCGCGAGGAACACCTGACGGGCCTCTTCGACGCTTGGGCTGGCGACGACCGCGCCACGGTTCGGACGCAGCAGCACGACGCCTTCATGGGCCAGGCGCGAGAGCGCACGGCGGATGATGGTGCGACTGACCCCGAAAATTTCCCCCAGCGCTTCTTCGCTCAACTTGGTGCCGGGCGCCAGACGCTGTTCGAGGATGGCCTCGAAGATATGCGCGTAGACAATATCGTCCTGGGTCCCGCTGCGGCCGGCTTTACCTGCTCGCGGTTGTTTTTTGAGGGGCTGCAACTGTTCGTTCATGGGCACTCGAGTCGGGAGAACTGCGGCGAATTGACGGTGACTGTAATACGGCACAGTGGGTCGCTGGCAAGTATCGCGTAAAAAACACCGCGATTGTACACAATGGAGGGTGGCAACACGACTGTACGGCTGTTTGTCGCTTCCGCTGTATTGCAACGATCCCTTACGTTTGAGTTTAGGCTTGAACCTGAAATCTGCCGCTCGAACACAATCCCTGTGGGAGCCGAGCTTGCTCGCAATGGCGTCCGGGCAGTCAACACACGTGTCGATTGATCCACCGCCATCGCGAGGAAGCTCGGCTCCCACAGGGTTCACCGGCGTTTCGGACATCTTTATAAAAGGAACAGCGCTGTCATGAACGACGCCACGCATACGCAGCTCCGACCACTGGCCGACACCTCGCCGTCGGCCATCGTCGCCGGCTTCATCGCGATGATGACCGGTTACACCAGCTCCCTGGTGCTGATGTTCCAGGCCGGCCAAGCGGCGGGCCTGACCAGTGGGCAGATCTCCTCGTGGATCTGGGCGATCTCGATTGGCATGGCGGTATGTTCGATCGGCCTGTCGTTGCGTTATCGCACGCCCATCACCATTGCCTGGTCGACCCCCGGTGCGGCCTTGCTGATCACCAGCCTCGGCGGTGTCAGTTATGGCGAAGCCATCGGCGCCTATATCACCTGCGCAGTGCTGGTGACGATCTGCGGCCTGACCGGCAGCTTCGAACGGCTGGTGAAGAAGATTCCAGCCTCCCTGGCCGCTGCGTTGCTGGCAGGGATTCTGTTCAAGATCGGCAGCGAAATTTTCGTCGCCGCCCAGCATCGCACCGGGCTGGTGCTGGGCATGTTCTTCACCTATCTGGTGATCAAGCGCCTGTCGCCGCGTTACGCCGTGCTGGCCGCGTTGTTGATCGGCACTGCATTGTCCGGGTTCATGGGGTTGCTGGATTTCAGTGGTTTCCACCTGGAAGTGGCGACGCCGGTCTGGACCACGCCGCACTTCTCGCTGGCTGCGACCATCAGCATCGGCATTCCGCTGTTCGTGGTGGCCATGACCTCGCAGAACATGCCGGGCATTGCCGTCCTGCGCGCCGACGGTTACACCGTGCCGGCCTCGCCATTGATCACCACCACCGGTATCGCCTCATTGCTGCTGGCACCGTTCGGCTCCCACGGCATCAACCTGGCGGCCATCAGCGCAGCCATCTGCACCGGGCCGCATGCCCATGAAGATCGCAACAAGCGCTACACGGCGGCGGTCTGGTGCGGGATTTTCTACGGGATTGCCGGGGTGTTCGGCGCGACATTGGCAGCGTTGTTTGCCGCGCTGCCGAAAGAACTGGTGCTGTCGATTGCGGCGCTGGCGCTGTTTGGCTCGATCATCAATGGCTTGAGCATTGCTATGACTGAGGTGAAGGAACGGGAGGCGGCGCTGATCACCTTTATGGTCACGGCGTCGGGGCTGACGTTGTTTTCCATTGGGTCGGCGTTCTGGGGGATTGTCGCGGGGGTGTTGACGCTGGTGATTCTGAATTGGCGCAAGGGCTGAGGGACCCGACATCGACTTCGCAGGCCAAGCCATGCACCTGCAAAAAGCAGGCATAAAAAAACGGCGACCCTTGGGTCGCCGCTTTTTTTAGACAAAAAGCTATGACATCAAGCTACCGGATTGATCGGCTTTTCCGGGTACCAGACGTCGATCAGCGGGCTGACGGTTGCTTCGGTCAGTTCGCTGCGGCCTTTGAGCCAGGCTTCAACAGCTGCGCGCTGCTCTTCGGACACCGAGCCACGCTTCTGCAGGCAAACCAGACCGAAGTCGTCGCCGCCAACATAACCCAGACCGTTGGCTTCCATGGCTTCTTTCAGGAACGCGTCGAGGAAAGCATCAATGGCTTCATCAGCCAAATCTTCTTTGAAATCCAGGTTCAGTTCGAAACCCAGCTCTTGAAATTCATCGACGCACAGTTTTTTGCGCAGACGCTGGGAACGGTTAGTCGCCATTGGAACAATCCTCATAAGTAATAACGGGCGGCACTTTAGCAGTTTAAGCCGCTAATTGCCCGACTCTCTGGGGGGCATCGCTGACCGCCGGTAAAAAAATAGCAGATTAGAAGGCCATGGCACGGCACACACTTTCAAGCCTTGGGGCATAATGCCGACACTTTCATGACCACTGAGGGATTTTATCGCCATGCCCTCGTCTTTTTCCCCCTCGGCTGTAGGGTTTTATTACACATGATCAAGTCTTTGCGTCCATTGTTGCTGGCCAGTTTCATTCTTCCGCTGGCCCTCTCCGTCTCCGCCGCCCCGATCAACACTGCGCTCACGCCTAACGTCGAAAAAGCCCTCAAGGCCAGCAAGTTGCAGGACAACGCCCTGTCACTGGTGATGATCCCGCTCACCGGGCCGGGCACGCCGACCGTTTACAACGCGGACGTTTCGGTCAACCCGGCCTCGACCATGAAGTTGGTCACCACCTATGCCGCGCTGGAAATGCTCGGCCCGAACCACCAGTGGAAAACCGAGTTCTACACCGACGGCACCCTCAGCGGCGGCATTCTCAATGGCAACCTCTACCTCAAGGGTGGCGGCGATCCGAAGCTGAACATGGAGAAGCTCTGGCTGCTGATGCGTGACCTGCGCGCCAACGGCGTGACGCAAATCACCGGCGACCTGGTGCTGGACCGCGGTTTCTTCGTACAACCGCAGTTGCCCGAATTCAATGACGACGGCAATGACGAGAACAAGCCGTTCCTGGTCAAACCCGACTCGCTGATGGTCAACCTCAAGGCCCTGCGTTTTGTCGCGCGTAACGACGGCGGTCGGGTATTGGTGTCGGTGGAACCGCCGATTGCCAGCATTCGCATCGAAAACCAGGTCAAGGCCGTCAATTCCAAGCAGTGCACTGGCGGTGTGCGCTACAACCCGGTGACCCAGCCGGATGGCAGCATGACCGTAACGGTCGGCGGCCAGTTGGGCGATGGCTGCAGCTCGCAGACCTATCTGTCGCTGCTTGACCACGCGACCTACACCGCCGGCGCCGTGCGCGCCATCTGGAAGGAGCTCGGTGGCAGCATTCAGGGCAAGGACGTGCTGGCGGCCACTCCGGGCAATGCAAAACTTCTGGCCCGGGCTTACTCGCCGGATCTGGCGGAAATCATCCGCGACATCAACAAATACAGTAACAACACCATGGCGCAGCAGCTGTTTCTGAGCCTGGGCCAGAAATTCCGTACCGATGCCGATGGTGACGATGCCAAGGCTGCCCAGCGCGTAGTACGTCAGTGGCTGGCGAAGAAAGGCATTACCGCACCGCACCTGGTGATGGAGAACGGTTCCGGCCTGTCCCGCGCAGAACGCGTCAGCGCCCGTGAAATGGGAGCGATGCTGCAAGCCGCGTGGCATAGCCCGTATGCTGCCGAGTTCATCAGTTCGATGCCGATTGCCGGCACCGACGGCACCATGCGCAAACGCCTGAAGACCACCGCGATGCGCGGCGAAGCTCACGTCAAGACCGGCACCCTGAACACCGTACGCGCCATCTCCGGCTTCAGCCGCGACGTCAATGGCAACACGTGGGCAGTCGTGGCGATCCTCAATGACAAGGCACCGTTTGGCGCGTCGTCGGTACTGGATCAAGTGCTGCTGGACCTCTATCGCCAACCGAAACTGCCAGACACGGCGTCGGTGCTCTAACCCGATCCTCCAGACACTGGAGATCACCTGTGGAGCGAGCCTGCTCGCGACAGCGGTCTAACATTCAACTCAGAGGTTGACTGATAAACCGCTATCGCGAGCAGGCTCACTCCTACAAGGGTTGTGTGTCAGGCCTTAGGTTTTCTGGGCCTCGACCCGATCACGTCCCGCCTGCTTCGCCGCATACACCCCCGAATCCGCTCGCAGCAACAGCGCATCCGCGCCCTCCCCGACGCGCCAACTGGCGATCCCGAAACTCGCGGTAACGAACCCCACGCAGTCAATCGGTGAACTGCGCAGCCCTTGCCACAACTGCATGGCCAGCACGTGCGCCTGCTCGCGGTCGGTGTCCGGGCAGAGCACCATGAATTCTTCTCCCCCAAGGCGACAGAACACGTCCGTGCGCCGCAGCCGATGACCAATGCGCTCACACACGGCTTGCAACACCCGATCCCCCACGGCGTGGCCATGCTGGTCATTGATGCGTTTGAAGTGGTCGATGTCGAGCATGATCACCGACAACTCGCCCACGCCACGCTGGACCCTCGCCATTTCGGTGGTCAGGCGCTCCTGGAAATAACGGCGGTTGTGAATCCCGGTCAGCGAATCGGTAATCGACAGCGCCCGCAGCTCCTCTTCCACTCGTTTCAGGTCAGAGATGTCGGAAATGTAGCCATGCCAGAGCACCCCGCCACCGGGCAGCTCTTCGGGCGTTGCCTCACCGCGAACCCAACGCAGGCCGCGCATGGGCAGTTGCACGCGGTATTCCTCGCGCCACGGACTGAGGGTGTCCGCCGAGGCGCGGATCGAGGCACGGACCCGGGTCGTGTCCTGTGGGTGAATGCGCGTGAAGATCGCTTCGGCATTGAGCAGCAGCACGTCCGGTTCCAGCTCGTAGATCTCGCGAATACCGTCGCTGGCATAGATCACACTGAAGCGGCCGTCGAATTCCATCTTGAATTGGTAGATGCCACCAGGCACATGGGCGCTGAGTTTCTTCAACAACAGGTCCCGTGCCGCGAGCGCCTCATGCACACGCTTGCGCTCGGTAATGTCGATGCAGATCGCCAGGTGACCGACCCACAACCCCTGCTCGTCGAGCACCGGGGTGGCGAGCATGTTCACCGCCAAATGGCTGCCATCGCTGCGTACCAGCGTCCACTCCCGCGCCTCGCTACCGCCCTCTTCGTCCCCTTCGACCAACATCGCCTGACAGGTCGGAATCGGTTTGCCATACCGCGCACTCAACTCCGCGGCCCGCGCTACCAGTTCCCGGGGGAAGTGCAGGTTTTCCAGGGTCATATGCCCCACGACGTCCACGCTGGCGTAACCCAGCATCTGCTCGGCGCCGGCGTTGAACGTGCTGATGACCCCGCGCAGGTCTGTGGCGATGATCGCCACCTGAGTCGCCGCATTCAGCACGCCGCGCAACTGGCCGTGGGTGCCACGCAACTCTTGCTCACGGGCCCGCAGTTCCTGGGTGCGTTGCTCCACCATTTTCAGTGCGCGCTGACGCTGACTGACCAGCACATACAGCAACGCACTGAGCAGCAGGCTGAGCAAACCGCCCAGCACCATCAGGGGCATCACCGAGGAATGATTGGCTTTTACAAAGGCTTCGCTCGGCGTGATGTCAACCTGATAATCGTGATCGGCCAATCGCAACAGCCGGCTCGCGGACAAATCACTGGCCGCCGGTGAGTTGAAAGACTCGTAGAGCACTTCGTGCTGCTCGTCGATCGACAAGTCGAGAATGCGCACCGAAAGATAGTCGTAGTTGGCGTCCGGCAATCCATCGGCCAACAGCTGGCGCATGCTGATCACCGCCATCACATAACCGGAGGGTTTTACCCCCGCTGCGCTGGATGAGTTACGCGGCATCACCGGGGCCACCAACAGCACGCCGCGCGCATAGGCCGGCTCGATGCTGACCAGATGCATGGGCTGCGACACCGCCATGGTGCCCAGTTTGTCCGCCCGCTCAAGGGTGGCGCGGCGCATCGGCTGGGCCAGCAAGTCGTACCCCAGCGGCGAGCCCAGTCGACTTTGCGTCTGGCTGTACAGCACCGCCACGTATTCATCGCGCTCGGCGGCCAATTGCAGTTGACCGTTGCCGTCGAGCTCACGAAGGGTGAAATTGCTGAAGCCCTCGTCCCGCACCTTTTGTTCGAATGCCGCGCGCTCGGCACGAGTCACTCGGGCCGCGAAGGAATAGGCCTGGGTTCGGTGCAACAGGGGTTGGGTGTAACCGTCGAACTCCTCGCGGGAGACCGAGTCGGAATTGACGAAGAACCGGCGCAGACCGTCGAGGCGCTGCTCCTGGTCTTCGAAACGTTCTTCAATGCGGCTGTAACGCTCACTGGCCAGCAGTTGAAAGCGTTGTTTGAGTTGATGGTGAAACACATTGACCGTCGACCAGGCCAGTAACCCGGTGAGCACGCCGCCCATGAGCAATACCAGCAACGCGACCAGCCAGGCCGACACATCTTCGCTGATAAAACCCAGGATCTTGGGGCGTACGGCCTGAAACGACATAAAGGCAACTCACAATGCCAGGTGCCGGAAAAGCCCATTGGCCATGAGTGAGTTATAGCCATTAGCCACTAATTTGGCCAGCACTGAAATGACCCAAGAGCCTTTAAAAATCAAGGCTCTGTGGATCCAATCAGCTCAAGTGTCAACGCGCAGTGATTTTCCAGGCACGGTGGATCTTACCGTTACGGGCGAAATCCGGATCGATGGTCTGGGCGGTGATTTCTTCAACGGCGTAACGCTCGGCGAGGTTTTCCTCAAGGGTGAACTTGCGGAAGTTGTTGGAGAAGTACAACACCCCACCGGGTGCCAGACGCGCCATGGCCAGGTCGATCAACTGCACCTGATCGCGTTGCACGTCGAAGATCCCTTCCATGCGTTTGGAGTTGGAGAACGTCGGCGGATCGATGAAGATCAGGTCGTACTCGTCACGGCAGGCCTCGAGCCAGGCCATCACGTCGCCCTGCTCCAGGCGGTTTTTGTCAGAGAAACCGTTCAGCGACAGATTACGACGCGCCCAGTCGAGGTAGGTTTTCGACAGGTCAACGCTGGTGGTGGTGCGTGCGCCGCCCTTGGCCGCGTGAACACTGGCCGTTGCGGTGTAGCAGTACAGGTTGAGGAAGCGCTTGCCGGCCGCCTCTTTCTGAATGCGCATGCGCATTGGGCGGTGGTCGAGGAACAGCCCGGTGTCGAGGTAGTCGGTGAGATTGACCAGCAGCTTCACGCCACCTTCATTGACTTCGACGAACTTGCCCTGCGCAGCCTGACGCTCGTACTGCTTGGTGCCGCTCTGGCGTTCGCGACGCTTGACCACCACACGGCTCTTGTCGATGTTCAAGGCCTGCGGAATCGCGGCCAGGGCATCGAACATGCGGGCCGAGGCTTTTTCCGGATCGATGGATTTCGGCGCGGCGTATTCCTGGACGTGGACCCAATCCTGATACAGGTCGATGGCCATGGAGTATTCCGGCATGTCGGCGTCATACACGCGATAGCAGTCGATGCCTTCACGCTTGACCCACTTGCCCAACGCCTTGAGGTTTTTCTGCAGGCGATTGGCAAACATCTGCCCGCCCTCGCTCAAGCGCGGTTGCTCGATCACCACCGGGGCCGGTTTGATCGGATTGCCGTTCTTGTTGTACTTCTCGTACTTGCCCGGTGCCACGTCGTTGTCGGCGACTTCGACTTCAGCCTGCTCGCGCTCGACCTGACGCTGTTCCGGGGTGCGACGTTCGCCGGTGACGAACTGGTCGGGCGTGACCTTGATCAGCAGCAGCTTGCACGGCAACGCGCCGTTCCAGAACGAATACTGTTTGTGGCTGCGAATGCCCATGCGCTTGCCCAGGTCCGGGGCGCCGGTGAACACCGCGGCTTCCCAGTTCAGGCAGGCCTGACGCAGACGTTCGCCGAGGTTCTGGTAGAGGTAGAGCAAGCTCGCCTCATCGCCCAGACGCTCGCCGTACGGCGGGTTGCAGATGACCAGGCCTTTCTGGTTCTGGTCCGGACGCGGCTCGAACGTACCGACTTCGCCCTGGTAGATCTTGATCCACTCGCTCAGGCCGGCACGCTCGACGTTGTTGCGGCCCGGTTGAATCAGGCGCGGGTCGGCTTCGTAACCGCGAATCCACAGCGGTGGCTTGGCCAGGCCGGCCGCACAGCGCTCGGTGGCTTCTTCGTGAAGTTTTTTCCACAGCGCCGGGACGTGACCGAGCCAGGCGGTGAAGCCCCATTGCTCGCGACGCAGGTTCGGCGCCATGTCGGCGGCGATCATCGCTGCTTCAACGAGGAACGTACCGACACCGCACATCGGGTCAGCCAGCGCGCCGCCTTCGGCCGCAATGCGTGGCCAGCCGGAACGGATCAGGATCGCGGCCGCGAGGTTTTCCTTCAGCGGCGCCGCGCCTTGCTGCAAGCGATAACCACGCTGGTGCAGGCTGTGACCGGACAGGTCGAGGGACAGAATCGCTTCGCCACGGTCCAGGCGTAGGTGAATACGCAGGTCCGGGTTGAGCTTGTCGATCGACGGACGGTCGCCTTGCGGGGTGCGTAGTTTGTCGACGATGGCGTCTTTGACTTTCAGGGCACCAAAGTGAGTGTTGTCGATGCCCGAGCCATGACCGCTGAACTCGACGGCCAGGGTGCCGTCGTTGAGCATGTGGTCTTGCCACTCGATGTCCAGCACGCCGTGGTACAGGTCTTCAGCGTCTTTCATCGGGAAACGCTTGAGCACCAGCAACACCCGGTTCGCCAGACGTGACCACAGGCACAGGCGATAAGCGGTTTCCATGGTCGCCATGCCGCGCACGGCAGAGGTGTGCTCACGTGCTTCTTCAAGGCCAAGCCCGACGGCTTCCTCGATCAGCAGGCCTTCAAGGCCTTTGGGGCAAGTGAGGAAGATTTCGAATTGATCGGACATTGGAATTTCAGAGCCTTTAGCTAAGTGAACCGACAACGCATTGCCGATCCGGTTTTCAATCAGGCGCTTTTCTAAAAGAGCGCCCGCGTGGCACGAAGGTGTGCCGTCCCACCTGTGCTGCTCAGGTTAGAAGAGCTTAGATGCACAGGCAGATAAAAAAGTTGATGCAACAAAATCTCATAAGTCGACCCTTCGTCGAATAGTGCTTCTGCGCAACAGAAGTCATTCTCACTAAAGGATTAACCCCGTCATCCTGCGGGGGGCCGATCATACAGGGCTTTGGCCAATAAACACGGGCAAACATCGTGTTACTTATGGCCATAGCATCTTTATGGTTACGTCCTTATGACAAAACGATCATTCCCTCGATGTGACGCATTGGTTAGAACTCAACACAGGTTGACGCCGCAACGACGTCGACACCTTGGCTCGCGACGCCGGCAGCGGGCCCCAACGGCAGAAGTTTTTTTCTGCCAGACCTCGATTGAGGTCTACGCGATAAATACAGTCAACAAGTGAGGGCAACACCCTATGAGAAGACTTAAGCGTGATCCGTTGGAAAGAGCATTTTTGCGCGGATATCAATATGGCGTTGGTGGCAAATCCCGTGAGCTTTGCCCATTTACTCTACCGTCAGTACGCCAAGCCTGGATTAACGGCTGGCGCGAGGGACGCGGCGACAACTGGGACGGTATGACCGGCACTGCGGGAATCCACAGACTCAACGAACTTCACGCCGTCGGCTAATTTACAGGGCCTAACACTCCGACACGACAATCTGATGACTGAATGAATTAACCACGCACGTCCCATCCGGACGGCGGGCTCCGGCCCAGGGGCTCCTTCGAGGAGCCCTTTTTTATGCCTGTCTTTCGCCGAAACACAATTCCCGTGTAGCAGCTGTCGAGCCTGCGAGGCTCGACAGCTGCTACACGTCAGCGCTGGGCGGCTATGGCGTCTACCGACTCACGAATCAGCGCTGGACCTTTGTAGATAAAGCCGGAGTAGATCTGCACCAGGCTCGCACCCGCAGCGATTTTCTCTGCGGCGTGTTTGCCTTCGGTGATCCCGCCCACGGCGATGATCGGCAAGCGACCGGCCAGCTCCGAGGCCAGCACCTTCACGGTGTGGGTGCTCTTGTCACGAACCGGTGCGCCGGACAGACCGCCCGCCTCGTCACCGTGCTCCATGCCTTCTACACCGACGCGGCTCAGGGTGGTGTTGGTGGCGATCACCGCGTCCATCCCGGTTTCAATCAGCGCTTGTGCGACCTGCGCGGTTTCTTCGTCGGTCATGTCCGGTGCGATCTTGATCGCCAGCGGGACATGTTTACCGTGACGCAACGCCAACTCGGCGCGGCGCGTGGCCAGGTCAGCGAGCAACTGCTTGAGCGAATCGCCGAACTGCAGGCTGCGCAGGCCCGGGGTGTTCGGCGAGCTGACGTTGACCGTCACATAGCTGGCGTGGGCGTAGACCTTGTCCAGGCAGATCAGGTAATCATCGACCGCGCGCTCGACCGGGGTGTCGAAGTTTTTGCCGATGTTGATGCCCAGCACGCCCTTGTATTTGGCGGCGGCTACACGCGCCAGCAGGTGATCGACGCCAAGGTTGTTGAACCCCATGCGGTTGATGATCGCCTCGGCTTCCGGCAGGCGGAAAATCCGTGGTTTCGGGTTGCCCGGTTGCGGACGCGGGGTGATGGTGCCGATTTCGACAAAACCAAAACCCAACTGGGCGAAACCGTCGATGGCCGCGCCGTTTTTGTCCAGACCCGCCGCCAAGCCCACCGGGTTCGGGAAGTCCAGGCCCATGACCGACACCGGCATTTTCGCCGGGGCCTTGCACAGCAAGCCGTTGAGGCCCAAACGTCCGCCCGCGCCGATCAGGTCCAGAGACAGATCGTGGGAGGTTTCCGGGGAAAGTTTGAACAACAGCTGACGGGCCAGGGTGTACATGGGCGGGTTTGACTCTGGGCTACGAAAAGTGGCGGCAATTATAGCCGCGCATCGGGGCCGCAGGCGAGGCGCGCGACAAAATCAGCGAGCGATGGCATATGCCTTGCACCACCACCGGTATCAGCACTCATGCCAACGGCGGAATGGGTCGAAAGACAACGGCGTCGTCACTGGCCCTTGCTCTGGCAAGGCGCCTGGTACGGCGTTTTTTATGCAAGGTGCTTATCGATGATTGAAGTTCCAGCCAACCCTCTGGCGTGGGTCAATGGCAGCGATGCCCCGGAAAAGACCGACATCAACCTCGGTTTCATGGCCCTGAGCGACTGCGCCTCGGTGGTGGTCGCCGCCACTCAGGGGTTCGCCCAGCCTTACGGCCTGACCCTGAACCTCAAGCGCCAGTCGTCCTGGGCCAACCTGCGGGACAAACTGGTCAGCGGCGAACTCGACGCCGCCCACAGCCTGTATGGTCTTATTTATGCCGTCCATCTGGGCATCGGCGGCGTGGCCTCGACCGACATGGCCGTGCTGATGGGCCTGAACCAGAATGGCCAGAGCATCAATCTCTCCCACGGTTTGCAGGCGCTGAGCGTGACCAGTCCTGATGCACTCGAGCGCCACGTGCACCAATCTCGCCCGAAACTCACCTTCGCCCAGACCTTTCCGACCGGCACCCACGCCATGTGGCTGTATTACTGGCTGGCGAGTCAGGGCATCCACCCGCTGCAAGATGTCGACAGCGTGGTGGTACCGCCCCCGCAAATGGTCGCGCACCTGCAAGCCGGGCGTATCGATGGCTTTTGCGTGGGTGAACCGTGGTCCGCCAGCGCAGTGCAACAGAATCTCGGCTTTACCCTGGCGACGACCCAGACCATCTGGCCCGATCACCCGGAAAAAGTCCTCGGCTGCACCCGTGCGTTTGTCGAGCAGTATCCCAACACCGCGCGGGCCTTGCTGATGGCGATCCTGGAAGCCAGCCGGTTCATTGAACAAAGCACGGAAAACCGCCGCAGCACCGCGCAACTGTTGAGCGCGCCCGACTACCTCGACGCCCCCCTCGACTGCATCGAACCGCGCCTGTTGGGCGACTACGCCGACGGCCTGGGCCATCGCTGGCAGGACCCGCACGCGTTGCGCTTCCATGCGGGCGGCGAGGTCAACGTGCCGTACCTGTCCGACGGCATGTGGTTCATGACCCAGTTCCGGCGCTGGGGCTTGTTGCGCGACGATCCGGATTACCTCGGCGTGGCCCGTCAGGTCCAGCAACTGGATCTGTACCGCGAAGCCGCCAGTGCCGTCGGTGTCGATATCCGGGGGCAGGACATGCGCAGCAGCCAGTTGATCGACGGCAAAGTCTGGGACGGTTCCGACCCGGCCGGTTATGCCCGCAGCTTCAAGTTACACGCCCTGAGCGACAGCTCGCACCGATTCGCCCAGCGCTGACAGGAGACTGCGAACATGCTGCGTATCCTGCTGATCAACGACACTGCGAAGAAAGTCGGTCGACTGAAAGCCGCCCTGACCGAAGCCGGGTTCGAGGTAATCGACGAATCGGGCCTGACCATCGACCTGCCCGAACGCGTCGAAACGGTGCGTCCGGACGTGATCCTGATCGATACCGAGTCACCGAGCCGCGATGTGCTGGAACAAGTGGTGCTGGTGACCCGTGACCAGCCACGACCGATTGTCATGTTTACCGATGAACACGACCCCGGCGTGATGCGTCAGGCGATCAAGTCCGGGGTCAGTGCCTACATCGTCGAAGGCATTCACGCACAGCGCCTGCAGCCGATTCTCGACGTGGCCATGGCGCGGTTTGAAAGTGACCAGGCCCTGCGCGCCCAGCTGTATGCCCGCGACCAGCAACTGGCCGAGCGCAAGCGCATCGAACTGGCCAAGGGGCTGTTGATGAAGATGAAAAGTTGCAACGAGGAAGAGGCCTACACCCTGATGCGCCGACAGGCGATGAGCCGGCAACAGAAGTTGATCCAGGTTGCCGAGCAGATCATTGCCATGAGTGAGTTGCTCGGGTAACCGATCGTTCCCACGCTCCTCGTTACAGCTTGAAGCGGACGTGGAGCGTCCATGGCGGCATTACCACGCTCCGCGTGGGAACGATCTCCTGAAACTGGCACAAATCTGGCTAAGTAATCACCACAGGTAACCAACGGCGGTTGCCCCACCTACGACAAAGACGTCGCTCACCTCATTTGCCCTTGGCGAATCCGGTAGCGGCGTTTTTTCGTTTTGGCCCCACAGCCCGGGGCCGGTGGTGCGGCCCACAGGCGCCCCACCTGCTAGCTCATGACTCCTTCTCGAGACTCTTCACAGCTGAGGTGCGCGATGAATTCAAGCTTCTGGAAATCCGGCCATACGCCGACACTGTTTGCGGCCTTCCTCTATTTCGACCTGAGCTTCATGGTCTGGTACCTGCTCGGCCCGTTGGCCGTGCAGATCGCCGCCGACCTGCACCTGACCACCCAACAACGCGGGCTGGTGGTAGCCACGCCGATCCTGGCCGGGGCCGTGCTGCGCTTTATCATGGGCATGCTGGCGGATCGTCTATCGCCCAAAACCGCCGGACTGATAGGCCAGGTGATTGTCATCTGCGCGCTGTTCGGCGCCTGGAAACTCGGGATTCACAGCTATGAGCAAGCGCTGGTGCTGGGCCTGTTCCTCGGCATGGCCGGGGCGTCCTTCGCCGTCGCCCTGCCGCTGGCCTCGCAGTGGTATCCGCCACAGCATCAAGGCAAAGCCATGGGCATCGCCGGTGCCGGTAACTCGGGCACCGTGCTTGCCGCACTGATTGCTCCGGTATTGGCCGCTGCGTTCGGCTGGAGCAACGTGTTCGGCTTCGCCCTGATCCCGCTGATCCTGACACTCATCGTTTTTGCCTGGCTGGCGAAAAACGCGCCGGAACGGCCGAAAGCCAAGTCGATGGCCGACTACTTCAAGGCCCTGGGCGATCGCGACAGCTGGTGGTTCATGTTTTTCTACAGCGTGACCTTCGGCGGCTTCATCGGCCTGGCCAGCGCCCTGCCCGGCTATTTCAACGACCAGTACGGCCTGAGCCCGGTGACGGCCGGTTACTACACGGCGGCCTGTGTGTTCGGTGGCAGCCTGATGCGCCCATTGGGTGGTGCCCTGGCAGATCGCTTCGGCGGGATACGCACGCTGCTGGCGATGTACACGGTGGCGGCGCTCTGCATTGCAGCGGTGGGTTTCAATCTTCCGAATTCCTACGCGGCGCTGGCGCTTTTCGTCTGCACCATGCTCGGTTTGGGTGCAGGCAACGGCGCGGTGTTCCAGTTGGTGCCGCAGCGTTTTCGTCGAGAGATCGGCGTGATGACCGGTTTGATCGGCATGGCCGGTGGTATCGGTGGCTTTGCGCTGGCGGCAGGCATGGGCGCGATCAAACAGAGCACTGGCAGTTATCAACTGGCCCTGTGGTTGTTCGCCAGCCTCGGCGTCCTGGCCTGGTTCGGTCTGCACGGGGTAAAACGTCGCTGGAGAACCACCTGGGGTTCGGCCGCTGTGACGGCGGCGCGGGTCTGAGGCCTCAATGAGCCTGCAACTGAGCTTTGCCGAAGCCAGCGCCATTGGCCCGCGCGAGGAAAACCAGGACGCCCTGCGCCTCGTGACGCCCGCCCCGGCGCTGGCGGCCAGCAAAGGCTACTTATTCGCCATTGCCGACGGCGTCAGCCAATGCGCCGACGGCGGTCTCGCCGCCCGCTCGACCTTGCAGGCGCTGGCGCTGGACTATTACGCCACCCCGGAAACCTGGGGTGTCGCTCAGGCACTGGACCGCCTGCTGCTGGCGCAAAATCGCTGGCTGCAGGCCAATGGTGGCGGGCAACCGCTGCTGACCACGGTCAGTGCATTGGTCATGCGCGGCAGGCGTTTTACCCTGGCCCATGTCGGCGATTGCCGGGTGTATCGCTGGCACGCGGATCAATTGCAGCGCGTCAGCGAGGACCATGTCTGGGACCAGCCGGGCATGCAGCATGTGCTGAAACGGGCACTGGGACTGGATCAGCATCTGGTGCTGGACTTTCTCGATGGCGAATTGCGCCTGAATGAGAGTTTCGTGCTGCTCAGCGACGGCATCTGGGCTGTGCTGGGTGACACCGCGATTGCCGCCATTCTGCGAGATCAGCCCGATCTGGAGAGCGCGGCACAGACCCTCGTCAACGCTGCGCACCTGGCCGGCAGCCAGGACAACGCAAGTGCCTTGCTGGTACGAGTCGATGCCCTGGGTGAAACGAGCATTGGTGATGCGCTGATTCACTTACAGCAATGGCCGTTGCCACCGGCGCTGAAACCCGGTCAATCCTTCGAAGGCTGGCACGTTGACGGGATACTCGGCCAGAGCCAGCAATCGCTGCTCTATCGGGTTCGCGACGGACAACAGCAACCCTGGCTATTGAAAACCTTGCCCGCCGCGCTGCACGACGATCACCTGGCCGGGCAAGCGTTGCTGTCGGAGGAATGGTTTCTCAAGCGCGTGGCTGGACGGCATTTTCCTGAAGTCCATGCCGCCAGTCAGCGTCAGCATTTGTACTACGTGATGCGCGAATATTCCGGAACGACGCTGGCAGCTCTGCACACCCGTGTCGGACCTCTGCCTTTGGCGCAATGGCAAGATCTGGCCGAGCGCCTGCTTCGCGCGGTTGGCCTCCTGCATCGACGGCAGATTCTGCACCGCGACATCAAGCCGGAAAACCTGCTGCTGGGTGACGACGGCGAATTACGTCTGCTGGATTTCGGCCTCGCGTATTGCCCAGGCTTGTCAGAGGATCAAACCTCTGCCCTGCCTGGAACGCCCAGTTACCTTGCGCCGGAAGCCTTTCGCGGGGACATCCCGACGCCGCAACAAGACCTGTACGCGGTGGGCGTGACCCTGTATTTCCTGCTGACCGGGCATTACCCCTACGGTGAAATCGAAGCGTTCCAGCGACCACGGTTTGGTGTACCGGTCAGCGCCAGTCGCTATCGTCCGGATTTGCCGGAATGGATTGCGCAATGCCTGGAACGTGCCGTTGTGGCGGATCCGGGTCAGCGGTTTGAAACGGCGGAAGAATGGTTGCTGCTGCTGGAACAGGGCGAGCGGCGCAGCTTGAGCGTGCGGCCCAGACCGTTGATGGAGCGTGAGCCGTTGAAAGTTTGGCGGACATTGGCGCTGATGTCATTGCTGCTGAATCTGGTGCTGCTGGTTCTTGTATTTCATCGCTGATTCAAATCCCCTGTAGCCGCTGGCGAAGTCTGCTGCTACAGAATCCGCGCCAAATGCGGGCATCGCGCATTGATTCGGTGCGAAAAAACCTATTTCACATTCCAAGTCTTCGACCAAACCCAGTAAATCCGGCCACCTGAAGCACTTGGCACAACCACTGCATTACCCTTTCCACCACACATAAAGCCCAGCCTTCAACGATGAAGACTGCGCTTCCCGAGAGAACGGGACCAGGACAAAGGCGTCCTCGCTAGGCAACTAGCGGGACGCCTTTTTTTGTTTGCGCAAAATTTGTCGAGCCAGACCTGAAGCCCTGATGAGGCGGGTCACCGCTCCCCCGGAGAACCTGATGAAAAAATTAAAACTGGTGATGATCGGCAACGGCATGGCCGGGGTTCGCACCCTGGAAGAACTGCTCAAGTTGAGCAACGAGCTGTACGACATCACGGTCTTCGGCGCCGAACCCCACACCAACTACAACCGCATCCTGTTGTCGCCGGTACTGGCCGGCGAACAAACGTTCGAAGAGATCGTGCTCAACGACCTCGACTGGTACCTGGATAACAACATCAAGCTGCTGCTCAACCGCAAAGTGGTGGAGATCGATCGGGTCAAACGCCGGGTCATCGCCGAAGACGGCACCGAGGCCGAATACGATCGCCTGTTGATCGCCACCGGCTCGACCCCGTTCATCCTGCCGATCCCGGGCAACACCTTGCAGGGCGTGATCGGTTACCGTGACATCGCCGACACCCAGGCCATGATCAACACCGCCAAGACCCACAAGCACGCCGTGGTCATCGGCGGCGGATTGCTCGGTCTGGAAGCCGCAAATGGCTTGATGCTGCGCGGCATGCACGTGACCGTGGTGCACCTCGGTGAATGGTTGTTGGAACGACAACTCGACAAGACCAGCGGCCAGTTGCTGCAAACCGCCCTTGAAGCGCGTGGCCTGCACTTTCGCCTCTGCGAACAAACCCAGGCCCTGCACGATGCCGGCAATGGCCGGGTCGGCTCGGTTGAATTCAAGAACGGCGACATCATTCCCGCCGACCTGGTGGTCATGGCCGCCGGCATCCGCCCCAACACCGAACTCGCGGAAAAATCCGGCATTCCCTGCAATCGCGGGATTCTGGTCAACGACACGATGCAAACCTACGACCCACGGGTCTACGCCATCGGCGAGTGCGCCAGCCATCGCGGCATCGCCTACGGCCTGGTTGCACCGCTGTTCGAGCAAGCCAAGGTTTGCGCCAATCACCTCGCCCAATTGGGCTTCGCCCGTTATCAAGGTTCGGTGACGTCGACCAAACTGAAAGTCACCGGCATTGACCTGTTCTCCGCCGGCGACTTCATGGGTGGCGAAGGCACCGAAACCATCACCCTCTCCGACCCGATCGGTGGCGTCTACAAAAAACTGGTGATCAAGGATGACGTGCTGGTCGGTGCCTGTCTGTACGGCGATACGGCAGATGGCGGTTGGTATTTCCGGCAGATTCGTGAGAATCACGCCATTGGCGAGATCCGCGATCACCTCATGTTTGGTGAAAACGCATTAGGCGACGTAGGACATCAGGGCCAGGACAAGGCCATGAGCATGGCCGACACCGCCGAAGTCTGCGGCTGCAACGGCGTGTGCAAAGGCACCATCGTCAAGGCGATTCAGGAACACGGGCTGTTCAGTGTCGACGAGGTGAAAAAACACACCAAGGCTGCCAGCTCTTGCGGTTCCTGCGCCGGCCTCGTCGAGCAGATCCTGATCAACACCGTGGGCGGCGCGGCAGACGTGAAGCCGAAAAGCGAAAAAGCCATCTGCGGTTGCAGCGACCTCAACCACGGGCAAATCCGCCAGGCCATTCGCGAACAACATCTGCTCACCATCGCCGGCACCCAGAGCTACCTGAACTGGCGCACCCCGAACGGCTGTGCCACCTGCCGCCCGGCGCTGAACTACTACCTGATTTCCACCTGGCCGGGCGAAGCCAAGGATGATCCGCAATCGCGCCTGATCAACGAACGCGCCCACGCCAACATCCAGAAAGACGGCACCTACTCGGTGGTTCCACGGATGTGGGGGGGCGTGACCAACCCTTCGGAATTGCGCCGCATCGCCGACGTCGCCGACAAATACAACGTGCCGATGGTCAAGGTCACCGGCGGTCAGCGCATCGACTTGCTGGGGATCAAGAAACAGGACCTGCCGGGCGTCTGGAAAGACCTCGACATGCCGTCCGGCCACGCCTACGGCAAATCCATCCGCACCGTGAAGACCTGCGTCGGCAGTGAGTTCTGCCGTTTCGGCACGCAAAATTCCACGCAGCTGGGCATCGAGCTGGAGCATGACCTGTTCAACATGTGGTCGCCGCACAAAGTCAAACTGGCCGTCTCCGGTTGCCCGCGCAACTGTTCGGAAGCAGGCATCAAGGACGTCGGCATCATCGGCGTGGATTCCGGCTGGGAGATGTACATCGGCGGCAACGGTGGGATCAAAACCGAAGTCGCCGAGTTTTTCGTCAAATTGAAAACCGCTGAAGAGGTGCGCGAATACAACGGCGCGTTCTTGCAGCTCTATCGCGAAGAAGCCTTCTACCTCGAACGCACCGTGCATTACCTGCAACGGGTCGGCATGGACCACATCAAGAAAGCCGTGCTGGAAGACCCGGAACGGCGCAAGGCGCTCAATGACCGGCTGCAATTCTCGCTGTCGTTCGAACAGGATCCGTGGAAAGAATGCCTGACGCAGCCATTGCTGAAAAAAGAATTCGACGTCATTCCCGTGAAGAACCTGGAGGTGCTGGCATGAACTGGCTGGATATCTGCGCACTGGAAGAAATCAACGCCCTGGGCTCGCGGATCATTGCCGGCCCCAAAGGTGACATCGCGATTTTTCGCACCAGCGATGATGAAGTGTTCGCCCTCGATGACCGTTGCCCACACAAGGGCGGACCGTTGTCCCAAGGTTTGATCTACGGCAAGCGAGTGGCCTGTCCGTTGCACAACTGGCAAATCGACCTGGAAAGCGGCGAAGCCCAGGCCCCGGACATCGGCTGCGCCCATCACCACCCGGCGCGGGTCGAAAATGGCCGAGTGATGCTGGCCCTGCGGGACGCAGGCTGATGGACCGCCAGATCACCGCGTCCACCTGCTGTTATTGCGGGGTCGGCTGCGGCGTGCTGATCGAACATGACGGCGAGCGCATCCTCGGCGTCAGCGGCGATCCGGCGCACCCGGCAAACTTCGGCAAATTGTGCAGCAAGGGATCAACCCTGCATCTGACCGGCGACTTGACGGCACGGGCGCTGTACCCGGAACTGCGCCTGGGCAAAGGCCTGGCGCGCAGCCGCACCGACTGGGACACCGCACTTGATCACGCCGCCAGCGTTTTCGCCAAAACCATTGCCGAACATGGCCCGGACAGCGTGGCGTTCTACATCTCCGGGCAGTTGCTGACGGAGGACTACTACGCCTTCAACAAACTGGCGCGGGCGCTGGTGGGCACCAATAACATCGACAGTAATTCGCGGCTGTGCATGTCGTCGTCGGTGGTCGGCTACAAGCGCAGCCTGGGCGCCGATGCACCACCGTGCAGCTATGAAGACCTGGAATTGAGCGACTGCGTGATGATCGTCGGCAGCAACATGGCCTACGCCCACCCGGTACTGTTTCGCCGCCTCGAAGAAGCCAAATCCCGCCGACCACAGATGAAAGTCATCGTCATCGACCCGCGTCGTACTGACACCTGCGATTTGGCTGACCTGCACCTGGCGATTCTTCCGGGGACCGATGTCGCCTTGTTCCATGGGATTTTGCACCTGCTGCTGTGGGAAGACTGGATCGACCGCGACTACATCAAGGCCCACACCGACGGCTTGCCCGAGCTGAAGACTCTGGTGCGCGACTACACCCCGCAGATGGTGTCGCAACTGTGCGGAATCAGCGTTGAGCAACTGCAGCAATGCGCCGAATGGGTCGGTACTTCACCGAGTTTCCTGTCGTTGTGGTGCATGGGGCTGAACCAGTCCACCGCCGGCAGTGCAAAGAACAGCGCACTGATCAATTTGCACCTGGCGACCGGACAAATCGGCCGTCCTGGTGCAGGACCTTTCTCTTTGACCGGTCAGCCGAACGCCATGGGCGGCCGGGAAACCGGCAGTCTGTCGAACCTGTTGCCGGGCCATCGCGATGCCGCCAATGCCGAGCACCGCGCTGACGTGGCGGCTTATTGGGGTGTCGATCAACTGCCGGAAAACCCGGGGCTGACGGCCATTGAGTTGTTTGAGCAGGTGGGCAGCGGAAAGATCAAAGCCTTGTGGATCGCCTGCACCAACCCCGCTCAGTCGCTTCCCGATCAGACGGCCGTGCGCGCGGCACTGCAAGCCTGCCCGTTCGTGGTGTTGCAGGAGGCCTTTCGCACCACTGAAACCGTGAGGTTTGCCGACCTGTTGTTGCCCGCCGCCAGTTGGGGCGAGAAGGACGGTACGGTAACCAACTCCGAGCGGCGCATTTCCCACGTCCGTCAGGCAATCGTCGCACCGGGTGAAGCACGTCCGGACTGGGCGATCACCGTGGATTTCGCACAGCGTCTGGAAAAACGTCTACGCCCGGAAGCCACCAGCCTGTTCGCCTTTGAAACCCCGGCGCAGGTGTTCGACGAATACAAACAACTGACCCGTGGTCGGGATCTGGATTTGTCCGGGATCAGCCACGCATTGATCGACAAGCTCGGCCCGCAACAATGGCCCTTTCCTGCGGGCGCCAGCGCAGGCACTGCACGTCTCTATCTCGACGGTGTTTTTCCGACTGTGAGCGGCCGCGCGCAGTTCGTGGCTGATCCATATCGCGCCGCCAAGGAACAGCGCGATGCACGTTTCCCGCTGACGCTGATCACCGGTCGCCTGCGCGATCAATGGCACGGCATGAGCCGCACCGGCACTTCGGCGCAGCTGTTTGGTCATGTCAGCGAAGCCGTGTTGGGCCTGCACCCGGATGAACTGCGCCGGCATCGCCTGCAATCCGGGGATTTGATCAGCCTGAAAAGCCGCCGCGGCGCGGTGATCGTGCCGGTCGCCAGTGACGACAGCGTGCGCCCGGGCCAAGCCTTTTTACCGATGCATTTTGGTGACCGTTTCTTCAAGGGGGGGGTGAACAGCCTCACCCTGCCCGCCTTCGACCCGTTGTCGAAACAACCTGAGCTCAAGCACAGTGGCGTGCGCCTCGAACCGGTGCAGTTGCCCTGGCACCTTTTCGCGCTGGTAGAGGGTGATGTCCAACAGCATTTTGAGACGCTACGACCCCTTTGCGAGGCGTTTTCCTACGTCAGTCTCAGCCTGGCAGGCCGTGAGCGCCCTGCACTGCTGATACGCGCTGCCAACGCCACCGCGCCAGACCCACAACTGCTGCGCGATATCGATCAAGGCCTGGGGCTCAACGACGGTCCGGTGCTGGCCTACGACGATCCACGGCGTTCCATCGGTAAACGCGTGCGGATCGAGAACGGACGGATCACCGCGATCCGCTTGGCGGGTGAAACCCTTGCCCGGCACTGGTTGCAAAACCTCTGGCTCGAAGGTCGCGCTGATGAACAACTGCGACGCTGGCTGCTCGCCCCACTGAGTGCACCGCCGGGCCAGGTCGACGCCGAAGCCATCGGCAACAAAACCCTGTGCAACTGCAAAAACGTCAGCCAAAACGCGGTCTGCGCCGGCATCCGCCGCGGCCTGGACTTGCAGGGTTTGAAACAGGAATTGGGTTGCGGCACGCAATGCGGCTCCTGCGTCCCGGAAATCAAGCGTTTGCTGGCCGCCACCGCGCAGCCGGTCGCCATCATCTCGTGAGGAAAACACAATGAACGCAAAAGTCTGGCTGGTGGGCGCGGGTCCCGGTGACCCTGAATTGCTGACCCTTAAAGCTGTTCGAGCGTTGAGAGAAGCGGATGTGGTGCTGATCGACGATCTGGTCAACGACGCGGTGCTTGAGCACTGCCCCGGCGCGCGCATTATTCCGGTGGGTAAACGCGGTGGCTGCCGCTCTACGCCACAGGAATTCATTCATCGTTTGATGCTGCGTTATGCCCGTCAGGGCAAATGCGTCGTGCGGCTCAAGGGGGGTGACCCGTGCATCTTCGGGCGTGGCGGTGAAGAAGCGCAGTGGTTGCGTGAGCGCGGGGTCGAGGCCGAGCTGGTCAATGGCATCACCGCCGGCCTGGCTGGCGCGACTCAATGCGATATTCCGTTGACCCTGCGCGGTGTCGCGCGAGGCGTGACGCTGGTGACCGCCCACACTCAGGATGGCAGCAGCCTGAACTGGCAAGCGCTCGCTCAAGGTGGCACGACGCTGGTGATCTACATGGGTGTTGCGAAGCTCAGCGAGATCCGTGAGCAACTGCTGGCGGGCGCAATGTCAGCAGATACGCCGGTGGCGATGATCGAAAATGCATCGTTGCCGCATCAACGGGAATGTCGGAGCAGCCTGATGGCGATGGAAGAAGATGCCTTGGCCTTCGCGTTGAAAAGCCCGGCCATCCTGGTGATTGGAGCAGTTGCCGGCAACTGTGCGAGCGAGCCTGCTCGCGAAGAGGCCCTGTCCGTCGACATTAACGTCGGATATCAACGCGCCTGACACATCCCGGTTCACCAAATCGCAGACAAAGAAAAGCCCGGCCTAAGCCGGGCTTTTCTCAGAGCGGCGGGTAATTACTTACCTTGGGCTTCAACCTGCGCTTCTACGCGACGGTTTACAGCGCGGCCAGCTTCAGTTTTGTTGTCAGCAACTGGGCGAGTTTCGCCGTAGCCGATCGACTGAACGCGGGACGATTCAACACCGTACTGGTTGGTCAGAACTTGTTTAACGGCGTTTGCACGACGCTCGGACAGTTTCTGGTTGTAAGCGTCAGGACCGACGGAGTCAGTGTGACCTTCAACAGTAGTGGTGGTGGATGGGTACTGCTTCATGAAATCAGCCAGGTTCTTGATGTCGCCGTAGCTGTTTGGCTTGACTACCGACTTGTCGAAGTCGAATTTCACGTCCAGCTCAACACGAACAACTTCAGCAACTGCCGGGCAGCCATCAGCGTCAACAGTTACGTTGGCTGGGGTGTCTGGGCACTTGTCAACGTTGTCGCAAACGCCATCGTTGTCGCTGTCGGAGCAGACTTCTGGAGCTGGAGCAGCAGCGACTGGCTTGTTGCCGCCACCGAAGTTCACGCCCAGACCAACGGATGGGATGTAGTCCCACTTGCCGTTGTCCAGTTTGTAGTCAGCTTCTACGCCAGCACGAGCGTAGACGTTTTCCAGGAAGTAGTACTTCAGACCAGCGCCAGCAGTCAGGAAAGTCGACTGGTCACGACCGGTGTGGCCATCAGCGGCTACGTTGGTCATGCTGCCGTGCTTAACGCCACCTTGAACGTAAGGACGCAGAGCGTCGCCAGCGTTGTTGAAGTGGTACTGAGCGTTCAGACCGAACTGGTCGCCTTCAATTTTCTGAGAACCGGTACCGTTGTTCGAACGGGTGTGGTCGTCAGCATTGTAGGTCAGGTTCAACGATACGTCGTCGGTCAAGAAGTAACCGATGGAGGCGCCAGGAGTGTAGCCGTCTTCAACGTTCTTAACGCTGTCGTTGTACTTCTTCCCGTAGTTGAGCTCGCCTTCAACTGCGCCTTGGCCTTGTGCCAGAACGCCGAACGAAGTAGCGGCAATAAGAGTACCAATGGCCAAGCCCAAGGTGTTTTTCAGTTTCATCCGTTAAATCCCCATCTGGTGATTGTAAAGCAGTCCCTCAAACCGGGGGACAACTCGGCGGCTAGTCTATCAGAACTAGCCTACACGTAAGAGATATTTGCGCTGAACTAAGTTTCAGCAATGCCTGCAAATTTCTCACGCAATTTATCAAGAGCACGTTTGTACCGCATTTTTGTCGCACTCAAACCCATATGCATGATATCCGCGATCTCTTGAAATTCCAGCTCTGCGACAAAACGTAGCACCAGAATTTCACGGTCAATCGGGTTTACATACACCAGCCAGCGATCAAGTCCACCCTTATCCTCGGGTTTCGGCGCCTTTTCTTCAGACGCTTCCTCAAGGGGGTCCAGACTCAAAGCGTCCATCAAGCGACGCTTTCGCCGTTCCTTCCGATACTGTGTGATGCATTCGTTGTACGTGATGCTATATAGCCATGTCTTGAACTTCGATTTCCCCTCGAAGTTCTTCAAGCCGTACAGCACCTTCAACATCACTTCCTGACAGACATCGTCTGCGTCGCGATCGTTCCCAAGGTATCGGGCACAGACGTTAAATAATGTTCGCTGGTAACGCCGCATCAGTTCTTCATAGGCGCGCGTTACGTGAAACAGCTCGGTATGCGAGCGCGCGACCAACTCCTCATCAGAGAGCTCGCGGGGGTCGTAGCGCGTGGAGAGCGATTGAGCTTTATTCAAAACAAGTCGGGCCGACAGTCAGGTCAATGTCCGCCGCTGCCCTTTCGGGGCAATTCGCGGCGGCATACATTAGCAGGGTTTGCCGGGTTAGCGGCTACTCACATGCTGCTCCAAGAGAATCCGATTGGAGAGAGAGACTAGCTCACCCTCATCGGTCAGCAATGTGGTTTTAACCGTGCCGATCTCTTCGATCTGACCTTCGACCTCGCCAACACGCACTTGTTGCCCAACCTGATACAGCTCACGCACATAGATTCCCGCAAGAATCTGACCGGCAATTTCCCGGCTTCCCAGCCCCATGGCCAGCGCAACCGCCAGACCAACGGTGATCAATACGATGACAATCACATGGTTGAGCAGGTCTGTCTTGACCTCCAACTGGCTGATCGCTACCGAGATACTGATGATTATCACCAGGCCCTGAGCAATTCGTCCCAACCCCGAAGCATAGTCCAGCCCTACGCCTTCTGCCGCGCCGCGCACCAGCCCATTGGCCAATTGCGCCAGCAACACACCCACCAGCAACACCAGCGCTGCGCCAAATACCTTGGGCAGATACAAAGCCAGCATATCCAGCGTAGCTGAAACTCGTTCAAGTCCAAGGGATTCTGCTGCAGAAACCAGAAAAATCAGCAGGACGAACCAATAGACGATCTTGCCGATCAAGGTCGATATCGGTACTTGAAGGCCGGCCCGGGACAATAATTTAGTCAGACCGGTGCCGCCCATCAGGCGATCGAGACCCAGCTTGGCGAGCAGCTTGGACAATAAAGTGTCCAAAAGTTTCGCCACGACAAAACCCAACAGCAGCACAACCAATGCGCCGAACAGGTTCGGAATGAAGTTCGCAACCTTTGTCCATAACGCAGTCATTGCAGTGACGAGGCTCTGAGTCCAGAGATCAAGTTCCATATTCAATCAGCCTTATCAGCAGTGCGAACGGTAGGTTTACGGTGGCGGGAGACTGGCGCGACGTGGGCCGAGCCGTTGTTGAGGGCAATCATCAGCGCGGGCAACCAGCGGCCCAGCAGGCTGAACAGATCGCCAGCGCCGACCTGGCGATTGGCGGTTTTCAGTACACGCCCAAGGCACGCATCGTCGTCCCGGGTGGACGGTGATGCATTGAGCATGTCGCGCAAAGACTGTTCAAACGGATCGTGCATACGCACCTCTCGTGATGTCTGTGAAAGACGCGATCAAATTTGCCCGGGTCACATGACGCATGCTCACACCCAACGCAAACGTCGAAATAACCACCACTGCCCGAGCGCCACCGAGACCATCATCAGGCACGCAATCAGGAAGCCATACGGGCTCGCCGAGAACGGAATACCACCGACGTTGATCCCCAAAAGACCGGTCAGGAAACTCATCGGCAAAAAGATCCCGGTGATGATCCCGAAGCGGTACATCGTGCGGTTCATGCGCACGCTCAAACGTCTGTCTTCAGCCTCGAGGACCAGCCCCACCCGCTCCCGGGTCAATTCCAGCTCCTCAAGGTAGCGGGTCAGGCTGTTGTTCAATTCGTTCCAGTAATCGCCATCGTCTTCGACAAACCAGGGCAATTTTATACGCGTCAGTTGCCCGAAAATATCCCGCTGAGGTGCAAGAAAACGTTTCAGCGCCGCTGCCCTGCGACGGATCTGCAATATGGCGCCGTGCTCGGGAGTATACCGTTCGTCGGCATCCAGTTTTTCTTCTTCCTCATCGACCACTTCCGAGAGGCAACTGACCAGATCCTGCACTTTATTGGTGAGGTACTGCGCCATATACAGGACGAGTTCGGACGCGGTTTTCGGCCCTTTGCCGTCGGCGAGCTGCACCAACAATTCATCGGTGGCGCGCAATGGACGCAAGCGCAGGGAAATAACCCGCTTGGCCGAGGCGAAAATCCGCACCGAAACCATGTCTTCCGGTTCTGCGCCGGGATTCAAATTGACCCCACGCAAAAATAGCAGCAGTTCGCTGTCCGAAAGCTGTAGAAGACGCGGTCGGGTATTTTCTTCGAGCAGGAGGTCGCAACTGAATTCACTCAGACCGCTGGTTTTACGCAGCCAGGTCTGGGTTTGCGGATGACTGCGATCCCAATGCAGCCACAGGCTCTCATGGGCCTGAAGCTGCAAGTCATCGAGTTCAGTCCGGGCTATCGAACGCGCACTGCCTTTACCGTCCAGTACCAGGGCATGCACCAGGCCCCACTGCGCGTTTTCTTCCTCGAACATCCGCATCCCTTTGTTGGTTTCTGGTTATTCAGGCATTTTCAGCGGGCTTGGCGAGATGATCACGCCGTTGTTGTCCGCGTAAATGTAATGGCCTGGATGGAACGTCACGCCGGCAAAGGTCACCGCGACGTTCAGATCGCCAATGCCGCGCTTGTCGGTTTTCATCGGGTGGCTGGCCAGGGCCTGAACCCCCAGGTCGGTTTGTGCAATGACGTCGACGTCACGGATGCAACCGTAGATCACCAGCCCTTCCCAACCGTTTTTCGCGGCCTTCTCGGCGATCATGTCGCCCAGTAGCGCACGACGCAGCGAACCACCACCGTCGACCACCAACACCTTGCCATTGCCCTTGAGCTCGGCTTGCTCCTTGACCAACGAGTTGTCTTCGAAGCACTTGATGGTCACGATTTCGCCGCCGAAAGAATCACGGCCACCGAAATTGCTGAACATCGGTTCCAGCACCTGCACCAGCTCCGGATAGGCGTCGCACAGGTCAGGCGTGAGGTAATGATTCATCGAGAAACTCCTGTAAAGAGGAAGACAATCGAGGGTGTCGAAACGTGACCAAAACTGCTCAATGCGTCATATCTTAGCCGCAAGCCGATCAGAGCGAAATGCCCTTGTTAGAGCACCAGGCTCAAACTGCCGTCGCCAGATCCGGCTTATCGCCCATCAAGGGCGTCTGTTGATCACCCAACCACCGCGCCACCAACGGCCAGACCTCGGCTTGAGCCGCTTTGCTGACCAGCATCTCTACGTGGCCAAAATTATCGCCAAAGCCCTGTTCGCGGCCAAGGTTGATGAACTGCTTGTGCTCGGAACCGATCTGCTCGAACAATTTGCGGCACGCCCACGCCGGGTCCTGATGATCGCCAACAGCGCTCACGGCCAACACTGGCATCGCCACATTGGCCAATCCGGCCCACCAGTCTTTGTCGGCATCGCCAAAACGCCCGAACAATCCGTACCAACGCATGCTTTCCAGGGCCAGGCCAATCGGCTCGTCCTCCGGTCCGCGCTTGAGCCGTGATCCCGACAGTTGCGCAAAACGCTTGAGAATAAAGCGCCCGCTCCACTCCACCGGGGGAATCTTCAACGGCCAATAGGTGCGGCTGACCTGCGTGCCAAAAAACGCCGCAGACGCCACCACAGGTTCACCGATGTACTCACCACCCAATGCTGCCGCCAACGTAATTCCGCCCAGCGAGTGACCGATCCAGTGCGGGACCTGGCCACTTTGCTCACGCACGAACGCGCCAATGGCGGGCAGATCGTAACGCGCGTAGTCGGCGACACGGTTCTTGCGGTAGTTCTGGTTACGCTGGGACAGGCCATGGCCGCGCATTTCGGGAATCCACACATCGAATCCCAGACGCGTCAGATAGGCGCCCAACCCCAACCCTTTCGGGGAAAACCAGAAGCGGCGATTGGAGAAGCTGCCGTGCAACAGGATCACCGGCACGCCACGTACCGCCGGCTCATCGGCCATGCCCAACCGGGTAACGGCCAGCTCGACGCTGACGTCGGGACTGTTTGCCGGCTTCAAACGGTAAACATCTTCGCTCAGATCACCGCGCCGTTCGGCGCTGATCAGGGCGACAGGAAATAGGTTGCTGCTGCTTTGCATAATGCTCTTGCACAAAAAAGGGCGGCATCCAGAGGAGCCCGCCCTACTCAATTCTTAAAGCCCCGGCCACTTGACCGGGGCTTCATTCACATCACGCCGAGGCTTGACCTTCAGCCAGGAAGAACCAGGTTTCCAGTACGGAGTCCGGGTTCAACGAAACGCTTTCAATGCCCTGCTCCATCAGCCACTTGGCCAGGTCCGGGTGGTCCGAAGGACCCTGACCGCAAATGCCGATGTACTTGCCTGCCTTGTTACACGCGGCAATGGCGTTCGCCAGCAGCTTCTTGACCGCCGGATTACGCTCGTCGAACAGGTGCGCGATGATCCCGGAGTCACGGTCCAGGCCCAGCGTCAGCTGAGTCAGGTCGTTGGAACCGATCGAGAAGCCGTCGAAGAATTCGAGGAACTCTTCAGCGAGGATCGCGTTGGATGGCAGTTCGCACATCATGATGATGCGCAGACCGTTTTCGCCGCGAGCCAGACCGTTTTCGGCCAGCAGATCGATCACCTGGCTGGCTTCGCCCAAAGTACGGACGAACGGCACCATGATTTCGACGTTGGTCAGGCCCATCTCGTTGCGCACGCGCTTGAGGGCACGGCACTCGAGTTCGAAGCAGTCACGGAACGATTCGCTGATGTAACGCGAAGCACCACGGAAGCCCAGCATCGGGTTTTCTTCTTCCGGCTCGTAGAGCTTGCCGCCGATCAGGTTCGCGTATTCGTTGGACTTGAAGTCCGACAGACGCACGATGACCTTTTTCGGTGTAAACGCTGCAGCCAGGGTGCTGATGCCTTCGACCAGTTTGTCGACGTAGAAGTCGACCGGGTCGTTGTAACCGGCAATGCGCTTGTCGACGCTGTCCTTGATGTCCTGCGGCAGACCGTCATAGTTCAACAGCGCTTTGGGGTGAACACCGATCATGCGGTTGATGATGAATTCCAGACGGGCCAGGCCCACACCGGCGTTCGGCAGCTGCGCGAAATCGAAGGCGCGGTCCGGGTTGCCGACGTTCATCATGATCTTGAACGGCAGGTCCGGCATGGCGTCAACGGAGTTCTTCTTGATGTCGAAGCCCAGTTCGCCTTCGAAGATGTAACCGGTGTCGCCTTCAGCGCAGGAAACGGTCACGCCCTGGCCGTCTTTCAACAACTGGGTGGCGTTGCCGCAACCGACCACGGCCGGGATGCCCAGCTCGCGAGCGATGATCGCCGCGTGGCAGGTACGACCGCCACGGTTGGTGACGATGGCGCTGGCGCGTTTCATGACCGGTTCCCAGTCCGGGTCGGTCATGTCGGAGACCAGAACGTCGCCTGGCTGGACTTTGTCCATCTCGGACACGTCCTTGATGATGCGGACCTTGCCGGCGCCGATGCGCTGGCCGATGGCGCGACCTTCAACCAGCACAGTGCCGGTTTCTTTCAGCAGGTAACGTTCCATGACGTTGGCCTGGGTGCGGCTCTTCACGGTTTCAGGACGGGCCTGAACGATGTAGAGCTTGCCGTCGTCACCGTCTTTGGCCCATTCGATGTCCATCGGGCACTGGTAGTGCTTCTCGATGATCATCGCTTGCTTGGCCAGTTCGCTGACTTCGGCGTCGGTCAGGCAGAAACGTGCGCGATCAGCCTTGTCGACGTCGATGGTCTTGACCGATTTACCGGCCGTGGCGACTTCGCCGTAGATCATCTTGATGGCTTTGCTGCCCAGGTTGCGGCGCAGGATGGCTGGGCGACCAGCGGCCAGCGTGCCTTTGTGGACGTAGAACTCATCCGGGTTCACCGCGCCTTGTACGACGGTTTCACCCAGGCCGTAGGCGCCGGTGATGAACACCACGTCACGGAAGCCTGATTCAGTATCGAGGGTGAACATCACGCCGGCGGTGCCGGTTTCGGAGCGGACCATGCGCTGAACGCCAGCCGACAGGGCCACCAGCTTGTGGTCGAAGCCCTGGTGTACGCGATAGGAAATGGCGCGGTCGTTGAACAGCGAAGCGAACACCTCTTTGGCGGCGCGAATAACGTTTTCGACACCACGGATGTTCAGGAAGGTTTCCTGCTGACCGGCGAAAGAAGCGTCCGGCAAGTCTTCGGCGGTAGCGGAAGAGCGCACGGCCACGGCCATGTCAGGGTTGCCGGCCGACAGCGTGGCGAACGCGGTGCGGATTTCGGCGTTGAGCTTCTCGGGGAACTCGGCTTCCATGATCCATTGACGAATCTGGGCACCGGTACGGGCCAGGGCGTTGACATCGTCGACATCCAGGGCGTCGAGGGCGGCATGGATCTGATCGTTGAGACCGCTCAGTTCCAGAAAATCACGATAAGCCTGAGCTGTCGTGGCGAAGCCACCGGGCACCGATACACCGGCACCTGCGAGGTTACTGATCATCTCGCCCAGGGATGCGTTCTTGCCCCCCACATGCTCAACATCGTGTTTGCCGAGCTTATCGAGGGAAACTACGTACTCTACCAAGGTGATCTCTCCACTAACTGTGTTGGAAAAGCTCAGAAGCCGGCTGCTCGGGGGAGCGTTTGCCAGCTGTATGGCCTGGACCTGGAAAATAAGTGAGAATGCGGGCCACTGGCGGCCGACAAACCGCGCCTATCATATCCAAGATTCGTCATTAGCTTAAGGCCCAAGGTGCAAATGAAACGATCTGCTTTCTTTATTTCCGACGGTACCGGCATCACGGCCGAAACCCTGGGTCAAAGCCTCCTGGCGCAGTTCGAAAACATTACCTTCAGCAAATTCACGCGACCGTACATCGACAACGTGGATAAAGCGCGGGCCATGGTACAACAAATCAACAAAGCCGCCGAAACCGACGGCTTCCGGCCGATTATTTTCGACACGATCGTCAATCAGGACATTCGTGAGATCCTCGCGACTTCCAATGGTTTCATGATCGACATTTTCTCGACCTTCCTGGCGCCGCTTGAGCAGGAATTGACCGAGCATTCTTCCTACACCGTCGGCAAGTCCCACTCCATTGGTGCCAACACCAATTACATGGAACGCATCGAGGCGGTGAACTTCGCCCTCGACAACGACGACGGCGCCCGCACGCACTACTACGACAAGGCCGATCTGATCCTGGTCGGCGTGTCGCGTTGCGGCAAGACCCCGACCTGCCTGTACATGGCCATGCAATTCGGTATCCGCGCGGCCAACTACCCGCTGACCGAAGACGACATGGAACGCCTGACCCTGCCCAGCGCCCTGCGCGCCCACCAGCACAAGCTGTTTGGCCTGACGATCGACCCGGACCGCCTCACTGCGATCCGCAATGAGCGCAAACCCAACAGCCGTTATTCGAGCTATGCCCAGTGCGAATTTGAAGTGCGCGAGGTGGAGAATCTGTTCCGCCGCGAGAACATTCCGCACATCAACTCCACGCATTTTTCGGTGGAAGAGATTTCGGCGAAGATTCTTGTTGAGAAGGGTGTGGAGCGGCGGTTCAAGTAGCCCCCCAGTGCCTGTCCTGTCGCCATCGCGGGCAAGCCACACCCCACAGGGGATCTTTGTCGTGCACAAACGTTGTGTTCACTGAAGATCCACTGTGGGAGCGTGGCTTGCCCGCGATGAACGATTACGCGGTCTCGGCCAGCGCCCCGGCCAATGCTTCAAACCCTCGCAGCAACAACCGATCATCCCCCGCCGAATTGCACACACTCGCCCGAACGAACTGCGGCACCGCCCCATGCCCCACCGCAAACGCCTCGGCAGTCGCCACCCGATAATTATTCTCCTTGAGCTCCGCTGCGATCTGCGATGCCCGCCATGGCTCGGGCACTTCGATCCAGAAGTGCGGGCTGTGGGAATGAGTCTTGTAAACCAACCCATCCAGCAATCCCGCGACCAGTGACTTACGTCGACTGATCTCGACCCTCTGCTGCCCCAACAACTGCTCGGCAACGCCGTTTTCGATCCACTGACTCGCCACTTCCAGCGTTAGCGGACTGGCCATCCAGCACGTCCCGCGCACGGCTGCGCTCAAGCGTCCGATCAACGGTTGCGGCGCATGCAGATAACCGACGCGCAAACCCGCAGAAACAGCCTTGCTCAAGCTGCCAATCAACACCGAACGCTCCGGGGCAAAATGGCTCAGGGGCAGCGGTCGCTGCGGCGCCAAAACCGCGTGGGCTTCATCCTCAAAAATCAGCAGATTGTGTTGTCGGCAGACCGCCGCAATGGCCTCGCGCCGTGGAACGGACATCACCGCCGCCGTAGGATTCTGGATCGTCGGCGTGCAATACAACGCCGACACACGATGGTTACGGCAAACGTCCTCCAGCGCATCCGGCATCAGCCCTTCATCATCCATCGCGACACCGATCAACTTGATTCCGAGCATGCGCGCGACACTGATCAAACCCGGATACGTCAAATGTTCCGTGACCACGGTATCGCCCGCTTTGAGCAACGCCATCAAGGCACACAACAGACCGTGCTGACCGCCGTTGACGCAAACGATCTGCTCGGCATTCGGCTCGAATGCCTGGTGCCGCAACCAGTGCGCACCCGCGGCACGATGACGCGGTAATCCGGCGTCGGCGATGTAGCCGCAGAGGTGTTGCAACGCCCCCGGATCAAGGGCCAACGCTTGCAGGCTCTGACTCAGAAACAGCGCCTCTCGCCCTGGAATCGGCTGGTTGCGGCTCATGTCAAAAAAGCCCTGCGGCTCATCGCTGACGTTGCGAAAACCACCGTCACGCGGACGCTCCATTCCGCGCTGACGCACATAGGTGCCGTCACCCACACGAGCGAGGACCAGGCCCACGCGCTCAAGCTCGCCATACGCGCGACTGATGGTACCGATGGTCACGCCGAGGCTGTCCGCCAACAACCGATGAGGCGGCAACTTGCTGCCGGGTTCGATCACCCCCTCGACGATGGCTTTTTCGACGGCATCCGCCAGACGCTTGTACTTCACGCCCACCCCGCTGGCGAGGCCATCGCGCAGGATTGACACCATGGCAATACTTGCTTTGACAGTCATTGAATCCCCGAATAGCGTGCTTGAAACAGGTGCAATCAGGGATAGACCTTTTGCGGTTGCAGGTCAATTCCGACGACAAGGGAGCCGAGTCATGTCCATCGCCATCAGTGCCTCTTTAAGTGTTAGAAAACCCTGGCTGGCGGCATTGGTCACCAGCGTGCTGTTCCTGATCGTGTGCCTGAGCTGGGGCACGACGTGGTTGGGGATCAAGATTGCCGTCGAAACCGTGCCGCCGCTGACGGCTGCCGGCCTGCGCTTTTTGATCGCGTTTCCGTTATTCCTCGGCTTCACCCTGATGCGGCGTGAACCGCTATTGTTTCCCAAGGAAAGCCGCTGGTTTTTTGTGTTCGTCACCCTGTCGTATTTCAGCTTGCCGTATTACTTGCTCAACTACGGCGAGATGCACGTTTCGTCGGGGCTGACAGCGCTGCTGTTCAGTTGTATGCCTGTGTTCATCCTGTTGTTTTCGGCGCTGTTTCTGCGCGAGAAAATCTACCCGTCGCAAGTGCTCGGTATCGCCATCGGCTTTGGCAGTCTGTTCATGATTATCCGCAGCCAGGGCCTGCATCTGGACCATGCCGAATTGTTCGGGGTGTTGGCGATTCTCTGCGCGGCGGTGATGCATGCGTTGTGTTACGTGGTGACCAAAAAACACGGCACCGCGATCAGCGTGATCACCTACAACACGCTGCCCATCGGCATCGCCGGGGTGATGTTGTTTCTCGCTGGTTTGCAGGTTGAGGCGCCGATTTTTACGGCTATCAGCGCGCGGTCGTGGAGTGCCCTGCTCTATCTGGGGCTGGTCGCATCGGTGGGCGGGTTCATCGTTTATTTCCTGCTGCTCAAACGCCTGAGCCCGATCATTTTGTCCTTCGTGTTTATCATCTTTCCGGTGTTCGCCGTGATCATCGGCGCCTGGTACGAGGGGCAACCCTTGTCCCAGGAACTGATGATGTATTCGGCGATTTTGCTGACCGGGTTTGCGATCACCAAGTTGCCGATGGAAAAGTGGCTCAGAGCACGAACAGGTCCACGAAGCGATTGACCGGAGTAGCTTCCAGAGCAGCCTGATCTGTGCACAACGCAACAATCTGCGCACTGCGCTGGGCGGTAAAACGCGTGGCCAGGTTGGCCTTGAATTTGTCTTCCAGCAGCGGGATACCGTCGGCGCGACGGCGGCGATGGCCGATCGGGTATTCGACCACCACGTTCTCGGTGCTGGAGCCGTCCTTGAAGAACACTTGCACCGCATTGGCGATGGAGCGCTTGTCGGCTTCGAGGTATTCGCGAGTGAAGCGCGGGTCTTCGACGATGACCATTTTCTCGCGCAGCACATCGATGATCGGATGCGCTGCGTGGAAGTCGTCTTCGTAGTACTCAGCCACCAGATTGCCGAACGCCAGCGGCACGGCGGTCATGTACTGGATGCAGTGATCGCGATCCGCGGCATTGGCCAGCGGACCGACTTTGGAAATGATGCGGATCGCCGACTCGTGAGTGGTGATGACGATGCGGTCGATTTCATGCAGCCGATTACGAACCTGCGGGTGCAATGTCACGGCTGCTTCGCAGGCGGTTTGCGCATGAAACTCCGCCGGAAAACTGATTTTGAACAGCACGTTTTCCATCACATAACTGCCGTACGGCCGCGAGAAACTGAAGGCCCGTTTGTCTTCGGGTTTGAGCGCCAGATCATTGTTGGTGTGGCTGAACAAAACATCGTAAAAGCCCCACTGTCTGGCCGTCAGCACGCCGGGAATGCCCATCTCGCCCCGCATGGCGATGTCTGCCAATCGGACGCCGCGACTGGTCGCATCGCCGGCGGCCCAGGATTTGCGCGAGCCGGCATTGGGCGCATGCCGATACGTGCGCAGCGCCTGGCCGTCGGCGAACGCATGGGACAACGCCGACAGCAACTGCTCGCGACTGGCGCCCATGAGTTTGGCGGTGACCGCCGTCGAGGCGACTTTCACCAGGATGACGTGATCGAGGCCGACGCGATTGAAGGAATTTTCCAGGGCAATCACGCCTTGAATTTCGTGGGCCATGATCATCGCTTCGAGCACCGCGCGAACGGTCAGCGGCGCCTCGCCATTGGCCAGGCTCTTTTGCGACAGGTGATCGGCCACCGCGAGAATGGCGCCAAGGTTATCCGACGGATGCCCCCACTCGGCGGCGAGCCAAGTGTCGTTGTAATCGAGCCAGCGTACGATGCAGCCGATGTCCCACGCGGCTTTGACCGGATCAAGGCGATAGCTGGTGCCGGGCACGCGGGCACCGAACGGCACGACGGTGCCTTCGACGATAGGGCCCAGGTGTTTGGTGCATTCGGGAAATCGCAGCGCCAGAAGACCGCAGCCCAGCGTGTCCATCAGGCAGTTGCGGGCGGTGTCGAGGGCTTCTTGGGATTGGATGTTGAAGGTGAGGACGTAGTCGGCAATGTCCTGCAGGACACGGTCGTACTCGGGGCGAATGTTCTGGTCGACGTTGGCACTCATGTTCGATTCACTCTTGAAGTGGTTCGTTGATGGGACCTCGGTTCAGGGTAAATCTCAGTCGAGTAAAGCTTTCTTATTTTGAAATGCAGTCAACTGTGGGAGCGACGGTGCGACGATTCGACTTGCTCGCGATAGCGGTGAGTCAGCCAACAAAGATGTTGAATGTGTAAGCCTCATCGCGAGCAAGCCCGCTCCCACAGGGTTTTCGGTGATTTCTGAATTTACGTCAGAAGGAATCACCTGGTACGCGAACATAACCTTCCATCAACACCCGCGCACTGCGGCTCATGATGGCTTTGTTCACGGTCCACTCACCGTTGACCAGGCTGGCTTCTGCGCCCACACGCAGCGTGCCGGATGGATGACCGAAACGTACTGCATTGCGTTCGACACCGCCCGCGGCGAGGTTCACCAACGTCCCAGTAATCGCTGCTGCCGTGCCGATCGCCACCGCCGCCGTGCCCATCATCGCGTGGTGCAATTTACCCATCGACAACGCCCGAACCAGCAAGTCGACATCCCCTGCTGCAATGGCTTTGCCACTGGACGACACGTAGTCCGCCGGCTTGGCCACGAAGGCCACTTTCGGGGTGTGTTGACGCTTGGCCGCTTCGTCGATGTTCGAGATCAGGCCCATGCGCAATGCGCCGTAGGCACGGATGGTTTCGAACATCAGCAACGCTTTCGGGTCGCTGTTGATCGCGCCCTGCAACTCGGTGCCGGTGTAACCGATGTCTTCGGCATTGACGAAAATCGTCGGGATGCCGGCGTTGATCATGGTCGCCTTGAAGGTTCCGACGCCGGGTACTTCGAGGTCGTCCACCAGGTTGCCGGTAGGGAACATCGAACCACCGCCGCCCTCTTCTTCCGCCGCCGGGTCCATGAATTCGACCTGCACTTCGGCGGCCGGAAAAGTCACGCCATCGAGTTCGAAATCACCGGTTTCCTGCACTTCTCCGTTGGTGATCGGCACATGGGCGATGATGGTCTTGCCGATGTTGGCCTGCCACACACGAACCACGGCCACGCCGTTGTGCGGAATGCGGCTGGCGTCGACCAGACCGTTGCTGATCGCGAACGAACCGACCGCTGCCGACAGGTTGCCGCAGTTGCCGCTCCAGTCCACGAAAGGCTTGTCGATGGACACCTGACCGAACAGGTAATCGACGTCGTGATCGGCCTTGAGGCTTTTCGACAGGATCACGGTTTTGCTGGTGCTGGAGGTCGCACCGCCCATGCCGTCGATTTGCTTGTCGTACGGGTCGGGGCTGCCGATCACGCGCAGCAACAAAGCGTCGCGGGCCGGGCCTGGAATTTGTGCCGATTCAGGCAAGTCTTTGAGGCTGAAAAACACGCCTTTGCTGGTGCCGCCACGCATGTAGGTGGCAGGGATTTTGATCTGAGCTGCGTGAGCCATGTGCTCGTTACTCCTTACCTTGAAAACAGACACGGGACTTGAAGTCCCGTGTCTGTACAGCGTGTGTTAGACGGCGACTGCCGACTCTTCGAGGAAGTCCTGGGCAAAGCGTTGCAACACGCCACCGGCTTCGTAGATCGACACTTCTTCGGCGGTGTCGAGGCGGCACATCACCGGCACATCGACGCGTTCGCCGTTCTTGCGATGGATCACCAGCGTCAGCTCGGCGCGCGGTGTGCGCTCGCCGATCACGTCGTAGGTTTCACTGCCGTCGATGGCCAGGGTGTGACGGTTGGTGCCAGCCTTGAACTCCAGCGGCAACACGCCCATGCCCACCAGGTTGGTGCGGTGAATGCGCTCGAAACCTTCGGCGGCAATCGCTTCCACCCCTGCCAGGCGCACGCCCTTCGCCGCCCAGTCGCGGGACGAACCCTGACCGTAGTCGGCGCCGGCAATGATGATCAGCGGTTGCTTGCGTTCCATGTAGGTTTCGATGGCTTCCCACATGCGCATCACTTTGCCTTCCGGCTCGACGCGCGCCAGCGAACCCTGTTTGACCTTGCCGTTTTCCAGAACCATTTCGTTGAACAGTTTCGGGTTGGCGAAGGTGGCGCGTTGTGCCGTCAGGTGGTCACCGCGGTGAGTCGCGTAAGAGTTGAAGTCCTCTTCCGGCAGGCCCATTTTCGCCAGGTATTCACCGGCGGCGCTGTCCAGCATGATCGCATTCGATGGCGACAGGTGATCGGTGGTGATGTTGTCCGGCAGCACCGCCAACGGGCGCATACCCTTGAGCGGACGTGCGCCGGCCAACGCGCCTTCCCAGTACGGCGGACGGCGGATGTAGGTGCTCATCTCGCGCCACTCGTACAGCGGCGCTACTTTCGGGCCGGTGTCTTCGTGGATGGCGAACATCGGGATGTAGACCTGACGGAACTGCTCAGGCTTCACCGAGGCCTTGACCACGGCGTCGATTTCTTCGTCGCTCGGCCAGATGTCTTTCAGGCGGATTTCCTTGCCATCGACCACGGCCAGCACATCTTTTTCGATGTCGAAACGGATGGTCCCGGCGATGGCGTAAGCGACCACCAGTGGCGGCGAAGCGAGGAACGCTTGCTTGGCGTACGGGTGAATCCGGCCGTCGAAGTTGCGGTTACCGGACAGCACGGCAGTGGCGTACAGGTCGCGGTCGATGATCTCTTGCTGGATCACCGGGTCCAGTGCGCCGGACATGCCGTTGCACGTGGTGCAGGCGAAGGCGACGACGCCGAAACCGAGCTGTTCCAGCTCGTCGGTCAGACCGGCTTCATCCAGGTACAGCGCGACGGTTTTCGAACCCGGTGCCAGGGACGATTTGACCCATGGCTTGCGGGTCAGGCCGAGCTTGTTGGCGTTGCGCGCCAGCAGGCCGGCAGCGATCACGTTGCGCGGGTTGCTGGTGTTGGTGCAGCTGGTGATGGCGGCGATGATCACGGCGCCATCCGGCATTTGGCCAGGCACGTCATCCCACTTGCCGGAGATGCCTTTGGCGGCCAGATCGGAAACCGCGACACGGGCGTGCGGGTTGCTCGGGCCAGCCATGTTGCGCACCACGGTGGACAGGTCGAAGGTCAAGCCGCGCTCGTATTGCGCGCCCTTCAGGCTGTCGGCCCACAGGCCGGTGGTCTTGGCATATTGCTCCACAAGCTGCACCTGATCGTCTTCACGACCGGTGAGCTTGAGGTAGTCGATGGTCTGCTGGTCGATGTAGAACATCGCCGCGGTAGCGCCATATTCAGGTGCCATGTTGGAGATGGTTGCGCGGTCCCCGAGGGTCAGCGCAGCGGCGCCTTCACCGAAGAACTCCAGCCATGCGCCCACGACTTTTTGCTTGCGCAGGAACTCGGTCAGCGCCAGCACCATGTCGGTGGCGGTGATGCCCGGTTGCAGCTTGCCGGTCAGCTCGACGCCGACGCTTTCTGGCAGACGCATCCAGGACGCACGACCGAGCATCACGCTCTCGGCTTCGAGACCACCCACGCCGATGGCGATCACGCCCAATGCATCAACGTGCGGGGTGTGGCTGTCGGTGCCGACGCAGGTGTCGGGGAACGCCACGCCGTCACGCACCTGGATCACCGGAGACATTTTCTCCAGGTTGATCTGGTGCATGATGCCGTTGCCTGGCGGGATCACGTCGACGTTCTTGAACGCTTTCTTGGTCCAGTTGATGAAGTGAAAACGATCTTCGTTGCGACGGTCTTCGATGGCGCGGTTCTTCTCGAACGCCTCAGGATCAAAACCACCGCGTTCGACGGCCAGGGAGTGATCGACGATCAATTGCGTCGGCACCACCGGGTTCACTTGCGCCGGGTCGCCGCCTTGCAGGGCGATGGCGTCACGCAGGCCGGCGAGGTCGACCAGTGCGGTCTGGCCGAGAATGTCGTGGCACACCACACGGGCCGGAAACCACGGGAAATCGAGGTCGCGTTTGCGTTCGATGAATTGCTTCAGGGATTCGGTGAGCGTGGCCGGGTCGCAGCGACGCACAAGGTTTTCCGCCAGCACGCGGGAGGTGTACGGCAGGGTGTCGTAGGCGCCAGGTTGAATGGCTTCGACAGCCGCGCGGACGTCGAAGTAATCCAGATGGCTGCCGGGCAGCTGTTTGCGAAATTCTGTGTTCATCGTCAGGACTCGGGTCACGGTAGTTTCAAAAGGCGGGGCCAGACGCAAGACTTGAACTGAACACAATCCACTGTAGGAGTGAGCCTGCTCGCGATAGCGATGTAACTGCCGACACTGATGTCGCATGTCAGTCCGTCATCGCGAGCAGGCTCGCTCCTACAGGGATCTGCGTTGCATTTAGATCCCTGCGTCGGCCCCCACCATTCAGCGTTGTTCGATTGGCACGAACTTGCGCTGTTCAACGCCGACGTACTCGGCGCTCGGGCGGATGATGCGATTGTTGGCGCGCTGTTCGAACACGTGGGCAGCCCAGCCGGTCAGGCGCGAGCAGACGAAAATCGGTGTGAACAACTTGGTCGGGATGCCCATGAAGTGGTACGCCGAGGCATGGTAGAAGTCGGCGTTCGGGAACAGTTTCTTTTGCTCCCACATGGTCTTGTCGATGGCTTCGGAAACCGGGAACAACACCTTGTCGCCCACTTCGTCAGCGAGTTTTTTCGACCAGCCCTTGATCACTTCATTGCGCGGATCGTTGTCTTTGTAGATCGCGTGACCGAAGCCCATGATCTTGTCTTTGCGCTCGAGCATGCCGAGGGTGCCTTCGATCGCCGCTTGCGGCGAGCTGAAGCGCTCGATCATTTCCATTGCCGCTTCGTTGGCGCCGCCGTGCAGTGGACCGCGCAGCGAACCGATGGCCGCCGTGATGCAGGAGAACAGATCCGACAGTGTGGATGCGCAAACACGTGCGGTGAAGGTCGACGCGTTGAACTCGTGCTCTGCGTAGAGGATCAGCGAAACGTTCATCACCTTGACGTGCAACTCGCTTGGCTTCTCGCCGTGCAGCAAGTGCAGGAAATGACCGCCGATGGTCGGCTCGTCAGTCACGCAGTTGATGCGCTTGCCGTCGTGGCTGAAGCGATACCAGTAGGTCATGATCGCCGGGAATGCGGCCAGCAGACGGTCGGTCTTGTCGTGTTGCTCGGAGAAGTTGTTCTCCGGCTCCAGGTTGCCCAGGAACGAGCAGCCGGTACGCATCACGTCCATCGGGTGGGCGTCGGCGGGGATGCGTTCCAGTACTTCTTTCAACGCTTGTGGCAGGTCACGCAGCTTGCTCAGCTTGCTGACGTAGGCATCCAGTTGCGCTTTGCTCGGCAGTTCGCCGTACAGCAGCAGGTAGGCGACCTCTTCGAACTGCGCGTCAGCCGCCAGTTCGCGAACGTCGTAGCCACGATAGGTCAGGCCTGCGCCCGATTGCCCCACGGTGGAAAGTGCGGTTTGCCCGGCAACCTGACCACGGAGCCCGGCGCCACTGAGTACTTTTGCTTCGGCCATTTCTGCCTCCAGTTTCTTAAATTTATTAGGGAGTTATTCGACTTACTTTTTCGCAGCGAACAACGCATCGAGCTTCTGCTCGAAGGTGTGGTAGTCGATGCGATCGTAAAGCTCCATGCGGGTCTGCATGGTGTCGATGACGTTCTGTTGCGTGCCGTCGCGGCGGATGGCGGTGTAGACGTTTTCCGCGGCTTTGTTCATCGCGCGGAAAGCGGACAGCGGATACAGCACCAGCGATACATCGGCACCGGCGAGTTGCTCGGTGGTGTACAGCGGTGTTGCGCCGAATTCGGTGATGTTGGCCAGGATCGGCGCTTTCACACGGCTGGCGAACAGCTTGTACATGTCCAGTTCAGTGATGGCTTCCGGGAAGATCATGTCGGCGCCGGCCTCGATGCACGCAGCGGCGCGATCCAGGGCAGATTCCAGACCTTCGACCGCCAGGGCGTCGGTACGCGCCATGATCACGAAGCTGTCATCGGTACGCGCATCCACCGCGGCTTTAATGCGGTCGACCATTTCCTGCAGCGAGACGATTTCTTTGTTCGGACGGTGGCCGCAACGCTTGGCGCCGACCTGGTCTTCGATGTGAACGGCCGCAGCGCCGAACTTGATCATCGATTTCACGGTACGGGCGACGTTGAACGCCGAGGAACCGAAACCGGTGTCCACGTCCACCAGCAGCGGCAGGTCGCAAACATCGGTGATGCGACGCACGTCAGTCAGCACGTCATCCAGGCCAGTGATGCCCAGGTCCGGCACGCCGAGGGAGCCCGCGGCCACACCGCCACCGGACAGGTAAATCGCCTTGAAACCGGCGCGCTTGGCCAGCAGCGCGTGGTTGGCGTTGATCGCGCCGACCACTTGCAATGGATGCTCGCTGGCGACCGCATCGCGGAAACGCTGGCCTGGAGTGCTCTTGTTCAAACTCATGACTCACCTCGTTTGGCTGTCGGGTTAGCGCCGTCCTGGTAATGACGGGCGATATTGCGTTTGGAGGCGCCGATGTGGCGGCGCATCAACAACTCGGCCAGTTCACCGTCACGGTCGGCGATGGCATCGAGAATTCGGTGGTGCTCGGCAAATGCCTGGTGTGGACGATTGGGCGTGGTGGAAAACTGGATGCGGTACATGCGCACCAGTTGATACAGCTCGCCGCAAAGCATTTGCGTCAGGGTGCGGTTACCGCTGCCCTGGATAATCCGGTAGTGGAAGTCGAAATCACCTTCCTGCTGGTAGTAGCCTCGGCCAGCCTGGAACGCTTCGTCACGCTCGTGGGTTTCGAGGACGCGGCGCAGTTCGTCGATTTCTTCGAGCGTCATGCGCTCGGCGGCCAGGCGGCAGGCCATGCCTTCAAGGGATTCACGGATTTCGTAGAGCTCAAGCAGCTCGGCATGATTGAGCGAGACCACCCGCGCCCCGACATGCGGAATGCGCACCAGCAGGCGCTGACCTTCCAGGCGGTGGATCGCTTCACGCAGCGGCCCGCGGCTGATGCCATAGGTGCGCGCCAGCTCTGGCTCGGAGATCTTGCTGCCCGGGGCGATCTCGCCCTTGACGATGGCCGCCTGAATACGCCGGAAGACGTTTTCGGAAAGTGTCTCCGAATCGTCTTGGGTAATGAGTGGGGGATCCAGTTGATCCAACATATTGTCGACACCTTGAAAGCTGATGCCGCAAAAACTAGCGAAAACAGGCGCCGCAGTCAAAGGATAATTCGATATTGTCGACAATCGTCTAATAACCCGCCGCACCATAACAAAGCAGCACAGTGGTTTATAGCCGCCCGCCAGCGGTGGCGCCAGCAAACCACCGTGCTAGAATGCCGCCCGCATTTGTTTGTGACATCTGCACTGTTTGTCACAAATAGCTGATAGGCATACGAGGGAGCTTGCGCAGCAATGCCAGGGCCTTGAATCGACGTACGGACCGCTGCGCGCCAGGATTTATGAGACTCAAGCCCTTCCCGACATTCCTTTATCTACTGTGTCTGCCCGGTTTTGCCGCGGCGGGGGAAAAGACGGTGTACGGCCTCAACGAGTACGCCTCCCTGGATGGCATCGACCTGGAAGTCGCGGCCAAGCTCGACACCGGGGCGAAAACTGCCTCACTGAGTGCCCGCGACATCAAACGCTTCAAACGCAACGGCGAGTCCTGGGTACGCTTTTACCTGGCCATCGACGCCGCCCATTCGCACCCGATCGAACGGCCGCTGGCCCGTGTCAGCAAGATCAAGCGCCGGGCCGGTGACTACGACCCGGAAGAAGGCAAGAAGTACACGGCCCGCCCGGTAATCGAGCTGGACATCTGCATGGGTTCGGCATTACGCAGCATCGAAGTGAACCTGACCGACCGCAGCGCCTTCCAATACCCGCTGTTGATCGGCTCCGAAGCGCTCAAACGCTTCGACGCGCTGGTCGACCCCAGTCTTAAATACGCTGCTGGCAAACCCGCCTGCGCCACCGCCGCTCATACCGCAGAGTAATTCCAATGCGCTCTCTTAACCTCCATCTGAAAATGCTGATCGCCATCCTGGTGGTGCTGGGCATTTCAGTTACGGCCTATCAGATCTTCGTGCTCGGCATTCCCGTGACCGAAGACGCCACCGACGACTTGTGGAACATCGACGCCAAGGTCGAGTTCGTCGCCAGTGCCAAGGACCCGGTCAAGATCCAGATGTTCGTGCCGCCACTGAGCCGCGACTTCGTCAGCCTCAACGAGAGCTTCATCTCCAATAACTACGGCGTGGCAGTGAATCGGGTCGACGGCAACCGCAAGGTCACCTGGTCGGCGCGTCGGGCCAAGGGCAATCAAACCCTTTATTACCGTCTGGTGCTGACCAAGCGTTACTCCGGCGAAAAATCCAAGGTCAAGGGCCCGACCTTCCGTGACAGTATCGCCGTCGAAGGCCCGGAAAAAATCGCCGCCGAAGCCCTGCTCGCACCGATTCGCCAGCACTCGGCTGACGTCGAGACCTTCATTGGCGAAGCGATCAAGCGGGTCAACAATCTAAGCGACGACAATGTGAAACTGCTGCTGGCCGGCGATCCGTCCACCGCGAACAAAGCCAAAATCGTCGAGCTGGTCCTGTCCATCGCCCACGTGCCGGTGGAAAAGGTCCACACCATTCGTCTGGTGGCCGACCAGCCGCAACTGCCTGAACTCTGGTTGCGCAGCTTCAACGGCACTGACTGGCTGTACTTCAACCCGGAAACCGGTGAGCAAGGCCTGCCGACCGATCGCCTGCTGTGGTGGACCGGCGACGAAAACCTGATCACCGTCGATGGCGGCAAAAAAGCCAACGTGACCTTCAGCCTCAACAACAGCGAAATGAACGCCATTCGCCTGGCCAAGCTGACCGACGAAAACACCGACGCCAACTTCCTCGAATACTCGCTGTACGGTTTGCCGCTGCAAACCCAGCAGACGTTCATGATCATGGTGATGATCCCGATTGGCGTGCTGGTGATCCTGATCCTGCGCAACCTGATCGGCATCCAGACCCTCGGCACCTTCACCCCGGTGCTGATCGCCCTCGCCTTCCGCGAAACCGGGCTCGGCTTCGGCATCGTGCTGTTCACGATCATCACCGCGCTGGGGCTGTCGCTGCGTTCCTACCTTGAACACCTGAAGCTGCAAATGCTGCCAAGGCTGTCGGTGGTGCTGACCTTCGTGGTGGTGCTGATCGCGGCGATCAGCCTGTTCAGCCATAAACTTGGCCTCGAACGCGGGCTGTCGGTGGCGCTGTTCCCGATGGTGATCCTGACCATGACCATCGAACGCCTGTCGATTACCTGGGAAGAACGCGGTTCGGGCCATGCCATGAAAGTGGCGATCGGCACGCTGTTCGCCGCGTCCCTGGCGCACTTGATCATGACCGTGCCGGAGCTGGTGTACTTCGTGTTCACGTTCCCGGCGATCCTGCTGATCCTGGTGGGCTTCATGCTGGCAATGGGTCGCTATCGCGGCTACCGCCTGACCGAACTGGTGCGATTCAAGGCGTTCCTGAAGGCGGACGTCTGATGTTCGGTTTCTGGAAAACCTGGAAGGCCCTGGAAGCCCGGGGCATCATGGGCATCAACCGGCGTAACGCCGACTACGTGCTCAAGTACAACAAGCGCAGCCTGTACCCGATTGTCGATGACAAGATCATCACCAAGGAGCGCGCCATTGCCGCTGGCATTCATGTGCCGCAACTGTATGGCGTGATCTCCACCGAGAAGGAAATCGACAACCTCGACTCCATCATCGGCGACCGTACCGACTTCGTGATAAAACCCGCGCAGGGCGCTGGTGGCGACGGCATCATTGTGGTCGCCGACCGTTTCGAGGGCCGCTATCGCACGGTGTCCGGCAAGATCATCAGCCATGAGGAAATCGAGCACCATGTCTCCAGTATCCTCACCGGCCTGTATTCCCTGGGTGGTCATCGCGACCGCGCGCTGATCGAATACCGGGTGATCCCGGACCAGATCTTCAAAAGCATCAGCTACGAAGGCGTCCCGGACATTCGCATCATCGTGCTGATGGGGTATCCAGTGATGGCCATGCTGCGCCTGCCGACCCGGCAATCCGGCGGCAAGGCCAACCTGCACCAGGGCGCCATCGGCGTCGGTGTCGACCTCGCGACCGGGGAAACATTGCGCGGCACCTGGCTGAACAACATCATCACCAAACACCCCGACACCACCAATGCCGTCGATGGCGTGCAACTGCCCTACTGGGACGGTTTCATGAAACTCGCGGCCGGCTGTTATGAGCTGTGCGGGTTGGGTTACATCGGCGTTGATATGGTCCTGGACCAGGAAAAAGGCCCGTTGATCCTCGAGCTCAATGCCCGCCCTGGGTTGAACATCCAGATCGCCAACGATTGCGGGCTGACCTTGCGTACACATGCGGTTGAAGCGCGGTTGGAAGAGTTGAAGGCTCGCGGGGTTACCGAGACGGTGAAAGAGCGCGTGGAGTTTGTTCAGGAGATGTTTGGGCATATTCCGGCGGTTGAGGGCTGATCTGAAACCGAGTCGCGGCCATCGCGAGCTTGCTCGCGATGGCGGACTGACAGTCACTAAAGCACTCAACTTGCCAATCCCCGACATCCCCTCTAGGAGCAAATCCTGCAGAGGACTACAATCGCCACCCCGCCTCGATGGCTGACCCGCCCCGCCCATGTTGACCTGTTCCGTACACCCGCTCCCTTATCGCGCCAACCCCGCCGACTACTTCGCGGCGATTCGTCACGCGCCCGGCGCTGTGCTGCTCGACAGTGGCCGGCCAAGTGCCGAGCGTGGGCGTTTTGATTTGCTCAGCGCCTGGCCGCTGGCGCAACTGGCTGTATTACCCGACGAAAGCGGCAGCGATTTCCTGCAACGCCTGCGCGAAAACCTGACACGACTCGGTAAAGCGCAAGTGCCTGATGAACTGCCCTTCGCCGGCGGCCTGATCGGTTACCTGAGCTACGACTTCGGTCGGCACCTGGAAAACCTGCCGAGCCAGGCGCAAGACGATCTGCAATTGCCCGATGCGCGTTTCGGGTTATATGACTGGGCCTTGATCAGCGATCACCACGTGAAGACCAGTCAACTGGTGTTTCACCCGTCGTTGGTCAATAGCGAACGCCAGCGTCTGATCACACTGTTCAGTCAGCCGCCGGCCGAAACCCTTGAACCTTTCACCCTGAAAGCGCCGATGCGTGCCGACCTGAGCGCCGACCAGTATCGCCAGGCGCTGGAACGCATTCAGAACTACATCCAGGCCGGTGACTGCTACCAGGTCAACTTCGCCCAGCGCTTCCGGGCGGAGTGCCAAGGCGATCCATGGGCAGCGTACGTCGCGTTGCGCGCCGCGTGCCCGACGCCATTTTCCGGTTTCCAGAGCCTGCCCGAGGGCGGCGCGGTGCTGAGCCTGTCGCCGGAGCGCTTCGTCAAAGTCAGCGAACGGCAGGTGGAAACCCGTCCGATCAAAGGCACCCGCCCTCGCGGCCTGACCGCTGCCGAAGACGCGGCGAATGCCGCCGAACTGCTCGCCAGCGCCAAGGATCGCGCGGAAAACCTGATGATTGTCGACCTGCTGCGCAATGACCTCGGGCGCACCTGCCGCATTGGTTCGGTGCGAGTGCCGGAGTTGTTCAGCCTGGAAAGCTATCCGAACGTGCATCATCTGGTGAGCAGCGTGACCGGTGAACTGGCGGATGACCGCGATGCGCTGGACCTGATTGCCGGCAGCTTCCCCGGCGGCTCGATCACTGGTGCGCCGAAGATTCGGGCGATGCAGATTATTGATGAGCTGGAGCCGACCCGGCGTGGATTGTACTGCGGGTCATTGCTGTATCTGGATGTGCGCGGCGAGATGGACAGTTCCATCGCGATTCGCAGCTTGCTGGTCAAGGATGGGCAAGTGTGTTGCTGGGGCGGTGGCGGAATCGTCGCTGACTCCGAGTGGCAGGCCGAGTATCAGGAATCGATAACCAAGGTCAAAGTCCTGCTCGACACCCTGCAAAACCTTTAAAAGCATCGTCGGAACGCCGCCCGGACCCAGCCCGGCTCCCACAGGTTTAGCGCAATACCTGTAGGCGCCGGGCTTGCCCGCGATGAGGCCCTTCCAGACGACTAAAGGCTCAACGCCCGATTAGAAGCCTTGATGAACTCCTGCTTCAGCGCCTCAAACGTATGCACCGCCGGGAACTGTGGAAACTCGCGAATCACATTGTCCGGCGCATGGAATAGAATCCCCGCATCCGCCTCACCCAGCATCGTCGTGTCGTTGTACGAATCCCCCGCCGCGATCACCCGATAGTAGAGGCTCTTGAAGGACAGAACCGACTGACGCTTGGGATCTTTCTGACGCAGCTGATAGCTGGTCACCCGACCGGAATCATCGGTAATCAAGCGATGGCACAGCAACGTCGGAAAACCCAGCTGGCGCATCAACGGCTGCGAAAACTCATAGAACGTGTCTGACAGGATCACCACCTGGAAGCGCTCGCGCAGCCAATTAACGAACTCGATGGCGCCATCGAGCGGCTTGAGCGTGGCAATCACTTCCTGGATATCGGCGAGTTTCAGCCCGTGTTCATCGAGAATTCGCAGGCGTTGCTTCATCAGCACGTCATAGTCAGGAATGTCCCGGGTGGTAGCCCGCAGGGATTCGATTCCGGTTTTTTCGGCAAACGCGATCCATATTTCCGGGACCAGTACACCTTCAAGATCCAGACAGGCAATTTCCACAAGACACTCCCATTTGTATTGATTATTGAGTCGAGCGAGCAAAAAGACTGCCGAACTCTAGCGATTCGGGCTGACCGGCGCAACGCAGAGGGCGCGCCAGCGGCTGCAGGATTTTGTTACCATCGCAGCCATATAGAGCGCCCAGCGCCACCGACCTGTAGGAAGCCGCCCTGATGAGCCCAACGTTCGACGTCGTGGAACTCGCCACGACCTATGCCAATAAGTCCGCCCAGGACATCCTGAAACTCGCCTTTGCCGAGTTTGGCGATGACCTGTGGATATCTTTCAGCGGCGCCGAAGACGTGGTGCTGGTAGACATGGCCTGGAAGCTGAACAAGAACGTCAAGGTGTTCAGCCTCGATACCGGCCGCTTGCACCCGGAAACCTACCGTTTCATCGATCAGGTGCGCGAGCACTACAAGATCGACATCGAACTGGTGTCGCCGGACTACACGAAACTTGAACCCTTCGTGAAGGAAAAAGGCCTGTTCAGTTTCTACAAGGACGGCCATGGCGAATGCTGCGGCATCCGCAAGATCGAGCCGCTGCGCCGCAAGTTGTCCGGCGTCACCGCCTGGGCCACCGGCCAGCGCCGGGACCAGAGCCCCGGCACCCGCAGCGCCGTCGCGGTGCTGGAAATCGACACCGCGTTCTCGACGCCCGAGCGCACCCTGTACAAATTCAATCCGCTGGCGCAAATGACCAGCGAAGAGATCTGGGGCTACATCCGCATGCTGGAGCTGCCCTACAACAGCCTGCATGAGCGCGGGTTCATCAGCATTGGCTGCGAACCGTGCACCCGTCCGGTGCTGCCGAACCAGCATGAGCGCGAAGGTCGCTGGTGGTGGGAAGAGGCGACGCAGAAAGAATGCGGGTTGCATGCAGGCAACATCATCAGCAAATCCAAGGCCTGATCCCGAGCCTTGTGAGATCCCCTGTGGGAGCGGCAGACCGCGATGACAGCAACTCGGCCCCAAGCCGAACTCAAACCGCACTAAACCGCTGCCCCAGCCCCTGCTCCGCAAACTGCTCAATGATGAAATCCACAAACGCCCGGGTCTTGCCCGGCAACAGTTTGTGTTCCGCGTAATAGATCGAAATGTTGCCATCGTCGACATACCAGTCCGGCAGCACCCGCTGTAGCTTCCCGCTCTCCAGAAACCCCGAGGCGAACGGCATGCTGACCAGCGCAATCCCCAGCCCCTGGGCCGCCGTCGCGCACGCGGCTTCCGAATCACTCATGGTCATCCGCGCCTTCAATGTCAGCGGACTGTGTTGCTGCGTGCGACTGGTCAACTGCCAGGAACGCACCCGGCCGGTCTGCGGCGAACGAATCAGAATGCCGTCGTGGTGCTTGAGATCATCGGGCTCGGCGATCGCATCATGCGCCTCCAGATAACCGGCTGACGCCACCAACACCCGATGCGCCGGCGCCAGTTTGCGCGCCACCACCCCTTGGGGCAGTTCGAAACCACCGCCAATGGCCGCATCGAACCCCTGCGCAATCAAATCGACCTGACGGTTATCGAAATGCCAGTCCGGGTTGATCACGGGGAAGCGCCGCAAAAACTCCCCCAGCAACGGCACGACATACAAGCGCCCAAACACCGTGCCCATGCTGACCTTCAGTGTCCCCGCCGGTCGGCCTTCGGCGCTGGCCAGATTGGCCACCGCATTCTGGATCGTGTGCAGGCTGGAACTGACCTCGCCAAGGAACAGCTGACCGGCCTCGGTCAACGTCAGGCTGCGGGTGCTGCGCTGAAATAGCCGCACACCAAGCCGTGCCTCGAGCTTTGCCACACTCTTGCCTACGGCGGCCGGGGTCAAACTCAAGCGCCGCGCGGCTTCGGCAAAGCTGCCGACCTCTGCACTGCGCACAAAGCATTCGATACTGCTGAAGGTTTCCATAGGTGCCACTATAAACTTTTGGTTTACACAGACTATCGCAATTGCCGGCTACTCATCGCCTGATCCTCAATCGATACTAGGCTCCATCAACCGAGGCATCTCGCCTCGGGATTTTGGAGATCGTTATGACTACTCAGAACCTCAGCGGCAAAGTGGCTTTGATTCAAGGCGGTTCCCGCGGTATCGGCGCCGCCATCGTCAAACGTCTGGCCGCTGAAGGCGCAACCGTTGCCTTCACCTACGTCAGCTCCACGGCCAAAGCCGAAGAATTGCAAAACAGCATCACCAGCAGCGGCGGCAAAGCCCTGGCCATCAAGGCGGACAGCGCCGACGCTGAAGCCATCCGCAACGCCGTGAGCGCTACGGTTAAAGCCTTCGGTCGCCTGGACATCCTGGTCAACAACGCTGGCGTGCTGGCCGTTGCACCACTGGAGGATTTCAAACTCGAAGATTTCGACCAGACCCTGGCCATCAACGTGCGCAGCGTGTTCATCGCCACCCAGGCCGCCGCCAAACACATGACTGAAGGCGGTCGCATCATCAACATCGGCAGCACCAACGCCGACCGCATGCCCTTCGCCGGTGGCGGCCCTTACGCCATGAGCAAATCAGCGCTGGTAGGTCTGACCAAAGGCTTGGCCCGCGACCTCGGCCCGCGCGGCATCACCATTAATAATGTGCAGCCCGGCCCGGTCGACACCGACATGAACCCGGCTGACGGTGACTTTGCGGAAAGCCTGATCCCGTTGATGGCAGTGGGTCGCTACGGCAAAGCAGAAGAGATCGCCAGCTTCGTGGCCTACCTAGTCGGTCCGGAAGCCGGTTACATCACCGGGGCCAGCCTGACCATCGACGGTGGTTTCGGCGCCTGATGCGCTAGACACAAGCAAAAGTGGGAGCGAGCCTGTTCGCTCCCACTTTTGCTTACGGGTGCGTTAAGCCCATTCGAGGGCGGGTAAACCACACGCGCTCGGTGTGAACGCTTTCAGCGTACGAAGAATGCCATCGGCATGTGCGTATTTCTCATCCGCCATGGCTGCATCCGGGATCGCTATCGCGGTCATCCCCGCCGCTTTCGCCGCGGTGACGCCAAACGGCGAATCCTCAAACACCAGGCAGTCCTCAGGCGCAACGCCCAGGCGCCGCGCTGCGGTGAGGAAAATATCCGGCGCCGGTTTAGCTGCGCCGACCTCCGGGTCGTCGGCCGTCACAACGAAATCGAACAGCGCAAACCAGTCACGGTGCAACGTGGTCTTCTGCCCGAACGACTGACGCGAGGAACTGGTACCCACGGCAATCGGAATGTTGTTGGCCTTCAAGTGCCGCACCAGTTCCTCAGCACCCGGCATCGCCAGCGCGGCAGGAAAACGCTCGCGCATCAATGGTTCGCGGATCACCAGGAACTCTTCGGCAGTGATCGGCAAATCGAGCGCCTCGACCACGTATCGCGCCAGATCACCGGCCCCACGGCCAATGATGTTTTGCTTGATGCTCCAGTCGAAAACCCGACCGTAACGCGCGGCAATCAGCGACGTGACCTCGGTGTAAATGCCCTCGGTGTCCAGCAACAAGCCGTCCATGTCGAAAATCACAGCCTTGATCGGGCCGAACTGATTGAGCGGTGCATTCATCGCATCGGATCCGTTTTCTAATGACATCCCAGAGGCGGCGCAGGTGTGGCCGGGTCCGTGATCGATTAAAGGATTCAGCAGCATAGCGAGCGCGGCTGACATTGAGCAACGGGCAATGCCCGACCGTTACAAAAAGTGCTGACCGTCATTTAGCGACTTTCCCTACATAAAACGCCTCTTTTCCCGACTTCTTTAGCCGCTGATCCCAAGCAAAGTCTCGCGCTCACATCTGATCTGCGCGAGGGACTGCGAATGTTCGAACCTGACAAGGTTCTGGCCTTGAACAACACCATCGGACTGCTGGTGGTCGCTGCCATGGACCCTGAGCAGCCGAATGTCGAAGGGTTGCTGGCTGACTTTCGACTGTGCCTCAACGACTACGATGCCTGGGCGGAGAGTTTCTGGACCGGCAAGGCGCTGGATATCGAGCAGGTGTTCAAGGTCGGCAACGAAGTCCGGCTGGTCGCGCCAAAGCATTCCACTGCGCCTGTCAGCTCCACCGTCGGGGCGTGCCCGGCCAGCGGCTCGTTGACGCTGGTACACATGTTCGACGCGGCGCAATTCGTCCCCATCGGCAATACGCCGGTGATGCTCGAGCCGTTGAATGCTGATGGCACCTATGGCGAGCCGGTCAACCACGAGATCGGCCCCAGCGGCATTCTCGAAATCCCCAAGTGCGAACGCGGCCAACGTTACCGCATCACCTTCTTTCCGAATGTTTCCACCGATCATGTCAAAGCACTCTACGCCTCCTATCAAGGCGTCATCGACGGCCTGGAAGACTGGCTGCGCAATGAGTGGACGACTGAATTCGAAGCGCCATGGGCCGAGTATGCACAAGCCGGATTCCTCAAGCGCTACGGCCTGTTGCAACAAGCTGACTGGCTCGGTGTTGAGACGTCGCTGAACGGTTTGTGGGATGACGTGAAGCAGATTTACGAGCTGATCACCGACCTGCAGGCCAACAGCGAAAAACTCCTTGAGTACCTGACCGAAGTAGAACTTGAAACGCTGCTGCAGGCCTCGGCTGAATCGATTGCCAATCTGTTGCTGGTGTTGAGTGACGAGCCGTTGATGTTCATCCATCTGGCAGCGTTCACCAGTTGGCTGCGGATGATGCCACCGCAGCACATCGCCGAAGTTGTGGCGGAAATTCGTACAGGGGTATTGATTGCATTCCTGCTGGCACGCTTCACGGGGCCTTTAGGGCTGAGGTTCGGTATCAGTGCGAAGGTGCTGGGCAAAATCAAATCGGAGCGAGCGCGTAAATGGCTGGCAGCCGCGAGTTTGCGCCTGGCCGCTCTATCCGACTTGACGCCCCATACGGGCGTATTCAAACCCCTCGCGGTCAACATCCGCACTGTTCCGCTGAACCCTGCGCCTGCGGTGCCGCTACAGATCAGTGCAGGCTCTGCACCGGTTGTATGGGTGAACAACCCGGTCGCCATTGCTCGCAACAAATCCGCACCCAAGACTCGCCTGAGCCGGCACGAACAGCGCGACGACGCCCCCGAGCAGGCGAAAAACCCCAACGGCGACAGCGCCGATTGCGGGCCACTGACCTGCATCAATGGCTGTCCGGTGTCGATGGTCACCGGCGAAGAGTTGCTGACCCTGGACGATGGATCGCTCAACGGTTTGTTGCCGTTTGCGTTTACCCGGTTGTACCGAAGCAGCGCGGTGGAAATCGATTGCGGGCTGGGCTGGGGCTGGAGTCATTCGCTGGCGCATCGGCTGGAGCTGAACGCAGAGCACGTCGTCTGGATCGACCATGAAAACCGCCGCACGACATTTCCGCTGCCCAGCCAGAAACGCCCGGCCATTCACAACAGCCTGTCGCGGGCGGCGATTTATTCAGGGGATCAACCAGAAGAACTGGTGCTCGCCCTCGCTGGCGAAACCGCGCGGTTCTATCACTTTCGCAATGGCCGGCTGACCACGATCAGCGATGCCTATAACAACAGGCTGCACATCACCCGTGACCGGCAGGATCGCATTCAGCGCCTCGACAACGGCGCCGGTCGTTCGCTGCTGTTGCGCTACGAGCGCCGGCACATCGTCGCCGTCGAGTACCAGTCGTTTCACCCCGCCGATACGGCGGCTGACGCCTGGCGTACCGAGCAAACGCTGATTGCCTACCGCTACGACGCCCGACAGCGACTGATCGAAGCGACCAATGCCGCCGGGGAAAGCGAACGGTACGACTACGACGACCGACACGTGATTCTCCAGCGGCAATTGGCCGGTGGGGCCAGTTTTTTTTGGGAGTGGGAGCGGTCCGGCAAAGCGGCCCGATGCACAAGGCACTGGGCGACGTTCGCGCAAATGGATACGCGCTATGCCTGGGACGACAACGGCGCAGTGCTGGTTAAAAACGTCGATGGCAGCGAGGAGGTTTACGTCCATGACGATACGGCGCGGTTGGTGCGCCGGGTCGGGCCGGATGGCGCCGAGCACCTCAAGACTTATGACCACAAGGGTCAGCTGATTGCCGAACAGGGGCCGTTGGGGGCCATTACTCAATACCGCTACGACGATCTCGGGCGGCTGATTGCGCTGATTCCACCTGAAGATGAGCCAACGTCCTACGAATACCGCAACGGTTTCCTGCATGCGCGTTATCGCGGTCAGGCGGTATGGAAATATCAACGCAATGCTCAGGGTGATGTCACCGAATCCATCGACCCCGACGGCCAGGTCACTCACTACCACTACGACACTCAAGGACGACTGGCATCGATCCGTTTTCCGGACAGCAGTCGTCATGTTTTCGTTCGGGATGCTATCGGGCAACTGATCGAGGAGACCTTGCCGGACGGCGGTCAGCGGCGGTTTTCCTACGACGCTCTGGGACGGCAGATTACCCGTCAGGATGAACATGGCGCTGTCACTCACTACCAATGGGACGCCGTTGGCCGACTGCTCCAGACGACTCTTCCTACTGGTGCCAGCCGAGCCTTCAGCTACAACGCCTACGGCAAAATCACCGCCGAACGCGATGAATTGGGGCGTGTCACGCGCTTTGAGTACGACGATGACCTGCACCTGGTCAGCCGCCGGATCAACCCCGACGGCACGCATCTGCACTATCGCTATGACAACGCACGGCTTCTGCTGACCGAAATCGAGAACGAGTCCGGCGAACACTATCGACTGGACTACACAGCTAGTGGATTGATCCGACAGGAAGTCGGATTTGACGGTCGACGCACTGCGTATGCCTACGACCTCAATGGTCATCTGCTGGAAAAAATAGAGTTCGGCGATGACGGCTCGCAACTGATGACCCGTTACCAACGGGACTCAACCGGTCGCCTGCTGATCAAAACCCTGCCCGACGGCAACAACGTCGAATACCACTACGACAGCCTGGGCCGCTTGGTCAGTGTCGACGACAACCACGATCACCCACTGGAATTCGAATACGACACTCAGAACCGGCTGATCACAGAACACCAGAGCTGGGCCACATTGCGCTATGGCTACGACGCGTGCGGCCGACTCAACCACCTGCGCCTGCCAGACAACAGCAAAATCGATTACCACCGCGCCAAGGGTGGCGCACTGACAGCCATCGACCTCAACGGCACCCGGCTCACAAGCCACACCTATCAATTCGGCCGCGAACTAAAGCGCCAGCAAGGCTTGTTACACAGCCAGTACGACCACGACGAACAAGGTCGTCTGAAGGCCCATGCCGTCAGCCAACACCAGCAATCGCTGTATCGACGCGATTATGCCTACAGCGCCAACGGCAACCTCGACACCCTCGCGGACACCCGCCATGGCCAACGCAACTACCAATACGATCCGCTCAACCGCCTGATCCGCGTCCGTCACTCCCGCGACCAACAACCCGAAAGCTTCTTCCACGACCCCGCCGGTAACCTGCTGATGCAGGATCGCCCCGGCCCGGCCGCCGTCAAAGGCAATCGCCTGTTGATGCAAGGCGACCGCCACTTCGACTACGACGCCTTCGGCAACCTGATCCGCGAACGCCGCGGCACCGGGCAAAAACTCGTCACCGAATACCACTACGACTGCCAACACCGGTTAATCAGCGCCACGCTGCCCAACGGCACCTGCGCGACCTACCGCTACGACGCCTTCGGCCGCCGCATCCGCAAAACCGTCGACGGCAAAACCACCGAGTTTTTCTGGCAAGGCGACCAGCTCATCGCCGAACACAGCCTGGACCACCACCGCAGCTACCTCTACGAACCCGGCACCTTCCGCCCACTCGCCATGCTCGACGGCAAAGGCCCACGCCAGGCCTGCCCGTTCTACTACCAACTCGACCACCTTGGCACCCCCCAAGAACTCACCGACTACAGCGGCGACATCATCTGGGCCGCGCAATACACCGCCTACGGCCGCCTGACCCGGTTGAATCGCGATACCCATCAGGTGCTGGATCAACCGTTGAGGTTTCAAGGGCAGTATTTCGACGCGGAGACGGGGCTGCATTACAACCGGCATCGTTATTACAACCCGGATCTGGGACGGTATTTGACGCCGGACCCGAGTGGGTTAGCGGGTGGGTTGAACGGGTATCAGTACACGCGGAACCCGACGGGGTGGGTTGATCCGTTGGGGTTGAATGAGTGTCCTGGAGGGGATGGGTGTAAGAGGCCGGCGTTTGGGGAGGAGGATCCGGCGGGGAAGGTTAAGGTTGATGAGGGAGAGCCTTCACTTCCCTCCTCGACAGGGGAAAACGAGTATCTATATCGTGGTGATTTGCGTAAGCCAGATGAAATTTTTGATACTGGGTTCTTGAGTAGAGGAGATAGTAATGATTTATTACTTCATGTTTGGGACAACAAGAACCCGCCGAGCAATTTTATAAGCACATCTACTGACCCAGAGATAGCTATAGATTTCGGCACCAAGTACAGGACCAAAAATGGTTATATGTACACCCTCAGGCGAGTTTTTGGCCATGACGTCAACAAGGAGTTACACCCTGATGACATTCCTTACGACTATGAAGATGAGATAGCTATTCCTAGCAGGGTAAAAACCGGAGACATTATAGGTGTTACCCCCCTAAAAAAAGACGGAAGCTATATTGGATACTCAATACCAAACCCTCAAAGGAAACGATAATGACAATTGAAAAAATTTCTATCTTGATCGATAACAAACAAGAGATTGCTGTACTCGATTGTGATGAAGACACACCATCCATCCAAATAACATTGAAGAGCGGTCGAACACAAAAATTCTCAGGGCTTGATATTTATGAATGTCTTGGAAAAATAATCAAGTCGTTTCCTGAAATTAAATTTCTATGCAAAGGAGCAAAAATAAACGTGCGACCCTCCAGTATGTCGTCGCAGATGAGCTGTGGGATTATGGCCTACGAGCACAAATTAGGAGTCCGAGCATCTAGAAAGGATCTGGTCAATATCTTTCAGTATGATGATCAAGACATTGTTCACGACCCACAAATGCAAACCGATTTCTTCCATCGTTGGTTAGAATCAATCAAAAAATAGTCAATACAAAAAAAAAAAAACAACCTTAAACCAAAAAAGGTGCTCATGAAAGCATTTGAAATAACCACACTCTCCGATGGCACCTTTGCCAGTACTATAATTGAATATCAGCGCGAGGGGGCGCTATTAACCTTACGAACCAAGTTCAATCCGGAGAAAACATATAAAGCGCATGACCTGCTCCAAAGCTTTGGTTTATTAAGAGCAGATTATCCGACAACAAAATTTCTATGCAAAGGCGCTAAAATCAATGTTTACACATTCGAGAATGTCATCGCAAATATCTGCTGGCCTAGTCGCATACGAGCTTCAACTAGGCAGGCCTACGGATCTTGAGGACGTAGTGAGAATTTTTGACTACGAGGAAAATGACATCACAAACAACATCCAGCTATAACAGGCGTTCTACAAACGCTGGATCGAGTCGCCAGCGAACAGGTGTCAAAATAGCTGTTTGTAGCGCAAAGGTTGCCAAGTTCCTGAAAGCAATGACTATCAAAAAGCCCAACAAATAGCTGGGCTTTGATACTTAAATGCATTATCGAACTAGCCACCCTTCTCATCTTCGGCATCGCCAGCGCTGGCATCACCAGCACTACCAGACTTTCCAGCCCCACCACTCCCCATCGAATCCCCTCCACTCACAGCCCCACTCCCCTTCCCCGGACTAGTACTACTCCCATTCGCATCCCCCCCATTCCCACCATTAATACTCCCCGGCGGCAACGCATCACCATCAGCAGAATTCGCATTCATTTCAGTCGACGGAGGCATCCCCCCTTTATCCACAGGCGCATCATTCCCATTGGATTGAGCCAGCGCACTCAACGAGCCGACAGACAACAGCCCTGCAATGATCAGGGCTGTGAGTTTTGAACTGACCATGACGCATCTCCTTTAAAAAAGGTGCATACCTGATCTGGCAGCGCTCTGTTTTTAAAGGTGCCACACAACCGACGAGCGGCTTGACTCAGCTCGGCTCGCCTGAGTAATCCTCACCGGCAATGTCCGGATCTTCAGGGTCCGCCTCGACATCACCGCGCCTCACATCATCGTCAGGCACTTGCTCCACCGCCGTATCGTCATCGGGCGGACGTTGATCACGACTCAACGAATCGGTCGGTGACGGCAGCGGATATTCAGGTGTGTCGTCGGTGTCGGTGTCTTTCGGATCAGCGTTCATAAGCACCTCTCAAAGGGCCTGAAAAGCAGGCCCTGATAGTTCGAGGGGTGATGCAGGGTGGTGTTCGATCAGAGAGACGATCGGTTAAACAAAACACATCAATCTACGTCTTCATCCTCTTCTTCGTACTCGAGGTTCCCCACATCGCCCGCGTCATCAGAGTCGTTGAGGGGCACCGTGGCGTCGTCCATGAGTGAACCCGGATCTTCATTGCCAGGGTCGTTGATGAATGGAAGTCCGCTTGGGCCTTTTTGTTCTTTGCCTTCGGTTTCTGGCGTCATGGCATGCCTCGCATTATTGGGGGGTGTATGAAGTTCGAGACCGCCTGTGGCCAATCGTTCCGGTTTGCGAATTGCAGACACAAAAAACCCGGCACCAGGCCGGGTTTCTATTCGAGAGCGTATTAGTGATGCTTGTTTTTGTGCTTATGCTTGTGACCGTTCCCGTGGCCGGAATGTGAGCTGCCATTGTTGCCGTCGTCGCCCAGGTTGTTCCCGACTGCACCACCCGCGGCACCGCCAAGGCCCGCGCCGATGGTCGAACCGGTCGAGCCGCCGAGGCTGTTGCCAACCACTGAGCCACCTGCTGCACCTAAACCACCGCCAATAGCCGCCTCGTTGCGATTGCCTTTACTCGCCCCGACTGCGCTACCGGCCGCACCACCAACGCCCGCGCCAATAGCGGCGCCTGTGCTGCCGCCCAATTGTCCGCCGACGACGTTACCCAACGCACCACCCAGACCGCCGCCCACTGCAGCGGTGCCGTCGCCGGCCGCCATTGCACCTTGAGCCGCGAACAGTCCAACCACAAACGCAGACAGCACCAAACGTCGAGCAATGATGTTTCTACACTTTTTGCCGTTGTTAACCGGAGTCATGGGAAGCCTCTTATTCTACGGGGGTATACGACCTTTGAGGCTTGGGTCAAAGAATCGTTCATTAACGAAAAAGCCCGGCGTTTAGCCGGGCTCTTCGATGCTGATCGATCAGGATCAGTGACGCTTGTGACCGTTGGCCAGGTTGCTGCCAACGCCGCCGCCCAAAGCACCACCCAAACCAGCGCCGATGGTGGAACCGCTCTTGCCACCCAGGCTGTTGCCGATCACCGAACCGCCGGCCGCGCCAACGCCACCACCAATGGCAGCGGAAGTACGGTGGCCTTTGCGTGCTGTAACAGCACTGCCGGCTGCGCCCGCTACGCCCGCACCAATCGCTGCGCCGGTGCTGCCGCCCATGCTTTGGCCGACCACATTACCCAGCGCACCGCCCAGACCGCCGCCAATTGCCGCGGTGCCATCACTGGCAGCCATCGCACCTTGAGCAACCAGAAGCCCAAGAACCAGTGCAGGCAGAGTTAAACGCATGACGAAAACCTCAAAAATAGGGAGATAAATGAAAGGCGGGGATTGAATGCTTTAGCGCACGAAACGTCCACACAAAAACCTCCGCACCTCGCAATTAGCGACGGTTGGACAGCGTTTATGGAAAAGGTTTTATGGCAGGCAAAAAAAAGCCCGCTGGGGAACGGGCCAGGTACTGCTTTCTAACGGATGGTTTGAGCCTACGGGCGATGCTGTGAAAAGTTTGTGAAAAAACAAACGACCAACACCACCGAGCGTCTGCCACCGGGTTTTCAACCGACAATGGGTGCTGTAACAACGAAAAACCCCGCTGAATGGCGGGGTTTGTGCGGTTAACGGTTACTTCCTGGAAGGCGCTGCCACTCTCGGTAGAAATTTCGACTTCGGCCCTCTGGGCACGGTGGATTTCACTTTGCCGACCTGGACCGGGTCTTCCCCGAAGCCCGCCACATACTCTGTCTGGCCGCATTTAACGCAATTGTTGATTGGAAATTCAGCCCCGTCGTCTTCGATATACGGATCAGCCATACCTCTTCCCCTCTCAAAAAGGGTCGACACCGGCAAAGCCATTTGCCTGAAAAATATCGACCACCAAGGCTTTTGAGACTAGTCGGTCATTACCGGACTTGTAATTCAGATTGTTGCGTGCCCGACGAATGGCCCGCGCTGCGACCGATAAAACACCTCGCGATCAAACAAATCGAATCACTTCAATCTGACCGCTGTCCCCGTCACAAACACCACGACCATCCCGCCCTTGCCAGCCGGCATGCTGATCTCAAAATCGAGCCCTACCACGGCGTCCGCCTGAAGCGCTCGCGCCCGCTCCTTGATCTCGTCAGTCGCCTGAATCCGCGCTTCCTTCAACGCCCGCTCCAACGTCTGGGAACGCCCACCGAAAAAATCCCGCATCCCGGCAAACACGTCGCGGATAACGTTCACGCCCTGCACTGACTCGGCACTGACGATATCCAGGTAGGCGGTGATCTGACGGCCTTCGATGGCGTGGGTTGTGGTGGTGATCATAGGAATTCCTTCTTTATAAACAGCGAATCAAGGCAACTTGGACAAAAACGCGGCCAACGCATCAAACGCCGGCAGCGTCACCGGATCATTCGCCGAGTTACTGGCAACCGGGTGCGAGGCATAACGAACAATCACCATCTCGGCTTTCGGATCGACATAGATGCGCTGGCCATGAACGCCGCGCGCCATGAATGCCCCGTCCTCCTTGCCCGTCACCCACCACATCGAGCGGTAACTCCAGCCCTTCAACAAGTCATAACCGGCCTTGGCGAAAACCTGTTTGTCGCCACCACGACGAATGTCATCCACGACGGCTTTGGGCACGATCTGCTGGCCGTTGAACTGGCCGTCATTGCGCAGCATCTCGCCAAACCGGGCGAGGTCTCGCAAGCCGGTGTTCAAGCCACCGCCAGCAAACGGCGTACCGATGGCGTCCACGGTGAAATAGGCATCCTGCTCGGCGCCCAAACGACTCCAGATGCGCTCCGATAATAACTGCGCAACGTTGCGGCCGGTCGCTCGGGCGATGATCCAGCCGAGGGCGTCGGTGTTGACGGTCTTGTAGCCAAACGCGCTGCCGTGTTCGCCTTGCAGTTGAACGGTCTGCAAAAACTCGTAGTAACTCCGCGGCCCGGTGTAGTCCTTGGGCTTGGGCAATGGACTGCCAGCCTTTGCGTGCGCCCAGACTTCGGCGTTCGGGTCGGCATAGTCTTCGCTGTATTTGAGTGCGGTGGTCATGTCGAGGACCTGACGTACCGTGGCGCTGCCGAACGCGGAGGCCGCCAGTTCGGGAACGTAATCGGCGACAGGCTTGTTCGCATCGATTCGCCCCTCAGCCACCAACATTGCACCCAGCGTGCCGACCACGGATTTGGTCACTGACATCGCCGCGTGCTGACCTTCGGGTTTCAGCACACCGAAGTAGCGCTCATAGACCACCTTGCCCCTGTGCATCACCACAATTCCGTCGGTGTAAGTGGCGGCGAGGGATTGATTCCAGGTCATCGCCTGCGTTGCGCCAAGCGGCGTGAAGCTGATGGCGTCGATATCGTTGCGCAGCGCAGAAGTCAGCGGGACCGGGGCGCCGAGGCCTCGTGAAACGTTGATTGTCGGCATGAGCTGCCGGAAGTTCGAAACGCTCCAGCGCATAGCCGGGAACTGGAAGTAACTGCCGTCCTCGAAGCGCACGGTGCGATCGGCAGGAGGTGGCGAACCGACCATCCAGCCCAGTTTGGCGGGGTCACTGGCGTCGGCGTCAGGGAATGTGGTTGCGGTGACGAGTGGTGACAGGGCGCATGTCAACACCGCAGTGATGGACCTGACAGTGCGGCGGCGAACAGCGCGAAGGTGAGGCATTGTGTCGATTCCATTCGAGGGGTTCGGCAGTCTAGCAGGCCCGACTTATCACTAATGCGACGAAACATAAAAGGATGGCGTGGACGGCGCAGGCAACGCATAGGTCGCCTTCATCCACTCAATCTCAGCCTGGGGCGTTCGGCCGAAGAAGCGTTTGAACTCGCGACTGAATTGTGAGGCGCTTTCGTAGCCCACATTGAACGCCGCAGCCGAAGCGGTCATCGCGTTGTGCAACATCAGCAATCGAGCCTGATGCAAGCGTGTCGACTTGAGGTATTGCATCGGAGACGAGTCCGTCACGCTACGAAAATGCAGGTGAAAGCTGGGCACGCTCATGCTTGCTTCCTGGGCAAGGGACTCCACATCCAGGTGCTCGTGGTAGCAACTGTGGATCTTGCGGATGGCCCGAGTGACCTTGCCAAAGTGCCCCTGGCGATTAAGCGCAGCGCGCATTGAGCCACCCTGCTCGCCCGTCAGGATGCGGTAGTAGACTTCCCGCATCAGCGACGGGCCGAGTATGTGCGCATCACCCGGTCGACTCATGGCGTCAAGGAAACGCAGCGTCGAGGTACGTAACAAGTCGTCCATTGGCGACGCGTACATGCCTTTGGGCTGGGCATCACTGGGTCCTAGTGCTTCATCGACTTGCAGCAGCAACTCGCTGGCCAGCTGGAAGTTCAGGCGCATGTAAACCGCCAGCATCGGCTCCGCTTCGCTGGCATCGGTCTCCATGGTGAACGGAACGGGGACGGAGACCACGAGATAATGCTGGGCGTCGTAAAGGTAGACATCATCGCCCAGATACCCGCGCTTGCGTCCTTGGCACAGGATCACGATGCCGGGGTCGTACAAAACCGGAGTGCGGGTCAGCGGGCGGTTTGAACGCAAAAAGCGCACGTCCTCCAGCGCGCTCAGGTTGTAGCCTTCAACCGGAGCGAGCTTTTCCATCAACTGCACCATGCGCGAGGTGCGTGAGTCGACCTGAGTCATTAATGCTCCCTGTACTTGCCGATCAGCCATCGGTTGAACGGGTCACCGCTTCCCATTGATCTATTTCACTGGCAGCGCTGGCAAGCTTGTCACGCACCAGGCTCAATGCATCGCTACCCAACAACACGTGCGCAGGCGGCGTCGGACTGGCAATGACCTGCAACATCGCTTGTGCTGCTTTTCGCGGGTCGCCCAGCTGTTTACCGCTCTTCTCTTCGCGTGCCTTACGTACCGGGTCGAAACTGGCGTCATAGTCGGCAATGCTTCGCGGCGTGCGTTGCATCGAACGTCCTGCCCAGTCAGTGCGAAACGAGCCAGGTGCCACCGCCGTGACGAAGATATTGAAAGGCCGTAGCTCTTTGCTGAGTGTGTCCGAGATACCTTCGAGAGCAAACTTGCTGGCGCAATAGTAGGCGATACCCGGCATTGTGATGGTGCCGCCCATGGACGTGATATTGAGAATGTGACCGGCCCGACGCTTGCGGAAATAAGGCAGGAAGGCCTTGATCACCGCTACCGCGCCGAAGACATTGACGTCGAACTGATGACGCATCTCATCCAGCGGCGACTCCTCGAGGATGCCCTCATGTCCGTAGCCGGCATTGTTGACCAATACATCGACCGGGCCGTGGTTTGCTTCAACCTCCGCTATGACGCTGTCGATGCGATCAAAGTCTGTTACATCCAGGATGACCCCATGAACACTGTCCGGGGAAAGAGCCTGAAAAGCTTGCAACGCGCTTTCACTGCGAACGGTGCCGATGACGCGATGGCCCGCTGCAAGCGCTTCTTGCGCCAGGGCGTTGCCGAAGCCGCTGCTGACCCCGGTGATGAAGAGGGTTTTTCTGCTGATCATGGCCATCTCCGACAAGTAGGTGTGGTGCCATGGTAGCTATCGCAAACCAGGCGACCTATGCCGATTTGTCTTCGAGCATTGCCTATTCGTATCAGGGCCAAGAGTGAGGTGGGCGCAGTTAGCCATTCGGCAGTTGTTTGTCGTGCGCTTTCGATGGGTCACTGGCCAGACTCTTTTTCAGCCCCCGGAAACCACAAAACCCCTGATTTCTCTCGAAATCAGGGGTTCTGGTTACATCGAATTTGGCGGTGAAGGAGAGATTCGAACTATTGGCACCTCCAGCCCTTGTAGCCCGGTATTACGGGGCTTTTAGCTTGAATAGTAGTACAAGTGAGTAATACACTCGACCGTACTACTCCCCTTCTACGGCCCCACTATGGCAGACCATCTGATCCAGAAAGCAGGCGAAAGTATGTGGTATGTGCGGTTGGCCGTGCCCGCTGATGTCCGTGCAGCTATGGGCGGTAAAACTGTACTCACTCGCTCACTGAAAACAGGGCTACGCGGCGTAGCTATGGAGCGGCGACACGCGGTAATTGCCGAGTGGAAGGCAGCATTTGATGCAGCAAGGGGAAAACTGGCAAACCGTGGCGACGCTTGGAGAGATCCAGTAGTGGCAGCGGCTCAAGACCTTGCACAGAGAGTACGCGACATGAAAATTGCGGCGGCTTTAGGTGAAGAAGATCAAAGCAGGCCCGCGCCTTTAAAACTCAATAGCGAGTTCGAATCCTTCACCAACCTCCCAGAGCTGGAAGCACGCCAAAACGAAGCTAACAGGATTTACGCCTTGCCGGGTGAAGACAGCGAGCTGGCTAAAGTCAGGTTCGCAAACGAAGTGGCTTCGGCAATCTTGGTTAGACGATTCGGCAAACTGCATGAGCTTTCTCCGGCAGAACAGGCAGAAGCTCAACAGATACTCAATGACCCCAAGGCACACAAGCCGAAGTCGCCAATCACTACAGCTCGGCTCAAAACCTACCGGGAATTCAGGGAAAGCCGTGGTGGCGCCGCTAAACACGTCGATCAGCAAGTGGGCAAAATGGAACGGCTGTCGGTCTTCCTCAAGAAAGAAGGATTGCCCATCAACTTCGACACGATTGATGCATGGTTGAAGTCGTTGGACCGGGCGCCCGCAACGTTAAGCCAGTATCTCATGGCTGGTACTGCTTTCTGGAAGTGGGCGGCGAAGTATGACGCGGCTTGGCGTGAAGAATACAAAGACAAAGTGAACCCGTTCCTTGGTCATGATTTGCCACAGGGTGGTGGATCGGAGACAGCCGGACAGGATCGAGAAATCTACACAAGTGCTGACGCCAGCAAGCTACACAAGGCCGCACTCGATAACGACGATAAGCCGCTCGCTGACCTGATCACGTTGGGCTGGTACACAGGGGCCAGGATCGAGGAATTGTGCCAGCTCAGCAAAGACAGCGTGATTACTGTTGATGGCATCAAGTGCTTCGACTTCCCCAAGTCCAAAAGCAAAGCAAGCAAGCGTGTAGTGCCGATTCATCCAAGCTTGCTATCCACTGTTGACCGTCTCACCAAAGACACCACAGACACCTTCCTCATCCCTACCGCGTCACATGACCACTATGGCAAACGGTCGCATGCAATATCGAAGGCGTTTGGCAGACTGCGTACAGCGGCGGGATTCAGTAGGCTCCACGTCTTCCACAGTTTCAGGCACACGGTTGTGACTGAGCTAATCAGGGCAGACGTTCCAGACGCCTTGGCGAAAGAGTTGGTCGGGCACGAGACCGGATCAGTGACCCACGACATTTATTCAAAAGGCGCTTCGACAAAACAGAAGCTCAAAGCCATATCGAAGCTCCCCACCCTTCCGACTGTTTAAACGTCAGCTCCGCTGACAACGTGAAGGGCAAAATCAAAGTCTCGGCTTCGCCTGTATATATTGCTGCGCTATTAGACCAAAGCATAACAACAGGCTTTATCTGCACTTTTTGATATATGTAGCGAGCTCAACGTGGGACGATGGTACGGTGCTGGCGTAGCGATCAGCGACTACCAACGCTGGATTTGCCCACGAGGTTTCACGGATTACACTGAGTGGCGATAACAACCAAAAGAATCAGGGAGGGGGATTTATGGAATGGCTATCGGTACGCGAGGTTCATATCAGTGGAGGCATCAGAGTTCTGAGCTATCACAGGTCGTCTAATTTTCTCTATCCGGGCGATATGACCGGCGAGAAGAAAACTATTGAAGTACAAAAATACAGCTCGCTATTCTCAGACATTAGGCACCTCGGATTGGAGGTTGTAGGTTGCGATTTCTTTAGCGGATCACACTCAGAAGCACCACCCGAATGGCGTTCAAAATCGTCCTCAGGCTGGCTAACATGGGAGCAAGGTAGGGATTGGTCCTTTATTGCAAATGGCGCCTTCAAAAAGGGCGATAGCAAACTTTACGATATAGCATCACGTATATCTCATCAGCTCAGGAGCTGTGAGTGGCGCGTCCGGCAGCTATCAGAGTCTTATATGGACCAGTTGAACGCCAAATTAAAATCGGGAGACTTCAAATCGGACCAACGTTTCCTAGATGGATTCACAGAACTCTGTTATTTGGCAGCCCAGACTTTTCTTATCGATGCTTGCACTCTCCGGGATTACCTGATCGAATTTTACTGGCATGTTAAGCCTACAGACACAAAAAACATTACAAGCATTGGACCACTACTTAATCATTGGAAAAAGACTCCACCGCTTGACCCGCACGGAGTCAAAATTCAAGAGATATGTTCTCAGGGAAACTGGCTAGACATCCTTGGCACGTATCGGAATTTGATAATTCATGCAGCGCCATTAGCAACAGCTGGCGCAACGCTCTTTGCCATTACGGGAACCGTTCAACTATCTAACTCGGAATATTTACCCTTCGTCAAGCTACCCTTACCGTCTGATCCCGGAAAGTTAAAAGAGGACCGTAGATCAGGCAAGCATTTTGATGATCCTTTGCTCCGTCGGGCGAGATTTCATAACATCATCGAAAGCACCGAAGCAGCCTCAGCCCCAGACTCATTAACTTACGCTAATTCATGTCTAGAAAAATTAAGTATTTGGGCTGCATCGCTCGCCGAACTCTCTCCAGTGGTGGGCGAAGTTCCAGTCATTATCCCTATTGCAGGCTCACTCAAAACCATATAGATAAACAATTTGATAGTAGGGATGATTAATTTGCAAACTCACTCACAAGGACTTCACCAATGAACGCATGGATTGGGGTGGCAGCACTGGTAGCAACAGCTACATGTTGCGCTGCTACAGCAACAGATGCGGACAATGGGAGTACTCTACTTCGGCAATGCCAACTGATGCTGGACACAAAGGAGCTAGTTAACGCAGGGCGACTAGAAGTGCTAGGAGCTGGGCAGTGTTTTGGCAAGATCGTGGGCGTTCGAAATACTCTCGTGTATCTGGCTGACGCCAAAAGCGCCCCCAAACTGATGTGTGCAGGGGGCGCCTTCATTACCAACGATCAGTCGTTACGAGTCGTGGTTAAGTACCTCACCGATCACCCCAAGGATCTTCACATGGAGCCATCCGCCCTAATCATGATGGCGCTGATGGATGCGTTCCCCTGCGATTAGCCAAGGCAATATTTCCAGATTCCATTTTTCCCGCTGGAAATTTCGACCACTACAGCAGGCGTCTTGGATTCATAGCTGGAAATATAATCTGTGACCGGGACCGACCTCAGAGGTATCAAGCCGCGTTGGAGGTCGCCTCTGGCAGTCTGGCTTGATTATGAAATAAGAACGACTCTCACTTGTCAGGATCACCCACAGAGCCTCTCAAAACCTCTCTGAGAGCTTGCAGCTACCCATTGCCATATACAGGATAGAACTCCTGCATCAGCCTCTCGGGAGCTTACAGAAGCCATTGCACATATCATCTGATGTGCTTATCAATTAAAGTCGCAACAATGCCCGCATGAGGTACGAGCACTGCTGCATCCAAATTGTTAAAGAGCATTGGTCTTGTTCCAGTGACGCTTCACCGTGGCAATACCGATTCCAAGATCAGCAGCCACTTGAGCCTGGGTCTTGTTGTATGACTTCTGTATCTGCACGCTTGTAGTAGTAACCGTAGCCTCAGGCCGACCCAGCTTCTTACCCTCGGCCTTTGCACGCATCAAACCCTGCTGGGTGCGCTCGATCAGCAAGTCACGCTCAAACTCCGCTACAGCACCCAACACCTGCATGGTCATCTTGCCTGCTGGCGATGTCAGGTCTACCCCACCTAACGCCAGACAGTGGACGCGGATACCGTTAGCCGCCAAGTGTTCGACAGTCTGGCGTACATCCATCGCGTTACGCCCCAGACGGTCAAGCTTGGTGACAATCAGCACGTCTCCGCTCTCCATACGATCCAACAGCTTTTGAAAGCCGGGGCGTTCCTTGGCTGCAACGCTACCCGATATTGTTTCCTCGATTACCCGGCTGGCTTGCACATCGAAGCCAGCAGCTTTGACCTCTTGGGTCTGGTTCTCGGTGAACTGCCCCGAGGTCGAGACTCGGGCATATAGGAACGTGCGGGACATGGTGGCTTTTCCTTGGTATCGCTTAACGTGGGATCACTGTACGACAGGATCACCAAATCAACAAAGCTATTTTGATGATACCAACTGAAAGCCCGACAGACGGTATCGTTTAACGGTCGTTTGATGATCCTTACGACTGGCGTATATGCAAAATGGCGTCTGTGACGGCCTGAGCATTCAGTCCAGCACTTGTAATGCAGCCAGAGCATTGTCAGCAGCAACAACGCCTCCGTGACTGGAAACCCATCCGATGATTTCCTCTAGCGCAGCAGCGATGCCGTGCTGGCTGTACAGCATCAGTGTTAATGCGTCAGCCATGGCTACAGCTTGATTCTGGGTGGTCATGGGCAATCATCCGTGATGGGGCTCAGCGCTGACCGTAGATCATCGGGAGAGCTGGGTCTAAGTGGTACTACTTATAGATATTGGCTCACAGGGGGACACGGGGGCGCTTACAACGATGCGCCACCGTCCAGCCACCCCCCCTTTTCCGCTTGCTATCCCTCAGCAAGACTGATGCCTCTGGCCTGGTACTCGTACAAAAATTGGCGTTCCTTGGCCTAGATATAGCCACGCGGTTTGGAGAGCGTCCTTTAATGTACGAGTATTAGCTAGTTTCGACGAAGGGTTACTCCTTGGTTTTATCTTCAGCTTTTTTATCGAGAATTTTTGTAACAGCCTTGCTTAGAACATCATAGAGCGGGTGGGTCGCAGCTTCGACAGGCTGTCCTTTGGAGGGGCTAGTCCGAATCTCCATAAACACTTCGGCTGTGATCTCCTCCTCGTATCTTGGGGCTTGACGCTTAAAACCATCAACTGACATAGCGAGCGCGGCCTTATGAGCGTACTCCCGCTCTAAGTGGAAAAGATCCGCGTAAGACTTGGTGAAAAACGCTGTGCACCATGTTGCAGGTAAAAGCAGCATTATTTTGCCTATAACCACATACGGGTTACTAGATGCTGAAGCATCTACTCCTAGGACCCAGCTACCAAAAAGCCCTGGAAGAAGCTGAGCAGCGAGTGGTATTGAAGATAAAACCAGTAATACGACGGCTACGTAAAAACCTCTTCTGGCGGAGTTCAATCGAATCTCATAACGGGCACGGGCATCCTCCATGCTTTTCGCCAGCCCAGCGGTTGTTGCACCGGAAATCATAAAATCTGCCAAATCCGTGAGACGAGCGATTTCTGCGCCTCTATCTTTTAATACTTTCTCAGTCTCAATTTTCTCATGCTGAAACTTTTTGAACTCCAAGTTACGATCATCTAACTGCTTCTGGAAAGCATCAAACTTACTCTGATAGTCTGATATGACGTTTTCTAGAGTCGCGGCGTTCGTACCGGTAGTCTTGATTTGCTCTACTAGACTAGTGACAGTGCCTATATCAGCATTTGCTTGGGTTTGCAGAGCTCTAAGCGTCGTGATGATGGTGTCGGTTTCGGTTTCGACATCTCTCACTTTTTTTTCGCTTGCGGCGGCACGTTCGGCGTTTTCCTGTGCAGCAGTCGCGAAGGACTGAGCTTGCGCTCTAAATGCTTCTACTTCGCGAATTAGTAATCCTATAGCCTCTGCACGCTTGAGAAGATCACTTGTGCCTTCCGCCTTCGACAAAGGTAGCATCGATGAAGTCATTGCAAGCAAACCATTGACCAGCTCATCTATTCGCTTGAAATTAGATGAAAGATCGAAGTTCGTATATCGAACACCCTCATCTGTCAAATACCAAGAAAAGTCGTTATCCGCCATAGCAATAATTGTATTGTCGTGCCAGCTCTGCCTCAACTGAGCCGTCACTGCCTGAACTTGTCCAAAATACTCTAAAACAGTATTTCTGATATTGCGAAGGGAGCTACCCACTACCACTATAGCAACTTCGTCGCTTTCGTTATCGGGAAGCAATCCTAGTAAGACTTCGAAAGCCAAGCGAGTTCGACGTGAGAGCACTGTAAAAGTCTGATCACCTAGAGAGGGACGCGGCTGAGAAAAATCGTATTTACCCCGACCGAGAAAAACAACTAAGGCTTCCCATTCCGTTTGAGCTGCAAGCAGTTCAGTTTGAAGTTCTTTTAAGCTCATAACGTCCCTACAATGAGATATTTTATGACATTACGATACAAGACACAGTGGGATTTTGATACAGACTGACGTAGAAATTTATCTCCTCTCGAGAGGCATTGCGTCGACCCCAAACGAGAAAATCGAATACGTAGCAGTGGCTAATGTCAGCCGGGTTTATCTACAGCAACTCCACAGCGATGGAGCCAGTCATAAGCAGCAGGATTACCGGTAATCAAGCACAACATCCTGCGGCTTATGAAGCCCCCTTCATCCGCCCTCTCGCGCGCGAGATCTTCCATTCCGCCCGGATATCCGACCTTATAGTTAATAACCCCCAGTTCTTCGTGAAAGTCGGCCAAGCTTCCAGCTGGAAAGTGCATGGTTATCACCTGTGCCTTAGATACTCCCGTGGTGCTTATTTTTTCCGGTTCAGCCGTAGGCCAGCCCCACATACCATGGATCAGCGCGTTTCGGGAGTCTTGCAGGTGGGTGATTCTGGCGAACTGCTGCTGCAACACTGCCGCACGCTCGCCCTCTGCCACATCGGCAACCCGAGCTTTCCACAACTCCACTACCTTGATGAAGTTGAGGTTGTTCATTGTCTTTGGCAACTCCTTGACGTCTCGCACGTCGAAAGTAGACAGTGTTTGTGTAAACACTTCGTACTCAAGCGCTCCCCATAGAGCGATAATCCTGCCAATGAGTATTCCCTCCTTGTCGGATAGGGGGACGTCATATATGTGGATCAGTTCATTGCTCATGGGACGGGGCCTCCACTGACGCAGTCGGCGGTGAGCTTAGACTCAGAACACAACTGACGCCTGAAAAAAAAGAGTGAGAAGGTAGCAAATAGCAAACTGAATGCTTTCCCTGCTCACCCCTAGTTGCTTCCCCCGTCTGCGCCGGACTGCCTATAGTGCTTGGTCTCTTAAGCTCAGCCTCTATCGGGTGAAGTGAGGACAGTCCGTAGGAGGTTCTCGCTTCTGACGAAGGCGAGTGATTCCAGGTCAAAAATTCACGCTCCGATGAAGAAACCGCAAGCTGAAGCGTCCTCAACACCTCGAGCTTAGTCAAATCACCCTCAGACAACGGAAAGACTGGCTTATAGCCGGCTGATCCAACCAATAGTGTGGCCATAACCGTCGACAGGAGCATGGTTTACACCGGGTTTAAGGTGGGTTTTGAGAGGATACGGCGAACCTTTAAACTAAGTACCAATGGCGAGCCGCCACCATGTACAATTGAGCTATTAGGATGCGACCTGCATTGGCCATGACAAGCGCTCACACTAACGAGGTGGCAATGGATTTCTCACAACGTATGGGTTTACTGCCAGCTTCTAAAGTTATACAAAGTGACTCAATAGATATTGATCTGCGTAATACTCTCTGGAATATATTGTCAGAATGCTACTGGAGCACCTTCTATCCAGACTACAGCACGCATAAAATTCTTTCAGGATCGAACTTCGAGGAATTCTCAAAGGCCCTGTATTCAAGATTTTACAAGACAACACTTGACACCCTGCCATGGGGATGGGACACAATTCTTGAACAACTGAAAAAAGAGATCGTATCGGGTGTCTGGCATCGAACTTACAGCTTACTTGAATTCATTATAGAAAATGGCCCCGGTGCATCTGATACCTGTGAGCGCTGCATGCTTCTTTGTAATGAAGCATTTGCTAGAGAAAACTCAGCATATAGATTTGTTGCAAGAAAGCTGACAGAAATCACCTCGCCTGAAGAAATTCATGAGATCGAAGTTGCGATATCTGGCACGTCTAATTACGCCGGAGTTACTACGCACCTCCAAACATCGCTGACTCTGCTAACCGATAGACAGAATCCTGATTACCGTAACTCTATAAAAGAAAGTATCAGCGCTGTTGAATCTCTCGCGAGGAAGCTTGTAGGTGATGATAAGGCGACACTAGGGCAGGCGCTCAAGATCCTTGAAACCAAGCACAATCTTCATGGAAGCTTGAAGTCAGCATTCCTCACTCTCTACGGCTATACCAGTGATGCAAGTGGTATCAGGCATGCACTCATAGACAACGCTACTGCTCCTACTAAAGCTGATGCTCGGTTCATGCTCATCTGCTGTTCAGCCTTCATCAATTTCGCTATCGACAGCGTAGAAGACTGATACACAGTGTTGGCCCTACACTGTAGGGCCAGGAACTGAAACAACCGATTATCATCCCCATAGATCTGGCTCGCTTGAGTGTTCAGCAAACCCGTTAGGCAATACAGGAACATCGAACTTAATCTCTTCATCCAATGTGTCGGCGAACCCACGCAATGTATGATGTACGATTACAGGCGCCTTTGGTGCCTTGTCGATATATGCCTCTAGCGGAACATCTTCAAAGACTGGCACTGGCTGCACTGCGACCTCTTGTGATGCGATTACAGCCCCGTCACCCTCAGGGACTACCATGGCACCACTTGGAGCCCTAACATCGCTAGAAGGTTGCACGGGAGCGCTTACAGATACGTGTTTATTATGTAGTTGTAGGGAAGTAACGATCTTGTAACTATTCGAGTGCACAAAGCCGCGTAGCTTCTTACGTTCAACTAACAGGTAACCGTGATCCACTAGCAACTTGATGAATCCCTTCACCGTGCTAACGTCGCATCCTGTATCTTTGGCAATGTCTTCTTGATCATCAAACCATTCCTTGCCTAGCGAGCGGAAAAACTCGTAGCGACTGGTCATGTGCACCCAGACGATTTTCTGTGTACCAGTGAGTTTGAAGCGTTGGCCGGTAACTTTACTGACCCAGTGTGTAGCATGCATAATTTCGTGTGTAAGCTTGCAAAATGTTTCGGTCATCGTATTCCTCGTATTTACTGTTATAGATTTTTCATTTGTTCTAGGAACTTGGATTCTTCCATTGCCCCAGTTCGGTAGAGGGCAATCATTTCAATCATCTGTGCAACACGAGCTGCTGCACTGGGACCACCATTGCCGTTACCGGCCTTTAGCCTGTCACGGCTGTGTTGACGAAACTGAATATTCATTTCTCCTTGCACGGTAAAATCTCACAGGGGTCAGAATGACCTGTGTGAACTCAATCTAACTTCTCTAGGGTGTGTGCACCGCGAATTGATGATCCTTGCACGATCAATCACCATTCCTTACACAGAACAAAAGCTCTTCTGTTTTGTAGGTGCAAGAAAACCCAGAGGGTGCACTCGGTGCAGCGAACGCAGTAAGCGAATTCACACACCGCATTCAATCTTACTACTTTCATTCTTGTTGTTATCAATCTTACTAGTAGGGGAATTTCCCCCGTGTACATGGTGGATTTTCCACCCTGTACGTAGTGGAATTCTCCCCCTGTGAGATATCCAGTGCACACGCCAGGGTCAAATCCCAGACGAACGAAAACCGACGCCTGACACCACACTAGGTGGGATCGAGATACGTTCGGTGCGAGTTGCTTGAGAAGGTGCGAATATACGCCTATTTCACCCTATTTGTCAAGTGGTATTTCATATAGGCAGATGCGACCAATCAAACTACCCGTACAAGCTCCTGTCGTGCGATCTGAGCGTCTTTCTCTATAAAGGCACTCCGTATTTAGTTGGCCTCGTACAGCACCTCCTGGAAACTTTAGGGGCGCCGTTGTTATTTCGAGCTTTATCAGCTTTCTGGTTGAGGCAGGAGCGGGGCATTGAGTAGCACTGCGGATAACCCCGTTTTCAGAATGGACCACCCCCCTCTTCACGGACGTGCTCATAAAAAATTCGGAGGCTGGGTGGAGCGCGTGAAAACGACTAGCCTCCTATGCGATCAAGGTTCGGCAACCTTCGGGAGCTAGTGCAATGCATAAGTTTATAACCTGTCTATTCGTGGTAAGGGCGTGCATCTGTATCACAGCCTTCACGATGCTTTTCTACAGTGCTGATTGGGGTATTCATGAGCGCGTGTTTTTAGGGTGCGCTCTCACGATTGTCTTGATGTTCTTTGATGGTTGGTACTTCGTAGCTGGCGAAACCCACAGGAGCACCTTGGAAGTTCTTGCATTGTCATTCTCAAATGCGGGCAACCAAGAAGGATTAAATTCAGCCATGGTGTCTTATATAAGACGAAGGGAGTTTGAGAACTCGTCTGATCTCCCGCTTCTGGCGATTATGCCTCTTGGTCAATACATCGCCTATGGGCTGCTGGCATGGGGGCTGCACGCGTTACTCACCTAGCCGCTTTGCCATCTGCGACATCACGAGGCCGAGTTTATTTTCTAGCTAGAAATCCTGAAACGCACTCGTGGTGCTAAGTCTGAAAATCGCGGGCCGAGAGATAGACGCTCTCAGTGTCACTCTGACATCATGATCGTGGTGCAGGAGCACCGGGACTATCGACGGGGGCAATCTTGAAAAACCTTTTAGCTATAGCGTCAATGGCAATGCTGCTGTCTGCATGTGGTGAAACGACAGAGCAGATTTGCCAGAAAACTGATCAGTTATTGAGCCAAGCAACAGGACAAGGGTTCGCTGATGTGGGCCGGATTGGATGCCTCAAGCAAACTGCGAGCGAAGCGCGGATATCGTATGAGGCACTGAACGAGCAGTTGAAATCCAAGCTAGCCGCATCACCCGAATTGATGTCACGTGATGAAATGACCGCGCTGGTCAAATCACAAGCCCCATTTGATGTTATTCATAGACTGGGAAAGCCTGATAGCGTGACTTTCATACCTTTTGATCGCAATGGAAAGACTATTCCAGTCCTTGCCGATGACGGAGTGACTATAACCAACATTGTTCGCATTGAATACTTCGCACACAGCAAGCTTGCAGCGGACAAAGATCCGAAAGCATGGCAAGACATTCAAGGGAGCTTGGCAACTAAAAAAGATGGTATATACAGTATCGCTTATGACCGCCCCTTAACCCACTGGTTATTTGGATTGAAGGACGAAAATATGTATATAACCTTTACCGTAAATAATGGGCAGGCCACACCAAACATTGACTTCCCAAAACACTTTTGGCAGTAGTGGTTTAGTTAAGTCGAATCTATAGCTGTGTATGTTCTGTCAGGTGCCAGCCATATAAGCATTGGCTGGCCTTCACTTAGACTCACTTCCAATCTTGAAGCCATCAGCAATCCAGACAATCAGTCGGATAACCCAATGAACGATTATCACGTACGCCACCGCCCCGACAAACCACGCCACTGTAAAGCCAATAGCATCATCTAAGTTTGGTCGCCTAGTTACAGCCACATATACCGAGATAGATAGGAAAAATACGCTAGTCGCCAAGAATGCAAATGTTAGCCCCAGCCTTAAAACCTGAGCCAGACGCCAGTAGCCTTCGCGCTTAAACCAATCAGGACGCTTGAACAGAAACGATTTCAGCATCACTTGCACGCAATCACCATGCTTCTGCTCATGACTGACCCACCGTAAAGCCCAAACTGATTAGCTGCGACAGTGCTGCCTTGATCGCCTGACTTTTCGAGCAAGTCATATCCCCGAGCCCCACACAAATCTCCAGCCTTTTCGTAGCACTTACCCCAGCTCAGTGCATTCCCAGAGCAATCAATGCTGAAGCCCTCACGCCCATCAGGGGTGTAGGTTTTGGATGACGTAGCACAGCCACTCAGAACCACAGCGACAGCACAACTCAGGACAATAAGGCTCAGTTTCATTTGAACTTCCTTGGCGCTCGACGTGAGTTAATCCGCAGATTGTAGTTGGTTCTCCGTGAACACGAACAGATCCACCCCAACCCCACCAAGGAGTGATTTATGAAATTCCTGATTGCAGGATTCGTCCTGCTTCTGGCCTGTACAGCGAACGCTGACAGCTTGATTCAAAACGCTGGGTGAAGTCCCCAGTGAGTGACGTAGCACGCGCCACATTGCTAACGATTCGCCATTGCACAGAAGACTATGGCTGTGCAGATACCCGACTAGATCGCATCTTCAAGAGTCTGCAAGCGTGCGATTCAGCCGGGAGGGATTCCATCGTGCATTTCCTGCTGTCTGATGCAGGAAAAGGCATCAAAGGCCACACGGTTTCTTACAGTTGCTTGTAACCCTGTATTTCGGATTAGCGGTAGCTAACGCTAGAACTAGGACCGGGATGAAGAAAATGCGACCAAGAAGGGATTGAGCCCTGAGCGACTGAAGGCGAGATTCAATGAGTAGTACAATTGAGTAGTACAACCCAGAATGCAAAACGCCCGTAACTCGTTGAAGTTACAGGCGTTTTTAAATGTGGCGGTGAAGGAGAGATTCGAACTCTCGATACAATTTCTTGTATACACACTTTCCAGGCGTGCTCCTTAAGCCACTCGGACACTTCACCGTATCTCGTCAAACAAGTTCTGTCTGTCGAGGCGCGCTAATGTAGTCGAAACCATTTCCGATGGCAAACTTTTTTTGCAGAATTTTCATGCGCTTAGCGTTTTAGTCGTTCCACCGGGTTTGGCGTCATGGCAAACCTGCCAATCTCCGGCTTCGCGCCTGCTTCTATATAGAAGGGAACGCGCCGCGGATGTGGCGGGCTACGCTTGTGCGGCGGGGAAAGGGTGACTGGCGGGTCAGTCACGGCGCTTTACCTGGCCTGTCGCGGTGGGTAACGTCTGCCCCAACTTTCATACAAGGAATAGCGTCATGAGTGAGTTGATTTCCTATCAACCTACCCTATCAACGATCACTCATCGAGCCCGGTAAAACCTCGATACCCTGTGATATTTTCAGCATTATTCTGAATAAATTGCCCGGCACCGTGGACACTATGTGGACACTCGATGCCACCACCATTCGATGATGGATTGGCCGTACTTGCGCTGCGAAACTGCACTCCCCTTGATCACCCGCTCGCATTCGACGTGACCAGTCATTTGCATTCGTTCCGACCATCGACTGCATCGAATCTGACCCCATGATCGGCAGAGAACGGCCAAAAGCACTCACTCGATCGGAATTTGTTTTGCCGTAACTATTGGAAGCGACTCAGCCCAATCTGGTATCAGGCAAAAACTACGAACCTAACCTGGTTGAAAAAAGATCTGGCCTAGACAGCAAGAACGTTGCAAGCATCTTTATCGCCATTACGTTGTACGTGGCGTTCGGTTTATGTCATCAACACATCGGAAAAGAAGGAAAGAACGCAGGCCAGTGAAGCCTCGAACGATGCCGCGAGGAGGTCGACAGCTACTCAGGTCCCGACGTTGGGAAAAACATATTGGCGGACGTATGCCGAAAACCTGAGGACGACCTCCAAAAGGGTTTGAGCCACGTCCCCTAGAAGAGCCACTTACGAGGCCCGCCATTGAGCGGGCTTTTCGCGTTTTGCATCGGGTAGCAATCGGCAAAAAATCTCCAATCACAACCATCATCCAATTGAACTACGCTTCGTGAACGTATGGGGGGGGCGTATATGACACATATCCTAGGTTCAGCGTCCGAGAGCCAGATGTTCAGATCCTATGTGACTAACGACAACGTGGTTGAGCTGTGCTTGACATTGGGGCTTTGCAGCGAAGGGATAACGCAGCTGAATAGCCTAATGACGCCTCGGAAGGGGGTAAAAAAAGGCGAATCGCTATTTAACCAAGGGGAACGTTTGGAGTCGCTCTACGCCATTCGATCAGGTTTTTTCAAAACGACAATGACTACGAAAGAGGGGAAGGAGCAGGTTTCGGGTTTCCAGATGATGGGGGAAATGCTGGGGATGGACGCGATCAGTACTGAGCACCACACCTCCAGCGCGATCGCGCTTGTTGACAGTGTTGTATATGGGGTGGATTTCTCTCAACTGCAGCAGCTCGGCCGAGAATTTCCAGCGTTACAGCGCAACTTCATGAAACTGATGAGCGACGAAATCGTTCATAGCCGCACTGTTTTGTTAATGATGGGCACAATGAACTCTGATGAACGCCTAGCGGCTTTTTTGTTGAACCTTTCTGGTCGCTTCGCATTACGTGGCTATTCGCCCATTTCTTTCATCCTGCGTATGCGACGAGAAGACATTGCCTCATATCTCGGATTGCGGATGGAAACAATATGTCGGGCAGTGACACGGTTACGTGAGATGTCGCTGGCAAACCTCTCTGGACGAGACGTAGAGATAGTAAATCTACCAGGGCTCAAGGATCACGTCGCGGGGTTCAGCCGACAAAGAGTCTGACCTGACTTGAAATACTTAAGCCACTCGGGCCGCCCTTTATCTGCTTTTGGTCTTCCCCAAAGCACGTTCTCCATAGACGAGGCTTGTTCAGGTACGCCGTTTTCGCAGGCACCGTTGAAGTATCCAGATTGTAACCGGACGTCAGAATCACAGACGTTGAGTGCCATTTAGCCCCTTTGCCCGTATGGGCTGGTTGCGCTCGTTTGCACTACATCCGCATTCGCACAACAAAGGGCACGTAGCAGGTCAGAGGGGTGATCAGTGCTTTTCCAGAAGTGTTGGTTAGCGTTTTTTTGCAGCTCGCATTTGACCTGCTCCATGACGGGTGAGAACGTTCCATACCGCTCTGTCGTGAAAGTCAGAATCCGGCCAATAGCTGCCTCTAGCCCTTATCCGTGCATACGCCGCCCGCTGCGTGATGCCCCCCTGCAGAGCGTGATAACAATCAGAGTTGATGGAGACGGTCGCGGCGCACATTCCGCCAATGCATCGCGGATAAATCCGCTCCTGCAACAGCGCCTGCGATTGCCGATAAGGCAGAGCACCTGTCTTGCGACTAGCTTTACCTCGAACACTAAAGTGTCCGTCCACAGCTCAACCAGGTAAAGGTTCGTTATGACTAAAAAAATCGATCTGACTATCACCCACGATTACCTCAATCCGTTTGCCTCGCCGGACAACCCCAAGCTAAGCCCCGAGCTGGTGGACTACCTGTCAGATAGCGCCTGGTACCACCCCGAGCTGAGCCTGCAGATTCGCTGCCCAGAAGATGAGCGAGAACGCCTTCAGCAAGCCATCAGCAACACCTTTGCGGAAAAGAGCGAGCTACTCAGAGGGGATATTCGCACCCAACGGCTTCTAGCGCTGACACTCCTGGGCTTGGCACTAGCCTTGGTGCTGGCAGGCACGGCTCTGGGCATTGAAGGCACCATCCCCGTGGGAGTCGTTACCGTCACCGCGTGGATGCTGCTCTGGCGCAGCGGAGAGATATTTTTTCTGGATATTCGCAGCATGAATCGGCAGCTGCGTAAGTACCAGCGCATCGCCAGTGCATCAAAGCAGTTTTGACAGAATCAACCCATTGTTGCCCTACATGAAGGGCAGCAATGGGTCGTTTTCTGCCGGTCATGGCCACGCAGTGTGATGGTCAAATCCGATGCAAATAATTGCTCAGGTCGAATGCAAATGGGTGGGCAAGTCCGTGCAATTACCCACGTTCGCCATCCAGTTAACGCTGGGTATTGGTTAACATTCTCCCCGCACTCGGGGATAGCGAAGTAGGCAAAAGGCTGTTTCGCGGAATGAAATCCATCAAACCCGCCATAGCCATCGCCAGCCTTGGCTTTCAGGAAACTCAGCCTCTGCCCGTACACGACCAATCCCCGCCTTGAAAAGTACGGGCACGTTTTTGAAAACACTCTGAAACCCATGTTTTAAAAGTTTTCGCCCATTGAAAGCTGGGGTCCAACGCAGCCCCCTTACGTGACCTCCCCGCCCGTCGATGTGCAAACACGCTGCATTTCCACTCAAAACTATGCACTTGGTGCAATGGCCGATCACCTGCGGAGCCCCACGGCACGCCTGGGCTGTAGGTTCGTTTGCACTACATTCGGATTTGCACAAAAAAAGGACGAGAAGCCCGTCGGCGGGAGGGGGAAAAGTGCGTTTCTTGCCTACGCTTTCTTGGTGGAAGTATTTATCTGACAGAACCGCACGCGGTTACCTGTCCTTGCTCTAAGTACGGGCCGCAATCGACCCACAACGGACGGCCACCCTCACACATTCCAAACGTTGCTGTATTCACAAATAAACGTAGCCATTTGATCCTCCGGCATCGACTTGGCAATCAGGTATCCCTGAAGAGGTTTAGGTAGAAGCGAGGCACCTTCGCCCCGACTCTCCGGTTCCTTTGGCTGAGTCAGGTCAGGTTCTCCAATAGCTCCAGGGCTTGGTCGAAATCGAAGCGCTCGGCGTGCTGGACGATCCGACGCAACTGCTCGGCCACCCTGGGGTCTGACGCCAGCCCCTGTAATTGGTGTAGGACTGCCAGCACTTGTGTATCACTTTCGGCCAGCAGGTCCCTGACTTGGGCCAACCGCTCCCGCAACTCGGCTTCAGAATGTGACGCAGGCACCGACTCGGTGGACTGCTGCGGTTCCGCTAGCCCCACCAACCCTTCCAGCACCAGATTCAGGCAACGCTCCACCGCCAACAGCCGGTCAACTACGATCTCCTCCTGGGCGCCGGCCAGGCAAGCCTGCTCCAAGGCGATGGCAGCGTCCGCGACGGCTTTGGCACCAATGTTTCCCGCAGTGCCACGCAGGGTATGGGCCAGTCGTGTTGCCGCCGTAGGATCTTCATCGCCTCGTGCGACCAAGAATTCGGCTCGGAAAGCACTCTGGCTGGAGCGGAACTTGCGGAGCAGGCGCAGGTAGAGTTCGACCTTGCCCATACTAGTGGCCAGGCCGGCAGCCAGATCAATACCTGCAAGTTCCACGGGCAGGCCCATGGAGGCGACCTCGGGGAGGGGGGAGACTTCGGTTGCGTGGGCGGTACGACCGGGCTTGGGGTGAATCCACTTGGCCAGAGTAACGAACATGCCTTCGACGTTCAGCGGTTTGGAGATATGGTCGTTCATGCCACAAGCCAGGGCTCGCTCACGGTCTCCCGCCATGGCGTCGGCAGTCATTGCGATAACGGGCAACCCCATCCAGCGTGACTGCTCGCGAATCCTGCGGGTAGCGGTGTAGCCGTCCATGACCGGCATCTGGCAGTCCATTAATACACCGTCGAAATCGTCGTCGCGCGCCAACAGGTCGAGTGCCTCTTCGCCATGGATGGCCACGCACAGTTCAATGCCAGCGCTGCCCAGCAGCTCGCAGGCCAGTTCGCGGTTCAGTTCATTATCTTCGACAAGCAGCAAGCGCGCTCCACGCAGGCTGGCCATGGCGCCGGCGTTTTGCCCGGATCGTTCGCCGGCCCGAGTATCGGCCTGGGGAGTCTTGCCAAGCACAGTGCCAATGGCCTCGAGCAGCGTCGAGGGGGTGACCGGTTTGGTCAGTACCACCGGCAACTGGATGCCGTGCCGGCTGGCCTCCTCGCGTGCCTCTTCGCGCCCGAATGCGGTGACCATGATGACCGAAGGTGTTTGTGCCAGATTGGCGGCGTGCATCTGACGCACCGTCTCCACGCCGTCCATGCCGGGCATCCGCCAATCCATCAACACCAAGTCATAGGGTAATGTATTTCGCTCCGCCTCGACCAACCTCCCCAATGCCACCCTCCCACTCTCTGCCACATCCACCTCGACGCCAAAACTGCGCGCCATGCTGGAGAGAATCTCGCGCGCGCTGGCGTTGTCGTCGACCACCAACACGCGAACGCCTAGTAGCTCATCGGCAGTAAACATTCGCCGCGGCTGAGCGTCGCGCTGCACGCCGAGGCTCACCTCGAAATGGAAGATGGAGCCACGACCGAGCTCGCTCTCCACCCAGATACGTCCCTCCATCAGCTCCACCAAGTGCTTGGAGATGGCCAGGCCCAGGCCGGTGCCACCGTATTTGCGCGTGATGGAGCTATCAGCCTGGCTAAACGGCTGGAACAGCCGACTGCATTGCTCGGGGCTCATGCCGATGCCGCTGTCGCGGACCCAAAAATGCAGCTGTGCCTGCTCCTCGCCGCCACCCATTCGCTCCACGCCCACCACGACCTCGCCTTGCTCGGTGAACTTTGCTGCATTGTTGCCAAGGTTGATCAGCACCTGGCCCAGGCGCAACGGATCGCCGATCAACGCAGTCGGCAGTCCCGCCGGGGTGCTGAACAGCAGCTCCAGGCCTTTGTCCTCGACCTTCAGGCCAATCATGCTGACGAAGCCGTCGAGCACGTCTTCCAAGTGGAAAGGAATGTACTCGAGGTGCATCCTGCCGGCCTCGATCTTGGAGAAATCCAGGATGTCGTTGATGATCCCCAGCAGACTCTCCGCCGAGCGGTGTACCTTCTCGATGTAGTTGCGCTGCCGATGGTCCAGGTCCGTGCGCAGGGCCAAGTGGCTCATGCCGATGATGGCGTTCATTGGCGTGCGGATTTCATGGCTCATGGTGGCCAGGAAATCGCTCTTGGCCCGGGTCGCTTCCTCGGCTATCTCCCGTGCCAGATGCACTTCGGCCTCGGCGGCCTTGCGGTCGGTAATGTCGAAGTACCAATTGGCGCGAATGATTTGCTCGCGCTGCTCCAGCGTCACCGCCGAGACCAACACATCGAAGCGCTTTCCCTCACTGCGCTGCAGAGTGGCCTCGAAGTTCAGCACCGCGCCCTGCTCCGCCGCCTCGACGAAGCGCTGGTGTGCCTGCTGATCGACCCAGAAACGGCTCGGTTCGATCCCTGCGAGTTGAACAATATCGACGCCGAACAGATGTTCGAACTGCGGATTGCAGTAGGTCGGACGGCCTTCAATGTCCCTGATCAGCATGGCCACCGGGCTGCTGTCGAGCACCGCGCGCAGTTGCGCTTCGCTGACTTTGAGCGCTGCCTGCAATTGACGACGCTCGCTGACGTCGCGCACCGAGGCGCACACGCATATACCGCGACCTTCCAGGCTCGGCAGACGTGACAGGCCGATCTCCACTGAAAACAGACTGCCGTCCTTGCGCACACCCTGCAGGTCGTCCAGACCGGCCCCCATCTGCCGGGTATCACCATGGGCTATGAAGCCATTGCGCAGCTCGACGTGGTGACCGCGACTCGCGACCGGCACAAGACGCTCGATCGCCTCGCCCACCAACTCGCCGGCGCTGTAGCCGAACAACCGATCCAATTGCTGGTTGGTCCGCAGGATGCGTCCGTCAGCGCCCACCACCAGCATGCCGTCCGGTGCCGCCTCGATAATCCCGCGATACCAGGCCTCGGTGGCACGCAGTGCCGATTGCTGGGCTTCTAGCTCCTGAGCCTGACGCTCCAACAGCAGCGTTTGCCCGGCCATTTCATCGGCTTGACGGCGGGTTTCTTCCAGCAATGCCTGGACGGCCTGGTTACGCTCCAGGATCGCCATCGCCGCAGCCAAGCGAGGGGTGGCTTCCTGAAGCAGTAATGATTGGTCATCATTCAAGGCTTCTAATCCGGCAAGTTCAAGCACGCCCAGCAGCCGCTCGCCACGCAGGATCGGTTGCAGCAGGAGGCAAGTGGCCGGAATCTCGCCGAGCTGCGAGTGCAGGCGCCAGTATCGTTCCGGCAGCGCCAGCATCTGACGGGCTTGGCGATCGACTGCGCATTGGCCCAGTAGGCCATCGCCGAACATGACTTGTGCCTGCGGTGGCCGCTCGGAATCGGTGGCATAGCCGCCCATCAACACCAGTCTGGTGGCGTCCGGGTGGGCGCTATAGAGAACGCCCTGACAAATGCCGAGCAAGTTCGCCATATGCTGCAGGAATACCTTCGTCAGTTCGACGGGCGCCTCTGCCTGCTGCAGATCGATCTGCAATTGGGCGATTTGCGCCTTGACCGACCGCTGGCGCTCCAGCTGTTGCGACTCGATTTGCAGTTTGGCGATGGCTCGCGCCAGGTCGCCTGTTTCATTGTTCAATTCCGTATGTGGAATCGGTTGGTCGAGCTTTCCCGCAGCCAACTGGTCCACGGCGGCTCGCACTCGATTGAGCGGGTTGCGGATCGACTGGCTGACCAGCCAGCAAAGCAGCAGCGCCAGCGACAATCCACCAAGCAGCAGAATGTAGGTCTGCGTCGTGCTGCGCTCGGCAAAGTCGGCAATGTCCTTGGCTGTATCACGGATCGAGGCTTCCTTGATCTGGGCTACCGCGTACAACAGGGCGTCCGCCTTCTGGTCGAGCTGTTGGAATTCACTGCTGTTGAGCAGCAGTAACGCCTGGCCTTGACGCCCCTCGTCAATTAGCTCGAAGGCCTGTTCGCTATCACGCTGGAGCTGTTGCAGCAGCACATCAAACTCCGCGAGACGCGCGAGATTCTCCGGACGCCTGAGGGTGGGTTTGGCCTGGGCAAGAGCCTGCTGTAGACGGCTTTGAATATCATGTAGCTGTTTCAGTGATTCGATGCGGATATCCGCACTGTTCGTCCCCACGGCCCGCTGCACCGTCTGCACCAAGTGCGGCAATTGCACCCGCGCCTCGTGCAAGTGCTCCATACCCACCAGTTCCTGGCGGTAGAGGTTCTGCATGTCCTGCTTCAGCGACTCCTGGGTGCGCAAGCTCTGTACGCCGAGTACCAGTACTAAAAGCAAGAGCGTGGCAAAGCCGAGGATCAGCTTGTGGCGAAGCGGAAGACGCTCAAGCAACGTGCGCAATCTGACCATGACATACCCCGATGACCACGATGAAAGAAACTGGCGAAGGCGATTGTAGGGCTCGCTCAAGGTTTCTGGGCGATACGCTCCAGAGCCGCCACTTGCTTGGCCATGTCTTGGTCGCTGTCGGCAAAACGTTGCGCTATGGCCTGGAACTGTTCGACGTTCGCCAGGAAGGTGTCGCAAATGTCAGGATCGAAATGTGAGCCCCGTCCCTGACGTATGATCTCGACAGCCTCCTCATGGGGCATCCCTTGCTTGTAGACCCGTCGACTGATCAAGGCGTCATAGACATCCGCTACCGCCATCAGCCGGGCGCTGATGGGAATCTCGTCGCCCGCCAACGCCTGGGGATACCCGCTACCGTCCCATTTCTCCTGGTGACTGTAAGCAATTTCCTTGGCCAGACTGAGGAAGTCCACCTGAATACAAAGTTGATCTTCTGCGCGCTGGATGGCATCACGCCCCAACGTGGTGTGTGTCTTCATGATCTCGAACTCCTCAGCGGTGAAACGCCCCGGCTTGAGGAGGATATGGTCAGGAATGCCGATCTTGCCGATGTCATGCAACGGCGCCGACTTGAACAGCAGGCGGATTGTCTCGTCGTTGAGAAAATGGTTGAAGCGAGGATGATCGCGCAACTGCTCAGCCAACACCTTCACGTAGTGTTGGGTCCGCCGGATGTGGTTGCCGGTCTCGTTGTCGCGCGTCTCCGCCAGGGAGGCCATGGCCTGAATGGTCACATCCTGGATGGCCATCACCTCGCGGGTGCGGCGCTCCACCTCCTTTTCCAGGTAGTCATTCTGATCGCGCAGGAAGTCCGCCGCGGCCTTGATCTTGAGCTGGGTATCCACTCGCGCCAGAACCAATGATGGATTGATCGGTTTAGTGATGTAGTCGACCGCGCCCAATTCCAGGCCATGAATCTCATCCTCGATTGCCGCCAGGGCGGTGAGGAAAATGATGGGAATATCGCGGGTTCGCGGATCGTGCTTGAGCTGGTCCGCAACTTCGTGGCCGGATAGTCCCGGCATCATGACATCAAGCAAAATCAAATCTGGTAGTGAGTCTCCCTGCAGCACCCGGAGAGCTTTCTCACCACTATTGGCAGCCTTGACACGGTAGCGATCCTTTAGCAGATCGGTCATCAGCATCAAGTTATCAGGTGTGTCGTCGACTACCAGTAACGTAGCCTGAGGGTGAGGACTCTGTTCGGCACTCATGGAGAACGGCTCCCTTGCCAGATGCTGATATCCCAAGGGTGACATTTTTCTGCCCCCTCAATGTAGGACAGCTTAGCTGTACTTCTCTGGGGCTGCCGTACCAGCTGCAGAGCTACGCTGGGAAGCGTAGAAGTATCAAAACGCGAATGTGGCCATGTAGCCTCACTGGCTACGATGCGTGATTGACCACCATTCAAAGGAAAGAGTCTCCGAGACTCCGGCACCTCTTGTATGAGTAGTAGCTTGGGTCGTACGCGAACGAAGACGAACGTCCCCTATTGGCCGTTGCTGCCCGTTACAGAGTAATGACTTTTAACTGATCGACCAGAGCTGTGGCCTGTGCTGCATTTTCGAGGAAGGCCCCCGCATCGCTCGGACTAGGGGTTGGCCCAGGTACATGCGTATGGCCGGCCAGCTGCGTGTTCATCGCCGTCACCAAATCGAGCAGGTCACACAGGATCTGCAACGCGTTCACCTCCTCCGACCCCAACCAGGTCTTTTCCGCCACACTGCGCCGTAGGCCGGTGATGCGCTCTTCCATATCACCACCCACCGAAGCATTGAGCTTCTGCCCCACGACCAGATTCAGGTCGCGCCCGGTGGCCTGATGCAGGTCGTCCACGGCCGCCAGGCTGGCGGAACCGCCCGAGAGCAGCTTGAGCGAGCCCAAGGCCTCAATCTTTTTGATTCCTCCCACTGACTCGATGCTGTGGTCATCTACGGTCACGCAGTGGCGCTGGTAGTGCTCAGTGTTCTCCAGGGCCTCCACACGGCGCTCGCTGGCCTGATCATGGATCTGGCCATCGGTCTGGCGCAGCCAGTTGCCATCTGCGTCGACGCGCTGCTGTACCGCTTCGCTGTGCTGCCAGACCTGATCGCCTTTGGGCAGGCTGGGCAGGCTCAATCCCTGGGGCAGGATGGCTAGGACAAAGGGGTTGTGCGGCAGGCCGTAGGCAAACGACACCACGACCATCGTGCCTTCATCGGGAAGGCCGTAGATCCCCATGGACTCGCCACCCATCGGCAACGGCAGCGGCACGCCCTGGAGCAGTGGCAATGCCGTATCGGGCTCGCCGTCAGGCCCCAGAACCTCAAGGTCTGCGGCGAAACGTGGGCGGAAGTCGTCACACAGCCCCGCGTTTGTGGGTGGGTCGGGGATGGCCACCACCCGGGCAAAGCGCGGCAGATGATAGCCACCGGTCAGTTCGGGATACTGGCGGTCAACAACGCGGCGGATTACGTCTTCCATTTGATGCTCATCTGGCTTTCGGTGAGGGTTACGGCGGTGATGCGTTCGCCCTGGTTAATCGGCGCACCAGGACGAATCCCAGGCAGTGCGGCAATCACGGCACTCTGGTTGCTGTTGTAGCTGTCAAAGAGTTCGCGGGGCAGTTGCAGCGGCTGGCGCTGGCCCCAAAAGCTGTCGGCCCAACTGCCTACGTAGATCTCGCCGTCACCCTGCTGCTGCCACATAAAATCAGGGATCGAAAATACTTTGCCGAGGCTGTCGATGGCTTGCACGCCATTGGCCAAGTTGAAGAAAAACGCGGTTTTGGTGTGGGCGTAGGCTTGGTCGGGAACCCGAAAGCGCAGGCCATTGCGCTCACTGATCGCGGCCAGGACGGCGTGCAAGTCCACATGACGCAGGTTCAGCGGCATGGGGATTTCCAGTGCGGCGGACAGTTCACGACAGAGCAGGACTTGTTGTTGGCTGTTGGCGGCAGTGCAACGCTCCACGTAGCCCAAAAAATGGCGCTGTAGTGGGCTGTCGTTGTAGCCGATGTCGAAGGTCACCAACCCGTGTACGGATTCGCTGGCGGTAATGGTGAAACTGGCGCGCCCGGGGGCGTGATGGTCCAGACGTGTTTCATCTTTGCAGAGGGGATAGGACACGCCGTCGACGGTCAACACTTTGTGCAAGTTCATGGCGTTACCGGCTTTAACCAGTCGTCAACGGACTTCAGGACTTTCTCAAATCCGTCCATCTCGACGGGTGCGCTGCCACCTTCTGCGCCGGATGTAACAGAGACGGGTTGTCCTGGTGCACTCTGCTGCACGACTGGATTACTCGGGCTGCGTTGTTCCACGCGCTCCGGTATCGACAGTTTTTCAATCAGGTTGAATTGCACGCGCCAGGCTCGCAGGCTGTCGTCTTCATTGGCGTTCACGTTGTCGCGGAACTGCACCTCGCGCACACCGAAGGCCGAGGCCGTGCGATTGACGATCCGATAGACCGTGAGCTGTCCGCCGCCGGCGGTTGAGCTGGCCTGGCGCATCAAGTTGCGCAGGTCGGACTCGTCGCGGTAGGGAATCATCAGCGTGACGCTGAGGGTTTTGGGTTTGAAGCCCTTGTGTGCCTGTGCCGTGTTGCTGGTCTGGCCTGACAGGTCTTCGCTTTCAATGGTCAGGGTGGCCATGACCTTGAGGCCCTTACCCTGAACTTTCTCGCCGTTGAGTAGCAACGTCATAGCCCGATCAGCTCCTGCACAAAGGTCAGGCTCTCTTTACTGCCGAGCAACAACAGGCCGGCACACAGCACCCATTCATAGCCAGGCGTGGGGCCTTCCAGCAGTTGCCGACGCAACTCAGCGGCATCCCCAGGGCCGATCATGCGTGCTTGCATCGTGGCATCGGGCACACCGTCGGCCAGCGCATCTTGCAGGTCTTTCAACTGTTGATCAGAGGCGGCCTGCTGCTCAGCCTTGCGGGTCGCCAAGGCACTCAGGTCAGCCATGGGGGAAGTGTCGGCAGCATAACTTTCGTAGATGGCCAGCTGACTGTTCAGCGTCTGCTGGGACACCCGGGTTACGGTGCAACGCTCCAGCGGTAACGCTCCCCAGCGCGGCAGCGTCTCGGCCGTGGGCAGCGTCCACTTCTCCGCTTCCAGCCGTGCGATGTTTGCGGCCCGACGTTCGGCGCGCTCCAGATCCGGAGTGGGGAGCAAGGAATTGAAGCGGTTCAGGGTGGCGGCGAACTGGTCGAAGCGTGTCGAGAGAAACAGCACGCACAAACCATACTGCTCGCCTTCGGGACGGCCGGCATCGGTGTCGGTGAGCTTGTTGGCCAGCGCCTCCAGCAGGTTGGGTGCCGAGAGAAACTTTTGATATCCCCGGCCCTGGCCCATGCCGCTTTGGAACGGCGTTACCACGAGGCTGGCCGGCGCGGTAGCCAGTTGCTCAGTCATAGCAGCGCGCCCGACGTCGATGGCTTCTTGCGCGGCGGAACCCACGGGGCCCGGGTTGGTGGTGGCCGTCATTCCGGCCAGGCGCTCTTCTGTCTTGGCGATCTCACTGCTGGCCAGGACTTTGGCCTCGTCCAGTCCTTCGACCCATTGGGTGGCCTCACTGGGCCATTGCATGGTCACCGATGACCAGGTCATAGCTGTTCCCTCGGCCTTACTGGACGCAGGGTGGAATCCGGGAAGTCTGGCGACTGGGGCCAGTTGCGAAGGTCCACGCGGTACTGCCGCCACTGGGCAGGTGTGCTCGCAGAAGCAGGATCAGCGTCTTCTGCTTTCAGCAGTTCCACGTCCGCAACTGTCAGCTCATGATCACGCCACGAACGCTCAGCATGTTCAGCATGGACAGCGATTGCAGGGCTTACTGGCAGGGCACCAACATCGACGCTGTATTCCTCAATATAATTGAATACCGCTACAGTGGCCGGGGCGTCATCACCTGGAACTGCCGTAAATGGAATCCAACCGTACACTTCGTGAAGAACTTCACAGTCAACAGCCCCATCCTTAAACTGCTTCAGGTTTTTGACTTCATAAACCCACGGTGCAGGTGGCTCAGGTGGCGGTGGTATATCCGGTGGAACAAACTCAGGAACAACTTGTGGTTCAATAGTTTGGCCAAGCATTAGGCGACTCTCTTACAAATAGTTGTTGAAAAGACATTCCCCGCAGAACTATTTGAAACGCCCCCGCATACCATCCAAGTGCCGCCGGGAGCCCCATAGTTCTCGCCACCCGCGTTTGACCAACCCAGATACCCCCCTTCCACTAATGTTCCCGGTGGTATTGCGCCCGTGTTTATATTCTTAACAACAATAAACATCCCATAGGTACCCACGCCGCCGATCGGTTGCGCCGCTATTTGGGACATCAAATTCCAGTAAGCGATATAGTTGGCAGCGAGCCAGCTACTTAAATAGCCGCCCCAAATTGGCCCGTAACTATTGCCATCAGTGCCAAACATGGCAACACCGGAGCCGGAATAACAACCGCCACCTGCGTAAAGTCCTGCGTTGGCTGTGATGTTGCCGTAGGACAACATGCCCGCAGCATAGGCCGTGCCTCCTATAGATATATCAGTGCCAACGTTTGCCGTGTTCAAGAGGTTGGCGTGACCAGAAACCTGTATGCCATTGACGAAAGCCGGGGCACTCAGTGCTGCGTACAAGGCAGGGTCAAAATTTGATGTATCCCAGACCGTTTTCCATTCGTCCCAAACACCGGCAATCAAGGCCCGGCGGTACAGGGTCTGGTCGTTAAACCCATATAGCTCCTGAAAGGCGTATTGCCCCGGTGTAATAACCGAGACGCGAACCCAACCCTCATAGAGCTCACCATCTGGCGCTCCCGTAGCACCACCGACGTAATAGAGGGCGGACACCGTGTTCAGGTCGCCAATATCTACAGCACCCGCCATATAGGCGGGCCCGCCCAAGCCGAACGCTCCGACCTTCATCAGCGCATCGGGCGTTTCATCGTATAGATCGGATTGAGCATCCAGGTACGCGGCTGAGCCAAGTGCAGCAAGGTCGGTTTCGATGCTCGACTTGACCGCATGCAACGCGGCGGTGGTCGCCAGAATCTCGCTGTCGTTCGAATTGGGATCGTCGCTTTTGGCGTTGGGCAAGTTGCCCAGATCGACATCCTCTTTGGTGGTGGCACGAGCCCGTAACTCCGGATAGTCACCGACGCGCGCCGCGAGATGCTGAATCAAAGCTCCGGTAATGGGCTCAACGGTGCTGCGCAGGTCGGTGATTGCGGTGGTGCTGAGGACCGTGGCCACCGGCACCAGGTAGTGCGCCACGCCATTACTGTCGGCGAAATCCACCAGGGCGTCGCCGTAGGTGGTGGCCAGCACCACTTTCACGTCGCTCAACTGACCTTGCAGCGAAATGTCGTACCACAAGGTAAAGGGGAACGCCGGTGGCGTGATGAGAGCGCCGGTTGGCTGATGGAGTGCCAGGCCTTCCACGTAGGCAATGCCTGGCTGGATGGTGAACTGCTCGTTCTGATAAACCAGGGCCAAGCTGTCGGCAAAGAAGCAGGCCCGCCCAAACATGTCGCGGTTGCTCATGCGCTCGCGCTCGTCCATGCCCGCCATGCGCACCGTGAAGTCTGCCTGCCAGGTGTCGGCGTTGATGGTCAGCTCAGTGACCGACTGCGCGCCGTCGAACACCAGCATCATGTTGCGGGTGATGTTGTTGCCGATCTGCTGGTTCGGGATGTTTTTGCGCTTCTGCTGCACCGGCGTGTAAGCCGCGGCTAACAGCACACCTTCGGCGGTTTCCAGGCCCAACCAGTTAAAGTCCCAGTCGCCGACATTGGAGCCGATCATGCTGCTGTAGACCACCTGATTGGGGTCCACATAGCCGCCTTTGGTGATGTCCGTTTCGTACATGATCTGCTCGGGCGGTGGCTTACCCGCATAGCGATCTACCGGAGTGGCCGGATCGAGTCCGGGCACCAGGGCGTAGAGAAACTTGCTCACTACCAGGACTTCTTGAGCGGCTTGCTTCTCGGCAATCAGGTTTTCACCGGCGATGGTTATTGCGGCCATGTGGCTTCCTCGTAACTGGCAATCAGGGTTTGCTGGTCGTCGTTGAACTCCACCGCGAACACCCGCAGGTTATCCAGCGGGGTGACGGTCAAAAATGCGTATCGGCGGCAGGTGCGTCCGTAACTGCGGAGCAGCACGCGCAGCAGGTCAGAGTGCAGCGCGCTCTGTTCATCGGTGATCTTCACGAACACCACGTCCCAGTCGCGGCCCTCCATGCGTTCCTGAATCTCGACGCGGCCGACGCCCAGGCGCATCAGGATCCTTTTCAGACCCGCCGTACTGCCCGCGTCCACGGCGTTGATGTAGGCGTGCTTGATGCGCAGGCGGTACAAACTTTCCGCCTCCCCGGGGAAGCGGGTGATGTCGCGTTGCCAGGCGAGCACGTCGAGCAAAGAGAGCGGGCAGATGTCAGGGTCGATCTGATGCAGCGGCCAATTCAGCCAGCCCTCGACGTTGCCCCACCACGCTTGTGCGGCACCTTTGAGCTTGGCCAACTCCGGGCCGTCGAGCCAAAACGGCAGTTTGAGGTTAAACACCGGCCACCACCTCCAACGTCTGGATGCGGGGAATATTCAGGTCCGACACGATGTCGAGGTTGTCGAAGTGCAGCGAGTCGAGTTCGGGAAATGTTTGATGTAGCTCCTCGCCCAGGCGGCTGAAGGAAAATCGCGACTGGGGATAGGTCAGCGTGGGCTGGTAGTCGGCCTGGGTGCTTTCCCGAAAGGCTGTGCGAATGAACATTTCTACGTCGGCAAACAGCTTGTCGGATTGCTCTTTGGGCAAGTTCAGCACCGGCCACAGCGAGATGCGGATGTCATGCAGGGTCTCGGGCATGGCCATGACCAGCATGTCGTCGCCGTGGCCATGGTTGCCCTGGTCGCGGATGTAGTCGTTGATTTCTTCCAGGTAGCTGTCCGCCGGCACGTTGGCCTCAAACAGCACAAAGGCATTGGCGCTGCCGGGGCCGCGTGGGGCTTCGTGTTCAAAGTACACGCCGTCCGGTTGTACGCCGGGAAAGGTGGTGATGAGCGCACGGTAAACCGCGTCAGTGTTCCACTGGTTGATGGCCGAGTACTGGTTGCGCGTGCGCAGTCGAAGGTCTTCGTCCGACTCCTTGTCAGTGCCCGGCACGGTCATCCAGCCGTCCAGGTTGACCACGTTGACAATGCCCGGTACCGGCTCCGGCAAAATGGCGTAGTAACCAGGTGCGAGGTTGTAACCACTGCCCGGTTCGGCGGCGATGGCCGGAATCAGGATCTGGGTGAGGCCGTCGGTAAAGGTGCCCGGCAGGCTGGTCAACAGCTCGTACACATGGCCGTTGATGGCGCCGGACTGGACGCGGGTGCCGGCGGCCACTTCCAGCGTGCCGACTGGGCTGGAACGGGTGAACAGCAGATTGCCTTCGGTTTTGGTGGCGCCCATGGGTTCCACCTGAACCGCCCAGGCGAGCATTTCCAGATACTCACCTTCGGCGGTTTTGACATAGGCGTTGGGCAACGAGACTTCGACCATAAAGTCGATGAACCACATCACCGGTTCGGTCACGATGGCCGTCACCACCCGCCAGAATGGCGACCAGGCGCTGGTGTTGCTCAAGCGACTGCCCTGTTCGGCGATCTCACTTTCCCACGCAGCCTGTAGCTCTTCCTGTGTGGTCGGAATGCCGGCGTCAGCCAATGCCTGACGAAAATCTACGTCGCTCAAAACGCCACCTCGATGCTGCCAAATTTAATGGTGTCGGCCTCGATCAAGTACTGGCCGTATCCCGGTTGAGTGATGCGCGCCGTGCCCGGCACCAGACGTTCGTCCGCTTCCACCATCAGCTCCAATTGCTGGATGCAATCGCGCTGACGCAGGCTGTTGCGCTCGGCGATCAGCGTCACCAGCAGGCCGCTTTCACGAATCATGTGAGCGATGTCCTGGGCGATGCTGGCGCGGTCCTCGATCTCCATAGGCTGGTTCGATGGGTCGAACACCAGGTCGTTGGCACTGATCAGCAAGTCGACGTATTCACTCATCCGGCGGCCATCTCCAGCATCTTGTCGAGTTCGTGTTGCGACAGCGGTTGGCTGGTGTGGATCTCGACCTTGCCAATCTGCGTACCCTTGTTCTGCGTGGTGTTGTTCTGGAACGACTGCATCAAGCCGCCGGCGGGCACCTCACTGGGGCCAGCAGGTAACAGGCTGGGAATGGCGCCGTTGATGGTTTGCTGCGCCTTGGTGGCCATGTTGGCCTGGTCGGCAGCCTGCATTGCCTCGGGTACGCCGGGCACCAGCGCACCGTGGAGTGCTTCGGGTGTGCCTGGACCTGTCGCGACGCCCAAGGCTTCAGCTGTGCCCGGGGCGGTCGGCGTCGCAAAGCGGGTTTCGATATTGATGCCAGGAATCTGATTCAGCAGCTCGATCAAGCCGTTGGCTGCGTCGCCCAACAGGTCGAACACCGACAGGTCACTCCAGGCGGTGGTGAACGCGCTCCAGGCTTCGCTGGCCAGCGTGCCGAACGAGGCAAGCCAGTTGCTCAGTGCTAGAAATTGCTCATTCAGCCAGGTGAACGCGGCACTGTTGAGCAGCGCCGCCGTCCATTCGTCCCAGTAGTAAATGGCTGCAATGACGACTGCGACCAAGGCCACGATGCCGGCAACGATCAGCAGGATGGGGTTGGCCCACATCGCCGCATTGACCAGCCAGATGATCCCTTGCCAAATCATCATCGCGGCACTGACGGTGCCCATGCCGATAGCCATGACGCCGAGCAACGCGACGTACAGGGCGCCCCAAAGAATATTGGACGCCACGGCGAGCACGGTCTGGAGCCAGCCCATCCGGAAAATCTTCTGAATGACAATGAAGCCCTTCATCACCACCTGGGCCATTCCCATGCCGAGGGTGAACAGCGACATGGCGGCGATCAGCGCAATGACGCTGAGGACGGTCATGCCAATCACTTTGGTCAGATGGGGGAACAGATTGGTCCACTTGAGAATCTTCGCGCCGCCCTCGGTGAGCATTTTCAGCAGGGGCGTCAGCGCGGGGCCGATCAACTGGCCGAACGCAATTTTTAGCACTTCGATCGTGCTCGCAAACTGCGCCCAAGGATCAACCATGGCCTCGGCCATGGTCTGGGCTTGTTCCATGCCCTTGACCTTGCCCAGGGCGTTCAGACTGTTGGCCAGGCCGTCGGTGTCGGCCATCAGCAGCTTGATCATGCTCACGGCCTCATCGGAACCGAAGGCTGCTTTCAAGGCGTCCGACTCGGCCACATCCAAGGTGTCGCCAAATTTTCCTTTGATTTTGTCGAGGATCTGTAGGACGGGCAGCATGGCGCCCTGGGCGTCGGTGAACTTCAAACCGAGCTTGCCCTGAGCGCTGCCGATACCGGCCAAAAAGGATTTGTACTTGGTGCCGGCCTCGCCCCCGCTCATGGTGGCTTGCAGCGTGCCGAGGATCGCCACTTGTTCGTTCAAGCCAATGCCGGCAGCGGTGGCGTTGGCACCGACGGCGGTGAAGGCATCACTCATCCCCTGACCGGTTGTTTTGAACATCTGCACAGCGGTCGCCGTAACGCCGGCCAAGTTCTCGACCCATTCGCCTTTGCCCATGGCGTCGGCTTGATCTTTGAAAATGCCGTACATGGTGCCGACGTAGTTGGTGATGGTGGCTGCATCGGCCTTGGTGGCTTTGGCCAACACGTTGGACGCATTGGTAAAGGTGGCCAGCTGGGTGCCTGTGAGCCCGGCGATGGCGCTCTGAATGTCGTAGGCCGAGCGGACGAAGGCCTGAGCGTTTTCGCCATAATTGATGGCGAATTCCAGGGACTTCTGGTTGAGCAGGTCCAGGCTCTCGGCGGCAACGCCGAGTGACTTCACTTCGCCCAACGCCCGCTGCTGATCAATCGCGGGGCCCATGGCGGCTTGCAACGCGTACCCGGTGGCGACCATGCCGGCCGCCCCCACGCCCATCTGGGTCAGACCCTTTTGCGCACCGCTGGCCAGCTCGGTAAAGCTGGCGTTCACCTTGCCCAGCGGGCCGGTGACCATGTCGGTGAGCGCGACGATGAAATTGAGCTTGGCGCTGTTGTCAGCCATGAAACTCTCCGTTGACCAGGTGCTGGCCGGTTACCCTTTGAACGCCCGGGAAATGCCGTTGGCGATGGCGATTTCCATGCGGCTCCAATACTGGTCGTCCAGCCACTTGGCCGTGCCCATGTTGTCCGTGGTCGGCTCTTCACCCGGTAGCCAGCGGTCGACCAGGGCCATCAGCTGGCCCAGGGCGTTTTCGTTTAAGCGCTCGGCGCGGGCGAGCGCTTTTTTACGTTGATCTCAATGTCCGGCGTGTATTCCTCCAATAGGGCGCCGGCCAGTTGCAGGGTAATCACCGGATTGGCCAGCAGCGGGCGCAGGCTGGCCAACTGTTCCTGCTTGACGGTTTGGGTCAGCAGATTGTTGGCCGGCGCGACCTTGTTGGTCGGCGTCAGGTGGTTGAAGTACTTGCTCACGTCCACCGGTTCCAGGGCGAAGGTGAATTCGTTGTCGCCGACTTCCAGGGTAATTTCGCGTCGTTCGCTCATTGCTCAGTTCCGTTTGTTTGAAGTGCTTAAAAGTGCGGTCAGACGCCGCTCCAGATTCTCTTCCAGCTTGCTCAGCGCCTTATCCAGGTGCTCATTGCGCACGTACTCTTCGGCGATCTTGATGCGGAACTCCAGGTGTTCACGGCGGGCGAAACTGATTTGCCGGAACAGGTACACCTGGAAACCCAACACGCCGGTCACCAGCAAGTCAGTGAGCAGCAGCATCACGCTGACGCTGGCGGGTGAAAGGTCCATCGACGTCTCCAGTCATCAGGGCCGCTCATGCGAGCAGCTCGCTGTCTTAGCCAAACGTGCAATTGGTCAGGCTGTAATTGAGTGCCAGGTCATAGACGCCATTGGCGAGCTGGACCAGCAAAACCAAAATGCAGTTGAGCAAGGTGCTACGAACCAACCACTTATCGACCTTGCTCATCCGAGCAGGCCTTCGATCTCGCTTGGGTCGAGATACGGCACACCGTTGATGCGAATAAAGTCCGGTGACGTGACGTCGAACGGCACTTTGTGCACGCTCTTTTCGCCACCCTTGGGGTCGATGTCGAGCAGGTTGGACACCTTCAGTTTCATGCCGAAGGCCTCCACTCGCAGCTCCTCGCTGGGGGTCTTGGCAAAGAACACGCTGTCGAAGGGTTCAAGGGCTCGAAAGCTGCCTGCCTGACGGGCCGCGTCGATCAGCAAAGAGAAGTTGCCGCTGTCCAGCTCCATCTCGCCGCTGGCCGACACGTCGCCGTCCACATGGCCGTCCGGAACGCCGCCGGTTTGGGCGACGGCGGTGTTGTCGGTGATGTCCAGGCTAATTTTTTCGACGTGGATTTGCAGATCGCCAATGTTCACGTCGAAGTTTTTGCCGCCAATGCGCGCACCCATGGGTTACTCCTCCTCGCCGTTGGACAGGTCCAGGGCGATGTATGCCGTCAGGTCTTTCGGGCAGTTGTAAGGGGTGACCGTGAAGTAGATTTCCACGGAGGTTTTGCTCTTCCAGAAGATGGTCACGTCGCCGTCTTTGGGCGACTCGATGTCGCCGGGCTGTACCTGGCCATTGACCGTGACGGAACGCGCCATCTCACGCAGTGGGGTCATGAATGCCTGCGTGGCGGTGGCCATGCTGTTGGGCGTGTTGTTCAACCGGCGATCCGCCACCCGCTGAATCAGCAGCACCTGGATACGGCGCGAGGCCTTGTCGACGATGCGCAGGTACTCGATCACCTGAAAGTCGGAGCCCGGCGCGTCCAGCGTGTTTCCGTCGGCCCAGAACACACCCGGGTAATCCGGGTAGGTTTGCGATACAGAAAAACGGGCCTTGTCCAGCTCGGATCGCACGCTACCTGGCAACGGTTTGCCGGCGGCGTCGACGGGCACTGGCCCTAGGCCCTGCAATGGGCCGGACGCAACCCGCATCGGGCTGTCGGCAACGCTGACGAGGGCATTGGCCAGGCGACCGGCCAGGACGCCCTGGTCGTTGCCGTGCAACTGCGGCACGACCATGACCCGTTGAGCCGCCACACCGGCGGTGATAGCGCGCTGGGCTGTCAGGTAGGTCGACCAGTCTTCGGGGATACGTGGCGCCGGTGTTTCCCCTTCGGTGGTTTGAGCCGCTTTGGGGGACGTGCGTGTGCCTTTCGCAACGGTGTCCGGATCCTTCGACGCAGCGGCTGTTTTCAACGGTGGCGCCGGATCCGAAATGTCGATGCCCCGGGACGCCGCCATGAAGAACACGCGACGCCCGTATACGCTGGTGATTTCCGTCGCCTTGTCTTGCATCGCCGTCAGCTCGGCACCGGTGGTCACAGGCGTAGTAATGATCACGCCTTCGACCGAGATGCCAGCCTGCTGGGCCTGGTCCAGGGCCTCGGCCCAGTCACCACCCGTTTCAATTGGGGCGGCCATGCAGGCCCAACGGTCACCGCCATTCAGCTGAGCGGCGGCAATCTGGGTTTTCAAATCGGAGACATCGACGCCCAACTCGACATCGAGGTCGCTCTGGGTGTTGAGCGCGACCAGCTTGCCGATGTTGGCGGATGCCGGACCGATGAACAGAAAATAACGCTCGATCTCCGTCACCGGGCCTTGACCGAGGTTTAGGTTGTTGACGCTTACTTTGCCAAGAGCCATGGGAAGGGGCCTCTATCGCGGTGAATTAAGGATTTGTGGAATGAGGTAGGTCACCAGCTCGTTGACCTCTTGCTGGCTGGCAATGCCGAAGAATTCACGGCCTGGGACATTGATGTCCCACCTGGTGGGGCCAGTGTCGTCGCCCTTAAGCAGACGGATCAGCAGGCCGGCCTGGTCGTAACTCAGGTTCGCTTCGATCCACGCCACGCCGGGTCGCATAAAGCGGGGTTTACGGCGTTTTTTGTCAGGGTTTTGAACGGCGCGTTTGTAGCCCAATACCCGCAGGCGTTTGGCCTGAAAGCGGGTGGCCATGAGGGTGTTTTTGCCCTTCTGCCGGCTCAGTTGGTCAGCACCGCCACGCAAGGACATACCAGCGTTATGAACGCTCGCGATCATCGCGGTTTTGGCGTTGCCCCAACCCACTTCAGCGGCGTTACCGACCAGGCGTCTGACGCCCATTCGCTTGGCCAGGCCGGTGAGCATGCGTTTCTTCTGCCCCTGCTTGCGAAACTTGCGGGGCTGGAATGGACTGTCGTGCAGGTCGCTTTGCTTGCGCACGCGTTGCCGCCATTGGCTACGCAGACGCAGGCCAACGCGGTTCATCAAGCGCGCTTGTAATTTGGGCGGCAGGCTCAGCATGGCCAGCTGGGTCTGTACATCCAGCATGCCCTCGACGGTCAGGCTGATGGCTTGTTTACGTGCCATACAGCACCTCCCCGCGCTCGGCAATCCACAGGTCAAACGGCACGAAGGCCCAAGTGGTACCAAAGGCTTCAAACTCGCCATCCGGCGATTCGGACAGGTGCAACGGCTCGATAAATTCGACCGTGATTTCGACATCCGCCAGATCCGGGTCCATCTGCTCAATATCAAAGGTTGGAGCCGGCAGTTCATCCAGGTGGCGGTCGGGATCGTTGTTCACCAGCCAGGTGCCGAGCAAGGCCATCAGCCGCCCCGGGTGGTCAGCAAAACGCTCAAGCACAATCACAGCGCGGTAGCGCATGTCGCCCATGTGCAAGCCGAGTTCTTCTGGCTTCCAAACCAGCGACAAGTTGACCTGTTCCGCCCAGCTTTCGAGCTGCTCGGCGACCACCACGCGATGGTCGATCAGGTACTTGGTCAGGGCGCGCAGTTTTTCCATCAGAGCAGTTCCGCGGTGACACGCCCACGGCCTTGCAGAACGCGCACGGACTGCTGGCTGTAGGAGAGAAAAAGCTCATGTCGTTCCGGGGCTTCTTTGCCCAGGTTCTCGGCGCTCTCGCGGCGGTTGACGGTGGCGAACTGCTGGAGCAAAAAGGATTTGGCGCGGCAGTACGCGGCACGCCGGTAGCTGGCCAGGTAGAAGGTTTCCAACTCCATGCCGGAGCCTTCCAGGGACTTGTATCCCATGTCCTGCCATTCGGTTTTACGCTTGGCCAGGTCCAGGTTGACTTCACCCATGGCGAGCGTCAGCCCCTCGACCATCATCTTCGGCAGGTATTCCGCCGGCAGTCGGTAGGACGCCTGAAATTCGGCCAACTCAAGGTCCGGCCAGAATCCGTCGTTGGGTATTGTGCAGTCCACCAGGGTGGTCGGCTTGCCGCCAAAACTCATGTGCTGACCTCCTCGGTGGGCTGTTACGGAATAGACGCGGGGGTGACTGCGTTAGGCGGTTGGCACAGGGCCTTCACCTCGGCAGGCCCCCGCTTGGGGGGGTTAGTCGTTTATTCGGTACCGGATTTGTCGCCGTCGGCTTCCTGCTTGCGCAGGGCCTTGCTGGCTTCATCCATGCGCGTCTTAACACCGATTTCGGGGTAAAGCTCATGGGCCCGGTAAAAGTGCGCGCAGGCTTTGGCCCAGCGCTTGTCTTCCATGGCGAGGATGCCCAGCAGCTTGTGGTAGCGCGCCGGGATCTTCTCGAACAGCTCCCACGAAGCGGCCGGTGGCGGCAGCTCGCGTGGGTCACCATCACGGGGATCGCGGTGGCCTGGCCACTGACCGTCCACACGCGACAACAGCTGCGACAGGTACGGTTCCGGGTTGCGCTGGGCTTTGTGCTGCGCCTCGGCCCACTCGACCACCGTGTCCCCCACGAAGGTGGGGATATCACGGCGGAAGCGCTCCGGCATGGCCTGACCCTGTTCGATGGCAAAGTCCGCCAGTTCCAGGGCCTGCTCGAACTGCTCTGTGTCGAACAGCCAGACTAGGACCTGCATCAGCACCAGGTTCGGGTGGTTCAGACCGGATTCGCGGTAGCGCTGCACGTACACCAGGTACTTGGGCAACAGCTCGTCACGCTTCAAGCGCTGGCGAGCCTCCAGCGAGTTCAGCTCCGACAGTCGACCGCAATCCTCGGCCAGCGCGGAGTTCATCAGCGCCAGGTGTTTTTGGGCGTTGGCCGGTCCCGCCAAGGCCGTGGCCGAGGTGTAGGGTTTTGGGTCGGCTATCGGCCCCTGCTCAAGCAGGCGCTTTTTGTGATTGAGGGCGAGGCTCATAGCACAGGTGGCTCAGGCGTGACCGTGACGAACTCGACGTTGGCCGCTTCGATGCCGGCGAACTTGCCCAGTTGCTCGACCACATAGCCCTCATTGCGCGCGTTGTAGTCTTCAACCTGCGAGCGTTTCGGGTTCTGGACGATCTGGCGGCGCCAGCTACTGTCCTGGAAATAGATCGACAGGTTGTCCCAACTGGTGACCACCACACCTTTGCTCGGAAAGTGCGGGCAGGTGAACGACGGCAGACCGCCATAGGTGGCGATCACCTGGGCCATCTCGATACGCTCTTTTTCGGTGGGCTTGTCGCCTTGAGCGGCGTACAGCTTGCCCTTGTCGTAAGCCAACAGGTCACGACCGATAATGGCAACCAGGTCGCCACCGTCGCGGAACTCTTCATCGATCATCAGCGAGACATCGAAGACCAGAGCGTCTAGGTTGGCGTAGTCACCACCGACACCGATCTGGATTTTTCCAACGGTCGCACCTTCGACCAGGATCTGTTGCGGCGCTTGCTCGCGAACGATCTGCATCCAGCCTTTGTTCACGTCCTGCAACAATGGATTGGCGACGCGGTCGGTGTTCGGAGCCACGCTGGTGCCGTTCCAGCCGATCATAATACGGTCGAGGCCGATCTGCTTTTGCACGGCAGCGGCGTACTTCTGCGCAAAGTCGGGGAACTTGGACCAGGCGTCGATGGTGGCGTATTTGAGCGCCACGTCGCTTTGGGTATCGAACAGCTCGTACCCGATGCCGTCGAGGCCCAGCACGTCACGGGCGACCCGGTCACTGGTGGCCGTATTGATACGGCCGGTGACGGTGCCGTTGACGCCGATCATGACCTTCTCGCCCTTGATCTCAGTCACTGCCAGCACGTTGATGCGTTGCAGGAAAGCCGAACTCAGGGTGATTTTTTCATTCAGCGTCTGCGCATGGGTCGGCTCGACGTTGAATTCTTCATGGACCGAGGCGACGGCATAAGTCGATGCAATCGCCAAAGCCAGGGTGCTGAATTTCAAGCGGGCAGCATTACTCAGATTCATCAGTAAATGGCCTCTGGCTGGTCAGTCACGGCGCCGGCGGTCTGAGGCAGATCCTGCCGCTTGCCGTGATTGAGCGCGGTGTTGAATTTTTCGGCGAGCGAATCCAGCGAACCTTTCAGACTGTTGAACTGCTCGACGGTAATACCGGTGGGCTGATCGCCCGTCTTGTCGGGGGTGAGCGCGGGGTCAGGCTCGTTCGGCTTCTGTGCGGCAAAGGTGACGGCGCTCGTTTCCAGGCTGGTGGCCACTGTGCCGAGTTTGTCCACCGCAGCGGCAAAGGCCTGCACGGTTGTTTGATCCATCGGGGGGGTCTCTTCTGTGGGGTGTGCGGGGGCTTCGATGCCGCCTTTGCCCAGGATGGCGGCGAACGCACGGGCGAAGAACGACAAGGCCATGGCCTCATCGCTGTGGCCGGTGATCAGGTCTTCCAGGGGCTCCAGGTTGGCAAAGTGGTTGCCGGCCTCGGCGCGACGACAAAAGTGCAACGCCTCGGTACCGAGACTGGCTGGGTCATCGGTCACCGCCATGCCGCGCAGATAGGGTTTGCCGGTGTCGGCGAAATTCGGCTGAATTTCCACACTGGTGAACAGCTTCTGGCCGTCTTTGTTCAGGCTCAACAGGCGGTCGTTAGGTTGGAGCTTGGCGAACAGGGCCACTTTGCCGCCGCTGATGTCTTCGGCTTTCACCTCGGCGACAGTACCCAGGCTGCCAAAGTAGCGAATGTGTTCGTACCAGATGGTCGCGGTGTAAGTGGCCGGATCGTAAGCGCTGGCCATGTCGCGCAGATCCTGGGCTTCGATGGTTCGGCCATCAACGGTTTTGCCGCTGGTGGCGACACGTTTCCAGTCAGAAACAAGGGTGCGGGGCATGGGGCAAAGTCGCTCGAATCGGTGCAGTGGCCGCCACGATAGGCAGCTGCGCCGGCCCAAACAAACGGTTCCATTGCGCAAAAATCCTAGATTCAGGAAATAGGATTGAGCAGGAATTTAAGGGCGGGTTTGTGGGGTGGGAGCTGCATAAACTGCGGCTCATGCCCTACTTACCTGAAGTCAAAGACGCGGCCCGAAAGCTCTACTTGCGCCGCTACAAACCCCGCGAGATCCAGGCGCAACTCAAGCTGCCTAACATCCGGATTGTGTACTACTGGATTGCCAAAGGCAGTTGGGACGAACTGCTGACGGATGAGGAACCACTGACGGCGGTCAGTCGGCGCATCACCTTGATTCTGGAGAAGGTCGAGACGCTGGAAAAAAAAGAGCTGGACGAACTCGACCGGCTGCTCAGCGTGCGTGAGCGCTTGCAAAAGCAGGCGGTCAAACCGGCTCCCGGCGCATCTGCGGATCTGCCCGCCGGCGGCGATGGTGAGCGGCGAGCGCCTGGGGGTAAGTCCAACCGACGCGACCCTGACAACCAGAGCAAGAAGAAACCCAAAGCGCCAAAGAACGACATCAGCCACCTGACCGAGGTGGACTTTCTCGACAAATTCACCAGCAAGCTGTTCGGCTATCAAAAAGAGTTGTTCGAGGCCAAGCAGAACCCGCTGACACGGCGCATCCGCAACGTGCTGAAGGCGCGCCAGACCGGACTGACCTATTACTTTGCCGGCGAAGCGTTCATGGATGCGGTGCTGACCGGTGACAACCAGATGTTCCTGTCTGCCAGTCGCGCCCAGTCAGAGATTTTCCGCAACTACATCATCAAGTTTGCCCGCGAGTGGTTTGGCCTGGAGCTGACCGGTAATCCGATCATCCTCAGCAACGGTGCCGAGCTGCGTTTTCTCAGCACCAACAGCAGCACCGCCCAGGGTCACCATGGCCACGTCTACGTCGATGAATATTTCTGGATTCGTGACTTCGACAAACTCAACACGCTGTCGGGGGCCATGGCCACCCACAAGAAGTGGCGCAAAACCTACTTTTCCACGCCCAGCGCGGTCAGCCATCAGGCGTACCCGTTCTGGACCGGTGATGCCTTCAAACGCGGCAAACACAAGAAGGCCAGCCTGCCGTTCCCCAGCGAAGCCGAGTTACGCCAGGGCGCGCTGTGTCCGGATGGCCAGTGGCGCAAGATCATCACCATCCACGATGCCATTGCCGGCGGCTGCGATCTGTTCGACCTGGAACAGCTGCAACTGGAAAACTCCGACGATCAGTTTGACCAGCTCTACCTGTGCAAATTTATCGACAGCACCCAGAGTGCTTTCGCCCTGGCGGATCTGGAGCGTTGTTATTCGGATCGCCAGCTGTGGACCGATTACGACGCGGACCCGAAGGCGTTACGGCCCTTCGCCAACAGCCCGGTGTGGGTTGGCTACGACCCCAGCCGTACCCGCGACGATGCCACCTGCGTGGTGGTCGCTCCGCCCCTGGAGCAAGGCGGCAAGTTCCGCATCTTGGAGAAGTACTCCTGGCGCGGGCACTCGTTCACCTACCAGGCATCGCAGGTCAAGAAGATCACCGAGCGCTTCAACGTCCAACACATCGGCATCGACATCACCGGTGTGGGCTACGGCGTGTTCGACCTGGTGCGCGATTTCTTCCCACGCGTGACGCCGATCCATTACAGCCTGGAAACCAAAAACACCCTGGTCCTCAAAGCCCAGGACACCATTCAAGGGCGACGGATCGAATGGGACGCCGACTGGAACGACATCGCCTCGGCCTTCCTGACGATCAAGCGCGGTGCGACCAACAGTGGCCAGATCACCTACAGCGCCTCGCGCACCGACGCCACCGGTCATGCCGACATCGCCTGGGCGGTGATGCACGCACTGGCAAACGAACCTCTCAACGTCAATAAAAAGCGGCGCAGCCGCTGGTCAACCCTAGAAGGCAGCCATGAACGAACTCGAACAGCCCAATCCCCAGCCTCACAAAGTGCAGGCGTTCAGCTTCGGCGCGCCAGAGTCGGTGCTGACCAACAACGTCGGCGAATACTTGGGCGTGTTCTCGACCAGCGACGGGCGGGTGTACGTGCCGCCGGTGTCGCGCACCGGGTTGGCCAAGCTGCTACGGGCCAATGCCCACCACGGCACCATTCCGCGCTTCAAACGCAACATGCTGCTGCGTGACTTCATCCCCTCGGCTGGGTGCAGCCGGCAGACCATGGGGCGCGCAGGGTTGGATTTCATGGTGTTTGGCGATGCGTTTTTCCTGCGTATCCGCAACGTCATCGGCCAGGTGATTGAGTTGCAGCACTTACCGGCGATCAACATGCGGCGCAAAGTCGGAGGCGGATTCATGATGCTGTTGCCCAATGCCAAGGAATTGCACTTTGAAGAGGAGGAAGTGGAGCACGTCATGGATTACGACGTGGAGCAGAATATTTATGGTGTGCCGGACTACCTGGGCGGCATGCATGCTTTGCTCTTGAACGAATCGGCTACCTTGTTCCGTCGTCGCTATTACAACAACGGTGCCCATGCAGGATTTATCTTTTATACCAATGACCCTGACTTGTCCGAAGAGGACGAGGCAAACTTGAAGTCCCAGATTCAAAGCGCCAAGGGTGTAGGTAACTTTCGTTCGATGTTCGTCAACATCCCCGGCGGCGCGGAAAAAGCCATTCAGATTATTCCGATTGGGGATGTGGCCACTAAAGACGAGTTCGAGCGGATCAAGAACATCACGCGCAATGACGTGATTGCTGCTTGGCGAATGCACCCGGCCTTGGCGGGTGTAATACCGGAGAACGCGGGAGGATTTGGGGATATAGAAAAGATCGACAAGGTTTACACCAACAACGAAATTCGGCCGATTTGCCAGCTCTTTCTTCAGGTCAATGAGTGTTTGAGGGCCGACCGTCATATTGCCTGGGCTGAACCCGCGCCTGTGACCTAATTTTCCCACAGTTAGTATCGGAAGAGTCACACAACCACCAGATGTTGTGTGGCAAAATAGCCCTCTGTGAATACGGTGGGTGGGGCTATGCGAATTTACTGTAAGGAATGTCGCGGGAAAGGTCGGATTGCTTCGCGTGAAGAGTTGTCACTGGAATTTGCCAGGCTCTATTGCCAGTGCCTGTCTGCCAGTTGTGGCCACACCTGGGTGGCCACGCTGACGTTCTCCCACACGTTGAGCCCTTCAGCGCAAGTCGCAGACCGTCTTATCTTCGACCGGTTACGTGCGATGCCCAGGGCTGAGCAGCGAGACTTGTTCGATCAGTTGGGAGCACTTGCGAGTTGATCTATTACACCGGCCAGCTCTTGGGAGCATTCGCAAAGCCTTTCTCCAGACCATTGAAGAATTGACAACACACCATCCATTTCTTTCGTTTGCAATGGACCTGCGGTAACGGCTACACCGATGCAGCTTAGTACCCTGTCAATGTCTTCTACCATGTCTCTCGCGGTAATTAGACTTTTTGTTTTTGCATCCATTTACGTCATTCCACTTGGTTGGATTGTCCAACGATGCGAGCGTTTTATAGCGCCAAAGTACTGACGTCAAGTTAAGCGACTTATCGTTTCTGATGTGAGATATTTTTACTCTTTATATGAAATTTCGTGCGGCACAATTTGTGCGAGCTTTAAAGAGCCAATACTTATTGAGGCGGTGCAAGTCACACTTTTTGATCTGAGCTTGCCGCAATGGAATGTGATTATATTTTTTGTAACGCAGCAGAAACATCAAAGGCGCCGAAGCGCCTTTGAGGATATCGCACTAATAGGATAGTGCGACAACCCTTAGATACTCAGCTGTTTATTTATGTCCACGACCCCGTAGCGACGATGTCCATTAAGATTCTCATAGGCTGCCACCAGGAAACCCCGAGGCAATGGAATCTGGACCCAACCCGATCCGGTGTTGTGGTGAAGCAACTGGGTGGCTTCGACCAGAAAAAAGTCAGCGGGCAATTCCAATTGCTCACGACCGGAACGGCCTTGCTCATCGCTGATGGCAACAATTCGACCGTCGATCAACATGGTGCATTCTCCACGACGGCCTTATAGCCTTTCCAATTGTCGCTAGCCTTGTACCGTTTGAGGGTGGTTTGTTCAGACATGGTGCTCTCCCATTGAGGTGTTCCGTGTGAAGGGCTTGGCAAGTAAGTCAGCGATCACCCCTGCGTCGTGTTCACTCAGGTCGCCCATGCTTTTGGCCAGACAGGCCATGCTTTCCAAGCGTTGACGAGCGTGCGGGGTTTTGTGCACTAGGTAGCCGATCAGGGCCGCGCCGATCACGGCGGTGGCCAGTAGAGGCCGAGGCGGCTTGAAGGCCTTCCCCGGGTGGTCTGGCTCGGTGGTATCCTTCAGGCCGCTGCTGCTTGGGTGCTGTGCTTGCATGGTGTTGCTCCTCTTGCGGTGGTTGGTGTCGGGGAGGTGCGAACTCCTCGACACCGTCTCTCTCACGCTTGCCGCAATCGGCTCGCAGTGAATACTGGGCGCTGCTCACAGCGCACCTCAAACAGCCCCAAGTCATGACCATCGACGTCCTGCATGTGCACGATGGTGATGAACGTCGGGGCGTCTTTTGGGTGATCCCTCCAATGTGCAGCGGCCGCGAGTTCGGCCAGATCCTCAGCTGTGCGCTGATCCACATAATCGGACGGCAGCGGTAATTGGCCGGGCAAAGTGTTCGCTCGGTAGCGAATAATCATTGCGACTTCCCCCGTCAGGCCTTGCGCACCAGGTGCACCACAAAATCAGACGGAATCCCCGCGTGAATGCCCCGTGCTTTCAGCTGCATGACGGCCTGGATCTGAAACTGGGTGCAGTCGTCGGCCAGAAACTGCTTGTCACCGGCCATGGCCAGGCTAGCGATCTGGTTGATGAAAAACGGTGTAGTGCAGTCTTTGCCCACCATGATTGGCGCCTTGATCCCTTGGCTTTTCAATTTGGCTTGGATGCCGCGCAGGCGGGTAGTTTTGCCAGTGCATTGGTCGCCGGTGATGACTTCTACTTGCATGGTGTCGCTCCTTTTTTGCTGGTTGCATCAAGCTCCGCGCCTGAAATAAAGCCGCGTGTGCCCGGGTGTACCCCGGAACATCCGGAACGGCTAAAAGGTTGAAGGCCGGTAGCCCACGGTTTACGGGGCTTTCAGGTCGATAGGTACTTGGAAGCGCGAGCCGGAACATGGCAGAACGGGATTTTCTAAAGGTTCGCTGTAGGCCTTTATTTACAAGGGCTGGTGAGGTGTTCCAGCAAATGCCGTTGGTGGAACACTTGCAGAACAGAGAACGGAAAGATGTTCCGGCGCGATCCAGCCTATTCCGGTCAAGGGTGATGGCGGGTTGTTGTTTATCTATCTGTTTTATATAGATATTTTTCTTAAAGATATTAATGTTCCAGATGTTCCACCCATTCAGCGGCAACACACGCATTACCTCAAAAACACCCGATTGCCCCTGTACACGCTGTTTTATCCCCAAGACGTTCATCAGGATTTACTCCCCTTCCGGAACAACCAGCAGTTGAGCGAGCGCTTCTCGATGACCGAGCGGACTTTGCGAGTCTCGACAAACGTGTGTGAGGTGCTGAGGGGCAGTGCGCGATGCAGCTGCGTCGCGTGAATGACTTCCTGGCCAGCGAGACGGCAGGCGTTATGGAAGTGCTCAATATTGATGGCGATCAGGTCTTTGTCAGCGCTGTGGTTGAGAGTTTCCTGAGTGACTTCGCGATTGCCCGCGTCATCGCTGATCGAAACCACTCTTTCGTTGAGGTAGTGATAGATCTGCCAGAAGCGCCCGGCTGTTGGGTTTTCGGTGCTGACACGCTGCTGCCGATCTATGGCGCGGCGCTCAATGTGCTTGATGACTTGCTCCAGGTTGTCGTCGCTCCAGTCCGGAAACAGTGCTTGGGTAGCTTTTGCGGCTGCCATCATCTGCGCATGACAAAGCACGATCCGTTGGTGCTGAAGAACAGGGTTTGCTTGAAGACGTTGCTCGTATTCCGGAAACGCATCGAAGTAGCGCTGGAGCCAGGCTGACTCCTGCCCGATGCAGTGCCCCAGGTAACCGGCCAATTGCTCCACGGGTAGGCCATTCAAACGAATGGCCAGCACCTTCAAGGCAGGGGTGTGGTGCGCCCTGGTCGCATGGAAATGACTGATGCGGGTCAAGATCGCCTCGGAGCCTTCAACGCTGGCGTTCTGAGCCATGCACAGTGCTGCCAGGAAAATCAGGCTGTCGGTGTCGTTGCTCGAGGACTTCACGCCCACCGTTCGCAGTGTGGCGTTGTGGTCAAACAGCGCTTTCCACTTTTCCCAGTTGTATTGACTGACTACCGTGCGGCCCTGGGCGTCGACGGTCTGGCTGTCAGATTCAATAAGCACCACAGGAAGATTGCTTACCTGAGACAGTGCACGGGTCAGGCCAATCGCGCTTGCACCTTCGCTGTTGGGCTTGATGCCTTCGAAGTTGGAGCGACCGAGTAAACGCCACAGAAAACGCAGCAAGCTGGACTTGCCGGCGCCGGCGTCACCGGTCAGCTCTAGAAACGGCCAGGACTCTTGTTTGCTGCGGATCTGCTGCACGAACAGCGTGGCTGTCCACCACGACAACGCTGCGAGTCCATTCAGGTGATGCACTGCAAAGAAGTCGGAAAACCAGCTTGGATCGAAGCCAGAACCGCGGACGATCGTCAGGCTATTGAGCGAGGTTTTCAGTCCTGTTTTCCCGACTTCAAGGTAGCCGTGGTCGTTGGCCAGGTACTCACGTCCCTTGTGGTAACCGAACTTCTGGAAGCAGTAAGTCTTGCTCGATGCGTCATAGCCGACAAAAGGCAGTGATCGGACGGTCAGGGCGTTGTCCAGCCATTTGCTGCGCAGCATGGCCAGCACTTTTTCCCCACCTTCAAAGTTGCCGCCAGGTGTGCGCTCCAGCAGCGATTTGGCGAAGCTTCGCGGATCGCCGATTGAGTTCGGCGCCAAGGGCTCCTTGCAGTTTTGCGCCGCGTTGGGGAAGTTGAATTGGAAGAAGAACTGCTGGTCCCCGCTGATCGCATCACGTTGGATATATTCAAAGCGCGGCACGCAGTTGGCCACTTGCTTGATGTCGCAGTATTTGTAGAAAAGCTGCTCGCGAGCGACCGCTGCTTCGTCTTCCTGTGTTTTGTTCAGCTCATCGGAATTCACCTTGGCGGAATACAGGCGTTCGCCGAAGTCCAGCAGGAAGAAATTGAGCGGCTTCTTTTTGTGTAACAGGTAGGCCTTTTTCGCAGGGCTCTCGGCGATGAAGATTCGCCCCTGGTAGTTGGCCTCCTGCATGAATTCATCATTGAGTTGCCCGTCGCGGTACACGTCGTCCCAATCGCGGTCGATACCAGCAAGGGCCACCCATGCCAGTTCATCGCGGGCAAGCAATTGGCTGCGGTACTTCGGAATCACTGAGTGGCCGGCCTTATCGTCGTCCAAGGCGATGATCCAGCGTACTTTCAGACCCTTGTGCGCCTCTACGATGTCCCAGGGAAAGTTGTTGGCTGAGATGGACGCGATTGCCTTGTAGCCGGCGAGGAACAATGCGATTGCATGGAAAATGCCCTCTACAACGTAGACTGTGTCCCCTTGCTCGATGGCCATACCAGGCGGAACCCAAGCGCCACCCTTGTAGGACATTTTGTATTTGATGCCGGCTTTGTCCCCGCCATTGGCCGTGACCATCGTCGCGTCAATGATTCGTTCCCAGTAGCCGTCGCAGAGCGGGAAACGGACAGTGTCCGCCCACTGGTCATCCTTCATTTTGCGTCGGCTTTGCTCGTACCAGCCTTTCATCTTGCTGATATCGAAACCGCGATTACGTTGCAGGTAAGCGTCGGCCGTGGCATTCGGGTTTATATCGGTACGCGGAAAACGCTCGCTGAGGTTTTCAAAAAGGTAGCTGTAACGCTCCCGGGTCTTTTCCTCGTACTGACACTGGATTAGGCGGTTGCACTTGAGTTGGAAGGGTTGTTTGCGAGCGATATATAGCGTGCGCTCGCTACAACCTGGGCAGATACCCTTTTGGAGGTATGTGCTGCCAATGTCTTTGAAGTCCAGGTCGTGGTCATGCTCCAGAGCCTCGACCACCTCCAGACGGTAAATATCGTCGAATTGCATGCGCCGGCCCCTTATCTATCACCGGCTTTGTTCTTGGACCCCAACACGCGCTCGGCCTGTTCAGCAGCCTCGATTGCCATCTGAACCATGTTCACAAAAACGGTGCCCTTCTCTCCCGACTGCTTTTCCCGAACCAAAATAATTCCCTGGTCTATTTTGTGACGGACAGAGCGCTCTGAGATGCCAACTCGACGGGCATACTCGGCTGGAGTCACGTAGGGCGTGTCGATAACGATCTTCATTTGGTAAGCTCCTTGGTAACGATTTCTGAAATGGTCCCATTTGGGACCTAAAATATAGGTCCCAAATGGGACCTTCGTCAAGGGGCTATTAATGGAACTTCCTGCTAAGTTGAGAGCATTACGGCTTGAGGAAGGACTAACCCAATCGGAGTTCAGTGATCTGCTCGGATTGAGTTACAGCACCTACAAAAAGCATGAACTCGCTTTGAGAGCGGAGATGAGTTCAGCGGTGCTACTCAAAATCACGAACCATCCTCGCTTCAAAAAATATGCTTTGTGGTTGGTGACTGGAGAGACCTGTGGGGAGTGCGGGCAGATCAGCCCGGTCTAAGGCATGTCGATCAAAAAAATTGATTCCGGCGAATGGCTCGTGGACTGTCGACCGGATGGACGCGCGGGCGCGCGCGTTCGGAAAAAATTCCGAACCAAAAACGAAGCGATGGTTTACGAGCGCCGCTTGATGGGGGACGGTGCCAAAGGCGAGTTTGAAAAGAAGCCAAAACAAGACGAACGCCGGCTTTCAGACCTCGTTTCTCTATGGTTCAAACTCCACGGCTGTCACCTCAAGAGAGGTGAGAAATGCCTAGCCTTCCTTGAGCGCATGGTCAAAAACTTGGGCGATCCTCGGGCTTCCGACTTCACCGCGAGTAGCTTCACCCAGTACCGATCAGATCGACTTGCCGGTAAATGGGGCCGCGCAAAGGTAGACGAATCTGGCAAACGGAACGGAGCCACTGCGCCGATCACAGCGAACACGGCAAATCATGAACTGAGCTACCTACGTGCCGTGTTCAACGAACTAGAACGCTTGGGGGAGTGGCTAGGTGAAAACCCATTGTCCAAGGTCCGGGCCTTGAAGTTCGATCAAAGCGAGATGGCCTATCTATCCAGCGAACAAATTTCGCAGCTGCTGTCGCGACTGGACGAAGAAGAATCAGACGTCAGTGCCATCGCACGCGTCTGCCTTTCTACTGGCGCACGATGGGCAGAAGCGGCGAATCTGGAGCTAGGGCAAGTGAGGGACGGTCGTATTCACTTCACTCGAACGAAGTCAGCCAAGAACCGCACAGTTCCGATCGCGCCGGGGCTAGAGAAATCGCTTACAGAATCTATGCCGTTCAAGTCGTCATACAGGCAAACCTGGTACACCTTTGCCGACGTCGTAAACGAATTAGACCTTGGCTTACCGAAGGGCCAGGTCACGCATGTCCTGCGTCATACCTTTGCCAGTCACTACATGATGAACGGCGGGGACATCCTCACATTGCAGCGGGTGCTTGGACATTCGACACTGGAAATGACTATCCGCTATGCCCACTTCAGCCCCGGCCACCTTGCGGAGGTGGTCAATTTGAACCCCCTCGCCGGTAACCGTGGACACTTTGTGGACACTACGCAAATAAAAGCGGAACAACCTCAACACGATCAAATCAATAAGGCCCTTTAAATTAAAGGGTTTCATCTAACAAAAAATTAAAGGAGCACAACATGAGTGACTTGATTTCCTACCATCTCGAAGACGGTATCGCGACCCTGACCCTGAGCAATGGCAAGGTCAATGCCATCTCGCCCGACGTGATTGCCGCGTTTAACGCTGCGCTGGATCAGGCAGTGACTGATCGTGCGGTGGTGATCATTACCGGTACGCCGGGGATTCTGTCCGGTGGTTATGACTTGAAGGTGATGACGTCCGGTCCGAAAGAAGCCGTGGCATTGGTCACTGCCGGTTCGACGCTGGCCCGTCGCCTGCTGTCGCACCCGTTCCCGGTGATCGTGGCGTGCCCTGGGCATGCCGTGGCCAAGGGTGCGTTCCTGCTGTTGTCGGCGGATTACCGCATTGGGGTTGATGGCCCGTTCAGCATTGGTCTGAACGAAGTGCAGATCGGCATGACCATGCACCACGCCGGTATCGAGATTGCCCGTGATCGCCTGAGCAAGGCTGCGCTGCATCGCTCGGTGATCAATGGCGAGATGTTCACTCCGAAGAGCGCCGTAGACGCAGGTTTCCTCGACGTGGTGGTCTCGGCCGAAGAGCTGGAGGGCGCCGCGCTGGCAGCCGCTCGTCAATTGAAGAAGATCAACATGACCGCGCACAAGAACACCAAGTTGAAAGTACGCAAGGCGCTGCTGGAGACGCTGGATAACGCAATCATCCTCGATCAGCAACACTTGGGTTAAGCCCAGACTCGCAGCGTTGAAAAGCCCGACCGTCGTGTCGGGCTTTTTCTTACCCATGATGTTGAAAAGTCTGTAACCGCTCTAGAACGCGTCTGACCCACAAGTCGGAAACATGCGCACAAACATCGCCTATCTCCCTCCTCTATAGCGGCAATTGCCGAAAACAGTGCACATCCGTACACTGCGCCACCTTTTGTCCCGGTGGGGCCTGTAAATGCTGTTTGTGTTTCGTATGTTCTTGATGGGCCTGCACTTTATTCTGGCCGGTGTGCTTGGGGTGATTCTGGGCCTGTGTCGCCCGTTCAACCCGGACAACAGCCGTTTGTGCGCACGTCTCTATGCGTGGCCGGCGATGTGTATTTTGCGTTTACGGGTGAAGGCCGATGTCGGGCCGTTGATGAACAAGCCTGACAGCTGCGTGATCATCGCCAATCACCAATCCAACTACGACCTGTTTGTATTCGGCAACGTGGTGCCCCGCCGTACCGTGTGCATCGGCAAAAAGAGCCTGAAGTGGGTGCCGCTGTTCGGGCAGTTGTTCTGGCTGGCCGGCAACGTGTTGATCGATCGCGGCAATGCGCACAAGGCGCGCCAGTCGATGTTGACCACCACGCACACCTTGCAGCATGAAGACACGTCGATCTGGGTCTTTCCGGAAGGCACGCGCAACCTGGGCGAAGAGTTGCTGCCGTTCAAGAAAGGCGCGTTCCAAATGGCGATTGCTGCCGGCGTACCAATCGTGCCCGTGTGCGTCAGCAGTTACGTCAAACACATGCGATTGAACCGCTGGCGCAGTGGGAAAATTCTGATTCGCTCGCTGCCGGCGATTCCGACAGCAGGATTGAGTCTGGACGACATGCCCCTGCTGATGGCCCAGTGCCGCGAACAGATGCGCGAGTGCATCGCTTCGATGGATCGGCAACTGCAAGCCGCTTAAAAAAGAAACCCGCCTGGTGCGGGTTTTCTTTTGCCTTCGAACTTTCACCTTCGAACTCTGCAGAGTTCGCTCACTCTGAAGCATCAGACAAGGCTAAGCTGAAGATTGCCTGCCACTGCCACCTGCTAATAAGAAGTGAACCTGAATCATGGGTAGAGTTGTTGCTGCTGCGGTTTACAGCGCCGGTAAGAAAGTCACCAACATCACCCTCGACGAGGGCGCAGCCTGGGCCGCAAAACCCGGCCACTTTGTCTGGATCGGCCTCGAAGAGCCGGACGCCCAGGAGCTGGCCAACCTGCAACGCCAGTTCAACCTGCACGAACTGGCCATCGAAGATGCCCTGGAAAAACACAGCCGGCCGAAACTCGAAACCTTTGGCGACGCATTGTTTATCGTCACGTATTCGCCCATTCGTAATGAAGGCAAACTGCAGTTCATCGAGACGCATATCTTTGCCGGTAACGGCTACATCATCACTGCACGCAATGGTCATTCGGCGTCCTATGCCTATGTCCGGCAACGCTGTGAGGCGCGCCCATTGTTGCTTGAACACGGGGAGGACTTCGTTCTCTATGCCCTCCTCGACTTTGTGATCGAAAACTACCAGCCCGTGGGCGAAGCGATCCACGCCGAGATCGATGAGCTGGAGCGCAACGTGTTGTGCAGTGCGTTGAATGAACATGACATCCAGAAACTGCACGGCCTGCGCCGGGACGTATTGCGCCTGCGTCGTTATGCGGCGCCGATGGTGGAGATTGGTGAGGAATTGCAGAAACTGAGCTTCCCGTTCATCGACAAGAACATGCGCCCGTACTTCCGGGATGTGCAGATTCACGTGACGCGGCAGATGGAAGACCTGACGACCCTGGCCGACATTGCCAGCCAGACGATTGAGGTGGGGGTGTTGCTGGAGGCTTCACGCCAGAGCGTGGTGCAGCGCAAATTTGCCGCGTGGGCGGCGATTTTGGCGTTTCCGACGGCGGTGGCCGGGATTTACGGGATGAACTTTCAAAACATGCCGGAGCTGGCGTGGCACTACGGGTACTTCGGGGTGTTGGGGTTTATTGCGGTGGGATGCACAAGTTTGTGGGCGAGTTTCAAGAAGTCGGGGTGGTTGTAGCCACTACCCAGGTGTCAGTGACAATCGCGAGCAAGCTCGCTCCCACAAGGGTATCTCCATTGTGGGTGCGAGCTTGAATCAGGTTTTAAACCGTTTCTGGCTTGTGCGCCACAAACCGCATCATCCACTCCGCTACCGTAGCGCCATGATGCTCATGCTCAAGGCTCTTCACGCCTTTGGAGTAGATCTGCTCGCCCAGCGCTTCCTGACGAATGTCCAGCAGCGCTCGCGAATAGTCGTGAATGAATTCCGGATGACCCTGGAAGCACAGCACTTGATCATTGATGTGATAAGCCGCGAACGGGCAGAAATCGCTGGAGGCGATGACCGTGGCGTTTTCCGGTAGCGACGTCACCTGGTCCTGGTGGCTGATCAACAAGGTCAACTCTTCCCTGACCGGGCTCATCCACGGCGCCTTGGCCGCGAGTTTGTAACTGTGGGTGCCGACACCCCAGCCTTGGGTGGCACGTTCGCTTTTGCCGCCCAGCAACAACGCCAGCAACTGATGGCCGAAACACACGCCCAAGAGTTTGTCGCCGCGTTCGTAGCGGGTCAGCAGGTATTTCCTGAGGGTTTCGATCCACGGGTCGGTGCCGAAGGAATCGGCCTTGCTGCCGGTGACCAGATAAGCGTCGAAGGTCAGGTCATCGCTTGGGTATTCGCCCTGCATCACGTTGTAGACCGTGAACTCGGCCGCGATAGGTTGCTGCGAAAACAGGTGCTTGAACATCTGCCCGTAGCCCTGATATTGGTCGACCAATTCTGGACGCAGGATGTCGGTTTCCAGAATGCAGATGCGTAACGACATAAAAAATACCTGACACGTGATGGGAATAATGCACACCCCAGAGCCTGCCTCGAAACACCGTTCCAAGGCAAGCCCCGCGAAGCGTCACCGGTCCCTTAAAACGTCTCCCCTTTGGCGGCTTTTTCCAGCAACAACGCTGGCGGATTGAAGCGTTCGCCATACTGCGCGGCCAGGTATTGGGCGCGGGCGACGAAGTCTTGCACGCCGTACTGATTGATGAATTGCAGTGCACCGCCGGTCCAGGCCGCGAAACCGATGCCGAAGATCGAACCGACGTTGGCGTCCGCCGTCGACGTCAGCACACCCTCCTCCACACAGCGCACGGTTTCGATGGCTTGCACGAACAGCAGGCGATCACGCACATCCTTGGGCGAAATCTGCCCGTCAGGCTTTTCGAAACGGCTTTTCAGCTCTGGCCACAGATGCTTCTGGCCAGCGGCCGGGTATTCGTAAAAACCGCCTCCTGCCGCTTTACCGGGGCGTTTGTATTCGTTGAGCAGCAAGTCGATCACCGCAAAGGCCGGATGCTCTGTCAGCGGTTTCCCTTCGGCTTGCAGGTCTTTGGCCGTTTGCTGACGGATATGGCTCATGAGACTGAGGGAAACTTCATCAGAAATCGCCAGCGGCCCGATGGGCATGCCGGCCTTGCGTGCTTCGGTCTCGATCATCGGCGCGCTGACGCCTTCGCCGAGCATGGCGATGCCTTCGTTGGTGAAGGTGCCAAACACCCGCGAGGTAAAGAAGCCGCGACTGTCGTTGACCACGATCGGGGTTTTCTTGATTTGCAGGACGAAATCGAAGCCTCGAGCCAGGGTTTCGTCGCTGGTATTGGCGCCTTTGATGATTTCCACCAGCGGCATTTTTTCCACGGGACTGAAGAAGTGCAGGCCGATGAATTTGCTCTGGTCCGGCACCGCGGTGGCCAGGCCGCTGATCGGCAACGTCGAGGTGTTGGAAGCGATCACCGCATCCGGCCCGACGACTGTTTGCGCAGCCGATGAGACCCTGGCTTTGAGCTCGCGATCTTCGAACACCGCTTCGATGATCAGGTCGCAACCCGCCAGATCGGCATCGTTTTCCGTGGTACGGATCCGCGCCAGAATCGCCTCACGCTGCTCGGCAATCATCTGGCCGCGCGCGACTTTCTTGTCCAGCAACGCTGCCGAATGGGCCTTGCCCTTCTCCGCCGCCGCCAGCGTGATGTCCTTGAGCACCACCTCGATGCCTGCCGATGCGCTGACAAACGCGATGCCCGCGCCCATCATCCCGGCGCCGAGTACCCCGACTTTTTGCGTCACACAAGGCGCAAAACCTTGCGGCCGCGAACCGCCGGCATTGATCTCGTTGAGTTGGAACCAGAAAGTGCCAATCAGGTTTTTCGAGACCTGGCCCGTGGTCAGCTCAGTGAAGTAGCGGGTTTCGATCAGGTGCGCAGTGTCGAAATCCACCTGGGCGCCCTCAACCGCCGCGCAGAGGATTTTCTCCGGCGCAGGCATGCAGCCTTGGGTCTTGCTGCGCAGGATCGATGGCGCGATGGCGAGCATCTGCGCGACTTTCGGGCTGGACGGGGTGCCGCCGGGGATCTGATAACCCTTCACGTCCCAACGTTGTACCGCCGTCGGATTGGCCAGAATCCAGGCCCGCGCCTTGCTCAGCAGTTCATCAGGATCCTTCGCCAACTCGTCAATCAACCCGGCCTGCAACGCCTGTTGTGGCCGGACTTTTTTGCCTTCGAGCAGATACGGCAAGGCTTTCTCGATGCCCAGCATCCGCACCATGCGCACCACCCCGCCGCCGCCCGGCAGCAAGCCGAGGGTGACTTCCGGCAGGCCGAGTTGCACGGATGGATTGTCCAGCGCCACGCGATGATGACACGCCAGGCAGATTTCCCAACCACCGCCCAATGCGGCGCCGTTGATCGCGGCCACCACCGGTTTGCCGAGGGTTTCCAGGGTGCGCAATTGACCTTTTAGGGTCAGCACCATGTCGTAGAACGCTTTGGCCTCTGGCTTGCCGACCTTGATCAGTTCATTGAGGTCGCCGCCAGCGAAGAACGTCTTCTTCGCCGAGGTGATGATCACCCCGGCGATGCTGTCTTTTTCAGCGACCAGACGGGCGACGCAGGCGGCCATGGCTTCGCGGTAGACCGCGTTCATGGTGTTGGCACTCTGGCCCGGCATGTCGATGGTCAGGACAACGATCCGGTCCTGACCTTTTTCGTAACGAATGGCTTCAGTCATGAACATGTTTCCTTGGAAGTCGGGGGCTCAGAGGCGTTCGATGATGGTGGCAATGCCCATGCCGCCACCGACACACAACGTCGCCAGGCCATAGCGCAGGCGTCGGGTTTCCAGCTCATCGAGCAGCGTGCCGAGAATCGCGCAGCCCGTGGCGCCCAGCGGATGACCCATGGCGATGGAGCCGCCGTTGACGTTGACCTTGTCCGGATCGATGGCCATGTCCTTGATGAATTTGAGCACCACCGAGGCGAACGCTTCGTTGACCTCGAACAGGTCGATGTCTTCCACCCGCAGCCCGGCCTTGGCCAGCGCTTTACGGGTAGCCGGCGCCGGGCCGGTGAGCATGATGGTCGGATCGGTGCTGGTGACCGCCGTGGCAACGATCCGCGCCCGAGGCTGCAGGCCAAGCGCCCGGCCCTTGGCTTCGGAACCAATCAGCATCAGCGCCGCACCATCGACGATCCCTGAGCTGTTGCCCGGCGTGTGCACGTGATTGATCCGTTCGACATGGCTGTAGACGCGCAACGCCGTGGCGTCGAAGCCCATTTGCCCCATCATCTCGAAACTCGGCTTGAGCTTGCCCAAGCCTTCCAGGGTGGAGTCGGCGCGAATGAACTCATCGTGATCGAGCAAGATGATGCCGTTCTGATCCTGCACCGGCACCAGCGACTTGTTGAACGAACCGTTCGCCCGTGCCCGCGCCGCTTTCTGTTGCGAGTGCAGCGCGTAGGCATCCACGTCCTGACGGCTGAACCCTTCGAGGGTGGCAATCAGGTCGGCGCCCACGCCTTGCGGTGTGAAATGGCTGTGCAGATTGGTTTCCGGGTCCAGCGCCCAAGCCCCACCGTCGCTGCCCATGGGCACGCGAGACATCGACTCGACACCGCCGACCACCACCAGGTCTTCGAAACCGGAGCGCACCTTCATCGCGCCGAGGTTCACCGCTTCAAGCCCCGAAGCGCAGAAGCGGTTGATCTGCACGCCCGAGACGCTGACGTCCCAATCCGCCACTTGGGTCGCGGTTTTGGCGATATCGGAGCCTTGATCACCAATCGGCGTCACGCAGCCGAGCACCACGTCATCGACCTGGCTGGTATCGAGCGACGTGCGCTGTTGCAGCGCCGTGAGCAAGCCGGCCACCAGATTGACCGGTTTGACGCTGTGCAAGGCGCCATCGGCCTTGCCTTTGCCACGGGGCGTGCGTAACGCGTCGAAAATCAAAGCTTGGGTCATGACGTCCTCGAACCTGGGCGGTGAGTAAATACTGAGTGCTCACTCTTATGCCGGGCCGCCGCGGATTCAATGACCGCAGTGCTCACTGACGTTGACTGACGTGCTCAGACGGACGGTAGTGAGCGATGGGATTAACCGATTCAGGACACGGAGCTGTCTAGCAAAAGGGCGCCCAAGAAGCTGGCAATAGGCCTCATGCCTTTTTAAGAGCATTTGTCGATAGTTCCATACGAAATGGATCTAAGTCACGAGTGACGCGGGCTCTAAGGTGAAGTGTACGAAGTTGTCGTCGGGTTTTGCCGAGGCACTCGTCTGACAGGAAGTGCAACGCTCTGCCGTCATGGAGATATGCAGGCAGGCATCAGGAAATAACAAAAAAGGCGGTCAAGCCATGTTCAAACATTCGAAAGTACGTCAAGCCGGGCTCATTCTTTTCGCCACCACGCTGTTGTTGATTTTGCCGAATCTGACCAAGGTGATTGGCTAGTCGGTAAAAGAAAACGGTGTCAGGTATTTATATCGTCATTCTAAAAATGTGACTGGCCCGCTACCCGGGCCAGCGTGGGTGTGCCAACCTTTGGGCACTTCCACGACATGGACGGCGATCTATTGAAAACGCTCATTCTGTTCGGGGCCTTGCTGCTCAGCACGCCTCTGTTTGCCGCACAGCTGAACCTCGAGCTGGGCGCGACCACTCGCACCTGGCAGACCGAAGAACTGCTCAAGCACCCGCAAGTCCAGACCCTCCATATTGCCGACGACGTTTCCTACAAACGGGACATGAGTTATCAAGCGGTGCCGCTGGCGGCGCTGTTGACCGGCATCAAGCCCGATGACCATTTGCAAGCCGTGGCGCTGGACGGATTTGCCGCCGAGTTGGCCGCAGCGCCTTTGCTCAACACTCAAGGTGCGCGGGCGTGGCTGGCGATTGAAGACCCGGCCAAACCTTGGCCGGCATTGTCAGAAGGCAAGCCGGGGGCCGGGCCGTTTTATCTGGTCTGGACGGATCCGCAGGCCGGCAATATCAGCCCGGAGCAATGGCCGTTTCAGCTGTCCAGCATCAAGCGCCTGGCGCCGGTCGCTGCGCGCTTCCCTGCCCTGCTGCCTGATCCGGCGTTGAAGGCGGGCGATCCGGTGAATCAAGGCTTTGCGTTGTTTCAGAAGAACTGCCTGGCTTGCCATCGATTGAACGGTGCCGGGGATGCGCAGTTCGGGCCGGATTTGAATATTCCGTTTAGTCCGACCGAGTATTTCGGGGCGGAGTTCTTGAAGCGCTATATCCGTGATCCGCAGAGCTTGCGCCAGTGGCCGCAGGCGAAGATGCCGGGGTTTACGGCGCAGGTATTGCCAGATGCGGATCTGGACATGCTGGTGGGGTATTTGAAGCACATGGCCGGGCGCAAAATTAAGCCCTGATACCCATCCCCCACTGTAGGAGTGCCTGCTCGCGATAGCGGTGCGTCAGTTACAGATTTGCTGACTGGCAGACCGCTATCGCGAGCAGGCTCACTCCTACAAGGGATTTGTAAGGCGCCTGATTATTGTTGCTGGACGGAGATAACCGGCATCGGCGTCGGCGACACAAACACCTTCGCATGCATCTGCTCACACCCACCGCCCCGGCGCATTCCGCGTACCGGACAGGCGTCCAGATAATCCAGGCCCACGGCAAGCTTCAAATGGCGCTCGGGCCGGGCCAATTCATTGGTCACATCAAAGCTGTACCACGCATCATCGAGCCAGGCTTCCGCCCAGGCGTGACTGGCCACGTGTTCGCTGTTCTCGCTGTACAGATAACCCGACACATAACGCGACGGAATGCCCAGGCTTCGCGCACAGGCGAGAAACGCATGGGTATGGTCCTGACAGACGCCGGAACGTCCGGCAAAGGCCTGGGCCGCGCTGGTGTCGACTTCGGTCGAGCCTGGCGTGTAGGTCATGTGCTGGTTCAGGCCATGCATCAAGTCGATCAGTGCGGTGCGATCCCGACGGGTCTTGCATTCCTTTTGCGCGAACGCTCGCAAGGCTTCGTCGGCTTCGGTCAGCCGGGTGAAACGCAGGAACGGCAGCGCCGACTGGCTCTCATGTTCGGCTTCGCGCAGTTCATCGATATCCACCTGACCACGGGCGCCAATGATGATCGCCTCGTGCGGCTCGTCCATGGTCAGTACATGCAGGATGTTGCCGAACGGATCGAGTTGCGCGCGCACCGGGCGCGGCAGGTCGAGTTGCCAACTGAGCACGTGCTGGCGCTCGCTGTCATGGGGTGTCAGTCGCAAATACTGGATGCTCGCCCGCACCTGATCTTCATAGTGATAGGTGGTTTCGTGGCTTATGGAAAGTCTCATGCAGCCTCCAGGTAAGAACTGTGAATGGCGTTGCCCAACTGGCGCACCAGCGGGATGAATTCGGTCAGCCAGGCATGCAGGCCTTCGTCGAGAATTTCGTTGATGCCGGTGTAGCGCAGGCGTGCGTCGATCTCGGCGGCCAGGCGCTGCGCGGGGCGGCCGTTGGCCCCCGGCAGGCTGGCGAGAATCTGGTCGATTTCTTCGGTGCACGCGCGCAAGGAACGCGGTACATCCGCGCGCAGCAACAGCAACTCGGCCACATGCCGGGCACCGGGGGCGTCGCGGTAAATCTCGGTGTACGCCTCGAACGACGACAGCGCTCGCAACAAGGCGCTCCACTGGTAATAGGCGTGCGCCGTGCTGTCACTGACCGCTTCGGCTTGATCGCCGGCCATTTCGTAGCGTGCATCGAGCAGGCGCAGCGTGTTGTCGGCCCTTTCGATAAACGTCCCCAGACGAATGAAGCGGAACGCATCGTTACGCATGATGGTGCCGTAGGACGCGCCCCGGAACAGGTGGGAACGTTCCTTGATCCACTCGCAAAAACGGCTCATGCCATAGCGGCTCAAGCCCTGTTCGGCGATCCCGCGAATTTCCAGCCAGGTGGCGTTTATGTTTTCCCACATGTCGGCGGTGATTCGCCCACGCACCGCATGGGCACTGGCTCGCGCCGAACCGAGGCAGCTGTAGATGCTCGCCGGGTTGGCCGCATCGAGGGCGAAGAAATGCAACAGCCGTTCGGCATGCAACTCGCCGTGGCGCTCCAGGTAATCGTCCAGGGTGCCGGTGATCAGCAGCGGCATGGCGAGTTCGTGCAGCCCGTTGCCGCGACCATCCTGCGGCATCAGCGACAGCGAATAACTGATGTCGAGCATCCGTGCGAGGTTTTCCGCCCGCTCCAGGTAACGCGACATCCAATACAAATCCGAGGCAGTTCTACTTAACATGGCAGGCTTCCTTCAATCCTCGACCACCCAGGTGTCCTTGGTTCCGCCACCCTGGGAGGAATTCACCACCAGAGAGCCTTCACGCAAAGCAACACGGGTCAAACCGCCGGGCACGACCCGGGTTTCGCGGCCAGACAATACAAACGGACGCAGGTCGATGTGGCGTGGCGCAATGCCGTTTTCGACAAAGGTCGGACAGGTCGACAGGGACAACGTCGGTTGCGCGATGTACGCGTGGGGCTTGGCTTTGATCCGTGCACGGAACGATTCGATTTCCGCCGCCGTCGCCGCCGGCCCCACCAGCATTCCGTAACCGCCAGAGCCCTGGGTTTCCTTGACCACCAGATCCGGAAGATTGGCCAGCACGTGGGACAGTTCGGAGGGATTGCGACACTGGAACGTCGGCACGTTCTTCAGGATCGGCTCCTCGTCGAGGTAGAAACGGATCATGTCGGTGACAAACGGGTACACCGACTTGTCGTCCGCCACCCCGGTGCCGATGGCATTCGCCAGCACGACGTTGCCGGAACGGTACGACGACAGCAGCCCCGGAACGCCCAGCATTGAATCCGGATTGAACGCCAGCGGATCGAGGAACGCATCGTCGAGGCGACGGTAGATCACGTCGACAGCTTTCGGCCCGTCCGTGGTGCGCATGAACACCTTGTCATCGCGCACGAACAGGTCCGCGCCCTCCACCAGTTCAACCCCCATTTCCCGAGCCAGAAAGGCATGCTCGAAAAATGCGCTGTTGAAGCGACCCGGCGTCAACACCACCACGCTCGGGTTATCGATCGGGCTGGAGCTTTTCAGGGTATCCAGAAGCAAATTCGGATAGTGATCGATAGGCGCAATGCGTTGCGCCGCAAACAGTTCGGGGAACAGGCGCATCATCATCTTGCGGTCTTCGAGCATGTAGCTGACGCCGCTCGGTGTACGCAGGTTGTCTTCGAGCACGTAGTACGTGCCGTCGCCGTCGCGCACCAGATCGACACCTGAGATGTGCGAATAGATGTCCCGGTGCAGATCCAGCCCTTGCATCGCCAACTGGTATTGCTCGTTGGCCAGCACTTGCTCGGCCGGGATGATGCCGGCCTTGATGATGCGCTGCTCGTGATAGAGGTCGGCAAGGAACATGTTCAGTGCCTTGACCCGCTGAATGCAGCCGCGCTCGACGACCCGCCATTCGCTGGCAGGAATGCTGCGGGGGATGGTGTCGAAGGGAATCAGGCGCTCTGTCCCCTGCTCGTCCCCGTAGAGCGTGAAGGTTATCCCGGCGCGATGAAATAACAGATCGGCCTCGCGTCGCCGTTGTGCCAGAAGCTCGTCAGGCGTTTCGGCCAGCCAACGGGCAAACTCCCGATAATGCGGGCGGACCTGGCCGCCGGCATCGTACATTTCATCAAAATAGGTGCGGATCATGCCGTACTCCTTGTCACCCGGACATCTAGGCTTCGCAAGGCCCGTGCCAGCGGCAGAAACGCTTTGATATCAATCGGTTGGATAATCGCTCCGTTTTCACCGCACCATTCCTGTGCAGCAAACGCCCCAACCTGACAGCCCCCGCTTCATTGCAAGGCGACGTTGTCGCCTATCACCAGCATAGTCAGAGTTGATTTCACTGCCCGGCCGCCGGCGGGGATAATCCGCGCATTCGCTGGATAAACAGCCCGAACTTCCCTTTAGCCGCCTGCTCAGGCGGCTTTTTTTTGCGCCGGATTCTTGTTTCAGGGTTTTGCCGGACGTGTTTTACGACCCTCCGCAAACTAAAACGGCCAACCCGAAGGTCAGCCGTTAGTGCGTGTCACTGTTCATAGGATTATGCGAGTAGCCCTCGTACCTCCTGCTTGACGCCCCATCCTTCGATGATGCCGCCCAGAGGCTCGACCACCGCCTCGAAGCCTTGCTCGAAATCGCCGATGTCATCGTAAGTGGCGTACATGACTTTGCTCAGTTCGAGCGCCCATGCCCCGTCGTCGCGCACACTGATTTGCGCATTCAGGGATTCGCCACGGTAATGACCTGCTGCTCTGCGGGCCCGCTCCTCGTCGGGAAAAATGGCGTAGAACTCGATGGGGTGGAATCTTGAAAAGTCGAAACCGCCTTCTTTCAGGCGGCGCAGCACTGAGCTGCTGATGTCTTCTTGATAGGCTGTGCTCATGAAACGTCCCCCTCATATAGTGATGGATAGACTTTCCGTATTCCCGGCACGCGCAACCGAGTGGTGCGCGCGATGCGGCAACCTCGTTGCCGGTGGGAAGCAAGCATGTAGCTGACAAGACCAGACCTTAGCGATCCGTTCGCTGATCTCGATTGCAGAGTAGCCTCAAGAGAGAGCCGCTGCCAAGGCCTGAATGAGAATGAGACAGGAGAGGTTCAGATTGGCGTGATGCCGAGGATTTGTATGCTGTTCTGGGCTTTGAGACTTTTGACGCTCGCATCAGCGGTTCGCCCTTCCAGATCATTCAGATCCAGTTTGGCAGCGACGGGAAGAAGTCGGGCCTTGATGAGTTTGGCGGCGTGCTCGTTATCCGGACACTCGTTGCACTCAAAGACTTCATCGACTGTTTCACCGTGATCATCCACGAAAGTGATTTTCCACTTTTGCATCAGTGCCTCCTCGATAAAGCCCATGGATGGGCCTACATGCATCTGGACTTTTGCGCTGACTGATCGTTCAAACGAATTGCGATGTTCTGACAGGAAACCGGTTGCCGTTTTTGTAGGAGTGAGCCTGCTCGCGATAGCAATCTGTCAGTCAATAATCATGTGACTGACACACCGCTATCGCGAGCAGGCTCACTCCTACACAGGGGGTGTGTACAACCCTTAGTCGTTGCTTGGCTTGTTCACCGCTTGCAGCACGTATTGCGGCAAGGCGAAGGCGCCGATGTGGATCTCTGGATTGTAGTAGCGGGTGATGATGCCGCTGCCGGCGAAACGCTGTTGCAGGGTTTCACGGGACAATTTGCGATAAGCGGTATCGGTCGCGCCCCAGGCAAATGTCATCGAGCCACCGATGTAGGTCGGCACGGCCGCCTGATAGAAGTGCCAGTCCGGGAACAGGCTGCGCAGACGCCCGGCGGTGGTTTTGACTTCTTCGATCTGCATGAACGGGGTGCCGTTCTGGGTGACCAGGATACCGCCTTCGTTCAGGCAGCGACGGCAGGCCTGGTAGAAGTTTTCCGAGAACAGCACTTCACCCGGACCGATCGGGTCGGTGGAATCAGAAATGATCACGTCGAACTTTTCAGTCGTGGTGGCGACGAAACGCATGCCGTCGTCGATCACCAGGTTCAGACGAGGATCTTCGAACGCACCTTTGGAGTGGTTTGGCAGGAATTCCTTGCACATGTCGACCACGGTGCCATCGATCTCGACCATGGTGATGTGTTCGATGCTGCGGTGCTTGGCCACTTCACGCAGCATGCCGCCGTCGCCGCCACCGATGATCAGCACGCGCTTGGCGCTGCCGTGCGCCAGGATCGGCACGTGGGTGAGCATTTCGTGATAGATGAATTCGTCGGCTTCGGTGGTCTGGATCACGCCGTCCAGCGCCATCACTCGACCCATGCGCGGGTTTTCGAAGATGACCAGGTGCTGGTGTTCGGTGCGCACTTCGTGCAGCAGTTTTTCCATGCGAAAACGCTGGCCATAGCCTTCGTAGAGGGTTTCCAGGTATTCGCTGGCAGGGGTAGTGCTCATGGGAAGTGCTCCGATGAATGCGGGTGGCAACGGACGGTTACCCGCCCATGATGGCCAATCGAGCAGCTCGATTAACCGGGAAAGGCGCGCATTCTACGTCGCGGAAGATGACAGGTCGAACCTCACTTGATAAGTCGACACATTCCTCTGTGGGAGCGGCGGTGCGACGTCTCGACTTGCCTGCGATGCGGACGGCTCGGTCCAGGTAGACCGCAGCGATTCCATCGCAGGCAAGCCGCGCTCCCACTGGTTCAGTGTCGGTTGTGAGGACGCACTCAGATGCGGACGTTGCCCCGTGGCCCGGCGATGGCCCAGATGATCAGGCCCAATACCGGCAGGAACGCGATCAACAGCACCCAGAGGATTTTCATCCCGGTGGTGGCGCCACTTTTTATCACGTTGATGATGGCCCAGATATCCAGCACGAAAATGATCAAGGCGACCAGGCTGTTGAACGTAGAACCCATGGTGACGCTCCCTAAGAGTGATATGCACCCTTAGGATAGCCGGGCCTTGCGAGGGTTCCGCTTTTTAAACGTGAATCGCGATCTTCAGCGCTTCCAGCGACGGCGCAGCGGCGATGCCGACTTTGGCACACAGCTCAAGCACACGCGGCACATCGTTGCCGTAGACCAGCACCACTTGCAGCTCGTCGTCGAGCAGCTGGCTGAAGTTCATCAGCGTGTAACCACCGTTTTCCTTATTCATGCTACCCATTTGCACCTGAATGCGATTGAGTGCGGTCAGGGCTTCGGTCTTGGCCAGCTGCTTGGGTTTGATATTGAAATCAACGCCAGGGCCGAACGAGGCGACGATCTGGGCGAACAGGTCCATGTAGGTGTCAGCCTGGAACAGCACCGTCTCCGGCAGACTGCCGACCACCACCCATTCACCCAACGGGATCGGGAAGGTGTCGTCGTAGTTGATATCCGGGTTGGCCGTGAGAAAAGCCTGCGGATCGGCGTAGGCTTGAGCCGCTTCGTCAGCAACTTTCAGGATTTCGTCATCGCTCATGCACCCGGAGCTGATTTTGCTGATGAGTTCGACGAGTGCGGCTTTCATGAGGCGGATCCTGTAGCGAGTGAATTTTGAGGGCGCGAAGGATAGCGCATTCGCAGAAAGTTACCGAGCGTGAGGAGACCTGTGGCGAGGGAGCATGCCCCTCACCACAAAGCATCATCCCAGCAGTTTTTCCAGCTGCGCGGTGGTGTCGACGGCGCCCATCGTTTTAGCGGCATCGAGGGCCGACACGCCGTTGGCGTCCTTGGCTTTCGGATCGGCCCCTTTGCTGATCAGGTAGTCGACGATGGCGACGCGGTTGAACATCGCCGCCATCATCAACGCGGTACGGCCATCAAACGATGAACCTTCCACTTGCGCGCCGCCCTCGACCAAGGCCGTGACCACCGCCAGGTCGCCCTTGAACGCGGCACCGGCAATCGGGCTTTGGCCGTTGTCGTTGCGGATTTCCGGGTCGGCCTTGTGTTCGAGCAGGACTTTCACGGTGTCCACGTGGCCGTGGTAGGCGGCCAGCATCAGCAAGGTGTCGCCCTTGTGGTTACGCAGGTTGGGCGGCAGGCCTTTGGTCAACAGCGCTGCCATCATGGCCGCATCGCCCTCGCGCGCCTTGTTGAATACCTGTTCGGCAAATTCAGCGGCTTCTTCGGGGGTCATCTGGCGGCTTTGATCTGACATCGGGGGCTCCCTGTTCGGTTATTCGTAAAGCCGACAGTTTCCCGAGCAGCCCCCGCGCTGTCACTTGTTTTTTCTCAAGGGCCGCCATAGGCACATTCAATAGCGGTACTTGCCGCTGTGAATATCCGCCAGCACCTGCTCGGTAACCTGCACATAAGTCTGGGTGCCGGGCAACCAGGCGTAGATCGGGTCATCGCCGGTCTTGCCAGGGTCGAAGGCTTCGTCCTTGAGCCGGGTCTTCTGGTATTTGAAGGTCCCGGTGGTCTCCATTTTCACTTTCACCCGCAAAAACAGCGGCACCGCATAGGTCGGCATTTGCTGGCGAGCAAACTCCAGCAGTTCGCTGAAGTCCAGGGTGGCCAGGGATTCGGCCGGAGTAATCGCCGCCATGCCGGCACGCCCGTTGGTGTTGTGGACTTCCACGCCATACGCCACGGCTTCCGCGATGTGCGGGTGTTGCAGGAGGATGTTTTCCACTTCCGTGGTCGAGACGTTCTCGCCCTTCCAGCGGTAGGTGTCGCCCAAGCGGTCGACGAACTGTGCATGGCCAAAACCAATGTTGCGCAGCAAGTCACCGGTGTTGAAGTACCGATCGCCCTTCTTGAACACGTCATGCAGCACGACTTTTTCGGTCTTTTGCGGATCGGTGTAGCCGTCCAGCGGCGCCTTGTCGTCGATTCTCGCCAGCAACAAACCCTGCACGCCCTTGGGCACTTTGTTCATGAAACCCTTGGCGTTGCGAATCGGCTGGCCGCTGTCGTGGTCGTAGGCCACCAGCTCCCAGGCCATCAGCGAGAAACCGATGGTGTGGTCAAAATTGAGAATGTTGGTGAAGCCGATGTTGCCGTCGCTGGCCGCATACAGTTCACAGATATGCTCGACGCCGAAGCGGGTCTTGAAGGTGTCCCACGCGCCGGGGCGCAAACCGTTGCCGATCATCTTCGTCACGCCGTGCTGGCTGTCTTCGGCGCTGGTAGGTTGATCCACCAGATAGCGGCACAACTCGCCCACGTAACCGAGGGTGGTCGCGTGGTATTTGCGTACGTCATTCCAGAACTGGCTGGCGCTGAATTTGCGGCGGATGGCAAAGCCCGAAGCACCGTTGATAGCCGAGCCCCAGCACACGCAGAGCCCGGTGGCGTGATACAGCGGCAAGGTGCAATAGACGATGTCGTGCGGCTGCATGTCCAGGGCGATCAGGCCGAAACTGGCGGAGCTGCGCATCCAGCGTCCGTGCTTGAAGACGCCGGCCTTGGGCAATCCGGTGGTGCCCGAGGTGTAGATATAGAAACAAGGATCGTCGAAAAAAACCTGCTGGCTGCTGACAGGGTTTTCCTCGGACGCGTCGGCACTCGCCGCCATCAGGTTGATGAAACCGTCGGGGGCAACGCCCGGATGGTTGCAGGTGTCTTGATCGGCGACGAACCAGGTTCGCGCCGGCGCGATGGACACCCGCTCGCGGACCTGGGAAAACGGCGGGACCAGTTCGCCGCCGACAATGATCGCCACGGGGGCTACCAAATTCAGGCTGTGCGCGAGGGTATCGCGGGTTTGCGAGGTGTTGAGCAACGCGCTGATCGCGCCGACCTTGGCCACGGCCAGAATCGTCACCAGCAGTTCCGGACGGTTCTCGATGAAGACCGCGACCACGTCACCCTTGCCGATGCCTTGGGCAATCAGATGATGAGCAATGCGATTCGCCCACTGGTTGACCTGCGTATAGGTCAGCGTCACGTCGCCCTGCAGTAACGCGGGGCCATCGGGATTGCGCAACGTCGCCTGTTCGAAACACCAGCCCAGGCCACACGGTTGGGTCGGATCCTTGACGTTGGCGACTTTCAGGCCCTTCACCACACGGGGAATGGTTCTGGCGATCGTCGGCAGTTTGCGGAGCATCATGCCCCAGGTAATCGTGTCGTTTGGCCTGCGTTTCATCTGTGCTCCCGCTGATTTTTTTATTGTCGGGCGGCGTTCCATGAGCTCGAAAATACGTCAGCGGTTCTTGGCCTGTACACGCGGATTTTGCAATGTTTTGTATCCGCAACCCGGATAAACGAACGATGAACCTCGAGGTGCGGATTGGTTCCATCGAAGCAGCAACAATCTTTCAAAATGCAGGATGCACGATGGCCATTCATGCAGATTGCACGAAAGCGAAAACCCGACCTAAAATTAACTTATTGATTTATAAGAATTTTATTAAATTCAAATACTGGCACAATCGCTGCAACTACCTCTCCATGCTTGCCAATCTCGTGCAAACGGAGCTGATAGACATGAGCCTGATCCAAGAAAAATTTACCTCCCTGTTCTCCAACTTCGAAGTCACCACCCAAGCGCGTCCTGACGGCGGAATTTTGCTGACCTTGCGCAGCAGCGAAGGCCGTGTGTTCAAGCGTTCGATTTCCTACCAGCAATTGCACGCGGGTGATCAGTTGACCTGGGTGATCAGTGCGATTCGCCGTGACCTTGCCGAACAGGCGAGTGAACTGCCGCAGATCTCCATGCTGCAAAGCCAGCAACGATTTGCCTTGCCGACTTATCACACGGCGTAAATCGTTGCAGTGCTGAAAACAAACAGGCCGTGAGCTTTCGCTTCACGGCCTGCGTTGTTATGTGGTGTGCTTTATAAGGTGGAGGGGTTGATTCGCGCGAAGCTGTCGACGGTCAGATGGCCTGCCAACTCCCCACCCTCTCGCGCCAGCCCGCAGGTCGCCATCCCGGCCGTGCGTGCAGCGTCCAGCTCTTCGACGATGTCGGACAGAAACAGAATCTGCGCAGGCTCAAGCCCGATGGCCTGAGTGATGCGTTGGTAAGACTGCGCTTCCCGCTTGGGCCCCGACGTGGTGTCGAAATAGCCGCTGAACAGTGGCGACAAATCCCCAGCCTCGGAACAACCGAAGATCAGTTTTTGCGCCTGGATCGAGCCCGAGGAGTACACAAACAGTTGATAGCCTTCCTGATGCCAGCGCTTGAGCGCTTCAACGGCGTCCGGGTAAACGTGGCCCTTCAACTGCCCGGCCTGATAACCCTGTTCCCAGACCATGCCTTGCAACGCCTTGAGCGGCGTGGCTTTGCGGTCTTCGGCGATCCAGCTCAGCAGAATGGCGATCACCCGCTCAACGTCGGCATCCGGCTCGGCGCTGTCGCGACGCACGGCCGACAGTTGCTCCGCCACATCGGCGCGCGCGGCGTGCTGACGGACAAACTCCGGCAGGTGTTTCGCGGCGTAGGGAAACAGCACGTCGAACACAAAACTCACCGCGCTGGTGGTGCCTTCGATGTCGGTGAGAATCGCTTTGATCGGCATCGGTTCAGTCCTCAAGACGCGGGAAGCGGCTGGCGATGTCTTCGCCGGTGAAATTGGCCACCCAGCCTTCAGGGTTGTTGAACAGGCGGATCGCGACGAAATGCGGATGCTCGCCCATGTCAAACCAGTGCGGCGTGCCGGCCGGGACCGAGATCAGGTCGTTCTTTTCGCACAGCACCGCGTAGACGTAATCGTCGATGTGCAGGGTAAACAGGCCACGACCCGCCACGAAAAATCGCACTTCATCTTCGCCATGACGGTGTTCGTCGAGGAACTTGGCGCGCAGTTCGGCTTTTTGCGGGTGATCGCTGTTCAGGCTGATGACGTCGACCGTGATGTAACCGCGCTCGGTCATCAGCTTGTCGATCTGCTCCTGATACGCGGCGATCACTTCTTCCTGACTGGCGCCGGGCTGGATCTTCGCCGCCGCTTGCCAGCGGTCGAAACGCACGCCCTGTTCGGCCAGGGTCGAGGCGATGTCTTCAAAATGGGTCAGCACCTTGTTCGGCAGTTCAGGGCTTGAGACGTGGTAAACGGACAGGCTGCTCATCAGGGCAACTCCTTAACGGTTCATGCGTTACGGTTGAAGAGCGCGCGCGTCTTCAACTCGCACTCGAACAAAAATTCAAAGGCCTCGATCTGCCGCAGCGCATCACTCATGCGCGCGCCCCAGGTGTAGAGGCCATGGCCGCGAATCAAGTAGCCGACGCAATCGGGATGGGCGTCCAGCCAAGGCTGAACCTTGGCGGCGAGGCGCGCAATATCCTGATCGTTGTCGAAAATCGGCACGCGCACCCGGGATTCGTGGGTCGATACGCCACTGAAGGCTTTTTGCAGTTCGTAGTCTTCGAACTCGATGAAATCTTCCGGGGTCAGGCGCGACAGCACCGTGGCGTTCACCGAATGGGTGTGCAGCACCGCGCCGATGTCCGCGCGCCAGCTGTAGAGCTGGGTGTGCAGCAGGGTTTCGGCGGACGGCTTTTTATCCGGTTCCAGGCTGTTGCCCGACAAATCGGTGGCGAGCACATCGTCGAGCCCCAACTGACCTTTGTGCTTGCCGGACACCGTCAGCAGCGCTTCGCTCGGCGACAGACGCGTCGAGTAGTTGCTGCTGGTGGCCGGTGACCAGCCGCGGCCATACAGAAAACGCCCGGCGTCGATGATTTCCTGGGCGAGGTGTTCACGGGTAAGGCTCATGGCCTGTCCTCTTGCAGTCGTGTGGCAATGATAACGGCAGCCGCCAGGGCTGCGAGGCTTGCAATACTAAAGGTCAACGGTGCGCCGAGGGCATTCCAGCTGTAACCGGAATACAACGCGCCCAATGCGCCGCCGGTGCCGGCCAGCGCGGCGTAAAGCGCCTGGCCCTGCCCTTGCTGGCGTGCGCCGAAACTACGTTGCACGAACTGGATGGCAGCCGCGTGAAAGCTGCCGAACGTGGCGGCGTGCAGCACCTGGGCAAACAGCAACACCCAGAGAAATTCGGCAAACGAACCAAGCAGCACCCAACGCAGGGCGGCCAACAGGAAACTCGCCAGCAGCACCCGGCGCACCGAGAAGCGCGCGAGGATTTTGCTCATGGCCAAAAACATCAGCACTTCAGCAACCACGCCGACCGCCCAGAGCATGCCGATGACGCCGCGGCTGTAGCCCAACCGTTCAAGGTGCAAGGTCAAAAACGTGTAATACGGGCCATGGCTCATCTGCATCAGCGCCACGCAGCCATAAAACGCCAATACACCGGGGCTGCGCAATTGCTTGAGAAACCCGTCCCCCGCTTCACGAAGGCCCTGAACTGGTTGGGCATTCGGCACCCACAGGCTGCTGACGACGATACCGGCCATGATCAACACCAACGCCACCGGATAGATGTCGAGGCTGAGCCATTCGAACAATCGGCCCAGTAACACCACGGTGATGATGAAACCGATGGAGCCCCAAAGGCGAATCTGACTGTAGCGCGAGGTCTGGCCTTTCAAGTGCGCCAGGGTTATGACTTCGAACTGCGGCAATACCGCGTGCCAGAAGAACGCGTGCAACGCCATGACCATCGCCAGCCAGGCGTAGGTCTTACTGATAAAAATCAGCGAGAACGTCAGCAGCGTACACACCGCGCCGAAGCGCACGATGGCCAGGCGCCGGCCGGTGTAATCCCCCAGCCAGCCCCAGATGTTCGGCGCGACGCAGCGCATCAGCATCGGGATTGCCACCAGTTCGCCGATGCGCGCACTGGAAAACCCCAGGTGATCGAAGTACAGCGCCAGAAACGGCGCCGTCGAACCGAGCAAGGCGAAATAGAACAGATAGAAACTGGAGAGCCGCCAGTACGGGAGCGCCGCCACGCTCGTCAGACCGCAGCGGCGTTAAGGTCAGCCATTAAAGCTGACCCAGCACCGGTGTGCTCACGCGCACATCGGCGTTCTGACCACGGTGACGCAACAGGTGATCCATCAACACGATGGCCATCATCGCTTCAGCGATGGGCGTAGCGCGGATGCCGACGCATGGGTCGTGACGGCCCTTGGTGATGACATCCACCGGGTTGCCATGAATGTCGATGGAACGGCCCGGCGTGGTGATACTCGACGTTGGCTTCAGCGCCAGGTGCGCGACGATCGGCTGGCCGGACGAAATACCACCGAGAATGCCGCCGGCATTGTTGCTGAGGAAACCTTCCGGGGTCATTTCATCGCGGTGTTCAGTGCCGCGCTGGGCAACACTGGCGAAACCGGCGCCGATTTCCACGCCTTTCACCGCGTTGATGCTCATCAGCGCATGGGCCAGCTCGGCATCGAGGCGGTCGAAAATCGGCTCGCCGAGGCCAGGCATCACGCCTTCAGCCACCACCGTGATCTTCGCGCCGACCGAATCCTGGTCGCGACGCAACTGGTCCATATAGGCTTCCAGCTCCGGGACTTTGTCCGGGTCAGGACTGAAGAAAGCGTTCTCTTCCACCGAATCCCAGGTCTTGAACGGAATTTCAATCGGGCCGAGCTGGCTCATGTAGCCGCGAATGACGATGCCCTGGGTGGCCAGGTATTTCTTGGCAATTGCACCAGCCGCTACGCGCATCGCGGTTTCCCGGGCCGAGCTGCGACCGCCGCCACGGTAATCACGCTCACCGTATTTATGGTGGTAGGTGTAGTCGGCGTGGGCCGGGCGGAACAGATCCTTGATCGCCGAGTAGTCCTTGGACTTCTGGTCGGTGTTGCGGATCAGCAGACCAATGGAGCACCCGGTGGTGCGACCTTCGAACACGCCAGAGAGGATTTCGACTTCGTCGGCTTCCTGGCGTTGCGTGGTGTGACGGCTGGTGCCCGGCTTGCGGCGATCCAGGTCACGCTGCAAATCCTCCAGAGAAATCTCCAGCCCCGGCGGGCAGCCGTCGACAATGGCGACCAACGCCGGACCATGGCTTTCGCCCGCGGTGGTGACAGTGAACAGCTTGCCGTAGGTATTGCCGGACATGCAGGACGCTCCGTGAAATAGAACCTGAATACGAATGCGCGCCAGTATACGCAGGCTACCCAAGTAGTTCATCCTCGAACCTTATGGGTGCCCGCGAGTCCAACCGGCACCTTTGTGAATGATGGCGTGATGATGCTGCGAGTTTTAGCCTTGAGCCTGACCTTGTTTACCGGCTACGTGCAGGCCACCGTCCTGCAACGACCTATTACGCTGGATACCGGCACCGGTGAGCTTTTCGGCTCGCTGTTGCTGCCAAAATCCGACAATCCTGTGCCAGTCGTCCTGATCATTTCCGGCTCCGGTCCTACAGATCGTGACGGCAATAACACCGACGGCGGACGCAATGACAGCCTAAAACGGCTCGCCTGGGTGCTGGCCAAACACAACATCGCCAGCGTGCGTTACGACAAACGCGGTGTGGCAGCGAGCCTTGCCGCCACGCCGGATGAACGCAATCTGTCGGTAGAGGCCTATGTGGCCGATGCCGAAGCCTGGGGCCAGAAGCTGAAAAGTGATCCGCGTTTCGGCCCGCTGATTCTGCTCGGCCACAGCGAAGGCGCCTTGATCGCCACCCTGGCGGCGCCAAGTGTAAACGCCGCGGCGGTCATCTCGCTGTCCGGCAGCGCTCGCCCGGTTGATCAGGTGTTGCGTCAACAGTTGAGCAATCAACTGCCACCGGCGCTGATGCTGCGCAGCAATGAGCTGCTCGACAGCCTCAAGGCCGGTCACACCGACGACAACGTGCCGCCGCAGCTTCAGACGATTTTCCGTCCGAGTGTGCAGCCATACCTGATTTCTCTGTTCCGGCAGGACCCGGCGGCAGCGTTCGCCAGGTTGAAGATGCCGGCGTTGATCATTCAGGGCAGCAACGACATTCAGGTTGGAGTCGGTGACGCCAGGCTGCTGAAGGCCGCCAAACCGGACGCCGAGCTGGCGCTGATCGAAGGCATGAACCACGTCATGCGCATTGTGCCCAACGACGTCAAACGGCAATTGGCCTCTTATAAAGACCCCCAATTGCCACTGGCGGCCGAGCTTGGCACCCGCATCCTCGGGTTTATTGACGGACTTCGCCCCAGTTAAGCGCTGTTGGCCCTCCAGTCCTGTCAAAAACGGCCGATAAGCCTTTGTCGCCAGCGCAATGGCTGGCGGCAGGGCTTGGACAGGATCTCGCCGTTATGACTGATACCCAGACTTCACCCGACACCACCGCTGAAAAAGACGCACCGCCAGCGGTTGAGCTGCCGTGGGCGGACGTCCACGTCGAGCACCACAAGATGCTCCGTCTGGCGCCGCTGAAAACCGACCGCAACACCGGCGGGCGACCGCTGCGCTTTGTCGAATTCGGCTATGCCGAACGCAACAGCAAGGAGCAGAGCCTGATGCGCATGAGCATCACCCTGCCCGGTCAGCGCGTGCGCAAAGAACAGAATCACCTCGACGTGTGGGTCGATCACACCACCAAGCGTGTGCATTTCGGCCCCGACAGCGGCTTGCAGATTGAACCGATGAACCGTGGCATCGGCCGCTTCATGGCCGCTCAAGGCATCACGTGGGCGAAGAAGCGCTGGTCCGGTTACACCGTCGACGGCACGGACCTGAACAATAAAGATGCGCTGAACGAAGACACCCGCCTGCGCCGCGATCACTTCCTCAAGGCCCATGGTTTTGAGGTGGTGTATGCCGATGCCCAGCATTTGAAGGGCAGCGTCAAAGACGTGCAGGTCGGTGACCTGTCGGGCGAGTGGAACACTGAAAAGCTGCAACTGGTGGAAATTCTCGAAGCGGCGCAGATGCTTCAGCAGGCCGAGCAGAACCTGGCCGAGCAAGAAGTAAAGCTGAAGACGCACGAAGAAAAAGTCAGCAAGTACAAGCGGGAAGACGCCGGGCTGCGCTTTACCATTACGTGTCTGGTGGCGTTTGCGATGTTTCAGGCGGGGTTGTTGATCTGGATTGCTACGCATCGGTAAACGTCTGAGACCGACGTGCGGCCATCGCGGGCAAGCCACGCTCCCACAGGTTCTGTGTCGTACCCGAATGGTGCGACACATTCTGAACCTGTAGGAGCGAGGCTTGCCCGCGATGGCTTTCTAAAGTCAGACGCGAGAAGCGAACAGTGCCTGATGATCGCGGCACTGTTCAGCCGTCAACATGAACACCCCATGCCCGCCGCGCTCAAAATCGAGCCACGCAAAATCGACTTCCGGGTACAGTGCGTCGACGTGAACCTGGCTGTTGCCCACTTCGACAATCAGCAAGCCCTTCTCGGTCAGATGATCCGCCGCTTCCGCCAGCATGCGGCGCACCAGGTTCAAACCGTCATCGCCACAGGCCAGGCCCAGCTCCGGCTCGTGCTGATACTCGTCCGGCATATCGGCGAAATCTTCCGCATCGACGTAGGGCGGGTTCGACACGATCAGGTCGAAACGTTGACCCGGTAAACCATCAAAGCCATCGCCCTGAACCGTGTACACCCGTTCATCGACACCGTGACGCTCGATGTTCTGGTTGGCCACTTCCAGCGCTTCAAACGACAGATCGGCCAGCACTACTTCGGCGTTCTGGAACTCGTAGGCGCAGGCGATACCGATGCAACCGGAACCGGTGCACAGGTCGAGAATGCGCGCTGGCTCGGCCCCCAACCATGGCTCGAAGCGTTTTTCAATCAGTTCGCCAATCGGTGAACGCGGGATCAGCACGCGCTCGTCGACGATGAAGGACATGCCGCAAAACCACGCTTCGCCCAACAGGTAAGCGGTCGGAATGCGTTCTTCGATGCGGCGCTTGAGCAAGCGCTGCAGATTGACCAGCTCATCATCTTCCAGCGCACAGTCGAGGTAGCTGTCGGCGATTTCCCACGGCAAGTGCAAGGCACCCAACACCAGTTGACGGGCTTCGTCCCAGGCGTTGTCGGTCCCATGGCCGAAAAACAGATCCTCCCCATGGAAGCGGCTGACGGCCCAACGGATATGGTCACGCAGGGTACGAAGGCGGGAAGTGATCACGACGGCAAACTCCAGAAAAAACGACTGGCGATTCTAACAGCCAAAACGCGCCACGACGACGCAGGAAAAACACCGGGCCGAATGTAGGATCGATCCCTTTTTGCCGCTGGCTATTGAACAAAACCCGCAACTTGACAAGGCTGAGAGCCAGTAATGACGGCGTCTACGATAGTAGCGATTCACAGAACCGCTCAGCCAGAGGACAATGTCGCAAAAGCCCCACTCCAAGGAGCCCCAGAATGTCCGTTCCAAAAACGATGTTTCAACTCAGCGGCCGCGGTTACGCAGCAGCCAATCTGAGCCATGCGACCCTCGTCATCATCGATGCCCAGAAGGAATACCTCAGCGGTCCGCTGGCCCTGAGCGGCATGGACGCTGCCGTCGCGAACATCAAGCAATTGCTGGCGGCTGCCCGTGCGGCCGGCCGCCCCATCGTGCATGTACGCCACCTCGGTACGGTCGGCGGGCTGTTCGACCCACAAGGCGAGCGCGGTGAGTTCATCCCCGGCCTTGAACCACAGGCCGACGAAACCATCCTCGGCAAATTGCTGCCAAGTGCGTTCCACGGCACCGAACTGGCCAAACGCCTGGAAGACCTCGGCGCCCTTGACCTGATCGTCTGCGGCTTCATGAGCCACTCCAGCGTCAGCACCACAGTGCGTGCCGCCAAGAACCTGGGTTTCCGTTGCACGCTGGTGGAAGACGCCTGCGCCACGCGCGACTTGCCTTACAAGGGCGGCGTACTGAGTGCCGAGCACGTTCAGCAGACCGAAATGGCGATCATGGCGGACAACTTCGCCACCCTCGCGCTCACTCACGATCTGATTTGATCGGCCCGTGATGAGCGGCCAATAGCGCCGCTCATCTGCAAAAGCCTCTCGTTTGCCGCAATTGTCTTAGCCTCAGGAACATCCCGGTCAACTCCCGGTCGAAGGGCCGATACCCATTGAGGAAGGTCGGAATGAAGTTATCCGATGGTTTTGACGCTCGCCGCTTGCGGCCCAAAGGCCAACGCAACTGGCGTTTTCGTATTGGCGCGGCGTTTGCCGCGTTGCTGGCAACGTGCGGTGTATTGCTCGCCATGGCCGCTGCCGCCAGCCTGCTCGGCCACGCACCTGCGCTGGGCGAACTGAATACCAGCCGCACCGGTGCGGCAGTGGTCCTGGCGGTCGGCCTGTTCGTGCTGTACCTCGGCGTGTGGCTGTGGCGTCGCTGCCGACGCCGGTCGCGTCAGTCGCGTGAGCTGAACATGTCCCCGCACCTGATGAAAAAACACGATTGAACCGAGGCCTGGCATCTGCCGGGCCTCAATTGTTATGGATAGCGCCTCGACTTGGGTAAACTGGCCGACCTTCGCGGAGGCTGACATGCAAGACGACGATTTTTCCCTGTTCAAAAGTGCGATCCAAGGCGTCAAGCCGATCAAGCACGATCGCGCCGAAACCGGCAAACCCAAGGCCGACCGCGCGCAAATCGCCAAGCTGCGTCAAGCCGCAACCATTCGTACCGATGCCACCACCGTGGATGGGCTGTCCGATCAGTTCGTCATCGATGTCGGCCCGGAAGACGAATTGATGTGGGCCCGTGACGGTGTCCAGGAAAGCCAGATGCGCAAGCTCAAGATCGGGCAGATTCCGTTCGAGGGCAGCCTCGACCTGCACGGCATGAGCGTGGAAAAGGCCCGGGAAACCCTCTGGGCGTTTCTGGCCGAAGCGACCAGGTTCGAAATTCGCTGCGTGCGCGTCACTCACGGCAAAGCCGTGCGTCTGGACGGCAAGCGGCCGATGATCAAGAGTCACGTCAACACGTGGTTGCGCCAGCATTCACAGGTGCTCGGCTTCACCTCGTGCCAGGCTAAACATGGCGGCGCCGGGGCGGTTTATGTGATGCTCAAACGCACCATGATGGAAGGTCGCGACGAGTAAAGCTGTCGCGTCATGCTTGCAGCGCCGTGTTTGCCACCGTACCCTTGCCCTTTGCGAAAATCCCCACAGGTAGTTTCATGTCCCTGGAACAGAATTACACCGCGATTCTCGGCCAACTGGGCGAGGACGTCTCCCGCGAGGGCCTGCTCGACACGCCAAAACGTGCCGCCAAAGCCATGCAGTACCTCTGCCGCGGTTATGAACAGACGCTCGAAGAAGTCACCAACGGTGCCTTGTTCAGCTCCGACAACAGCGAAATGGTGCTGGTCAAGGACATCGAGTTGTACTCGTTGTGCGAACACCACCTGCTTCCGTTCATCGGCAAGGCACACGTCGCTTACATCCCGAGCGGCAAAGTATTGGGCCTGTCGAAAGTGGCGCGAATCGTCGACATGTACGCTCGCCGCCTGCAGATCCAGGAAAACCTCAGCCGCCAGATCGCCGATGCGGTCCAGCAAGTCACCGGCGCCCTGGGCGTTGCGGTGGTGATCGAGGCCAAGCACATGTGCATGATGATGCGCGGTGTGGAGAAACAGAATTCGTCGATGATCACTTCGGTGATGCTCGGTGAGTTCCGCGAAAACGCCGCCACCCGCAGCGAGTTTCTCAGCCTGATCAAGTAACGTGCGGCACGAAGAAAACCGGCATTCATCGCCGGTTTTTTTTCGTCTGAAAAAATCAGGTAAGCTGCGCGCCCTTCTTCATTCGCACCGTGAGGCTTTCAACGTGTTCGTAAAAGCGCTTCGTGTCGGCCTTGGCCAACTGATCATCTTCATCGACTTCATCACCCGTCCGGGCAAGAAGCAGCGCCCCGCCGAGGCTCAGGCCAAGGTCAACTCCGCTGCCAAGGACTTGACCCTGTACCAATTCCACGCCTGCCCGTTCTGCGTGAAAACCCGCCGCAGCCTGCGTCGCCTGAATGTGCCGGTGACACTGCGTGATGCAAAGAACAACGAACAGGATCGCCAGGCCCTGCTGGAGCAAGGTGGCAAGATCAAGGTGCCGTGCCTGCGCATTGAAGAAAATGGCCAGACCACTTGGATGTATGAGTCCAAGGTGATCATTGATTATCTGGACAAGCGGTTTGCGGCTGCTTGATGGCTTTGTGGTGAGCTGACTGACGCCATCGCGAGCAGGCTCGCGATGACGCCGATACAGTCACCACAACCCCCAGTCAAAAATAAACCGGCCCTTGCGCCGGTTTATTTGTTTCTGCCCTCCCCTCAGACCGCTTCAGCCGCCCACTTTTAGTGGCGGGTCTGGCCCCTTCGCGAGCAGGCTCGCTCCCACAGGTGACCGAGTTCTTTCAGGGAAATGCAATTAACTGTGAGAGCGAGCCTGCTCGCGAAGGGGTCCGCACAGGCGATATATCCCTATCGCCAACATTTTCGTAAACAAAATCAAAAACATTATTTGCTTTCTTTGTATACAAAAGCATAATCCACTTCGTGCGAGTTCCTGACCAGCCGGTCAACATATTCGCAAGTGCCTCAAAGGTCCGCTGCCACCCTCATGGGTCCGGTCCTGGAAATAACAATAAAACTCTTGAGGAGTACTCGCTGTGGAAAGCCGCAAATCCGAAGCATCGACGCTGGAACTCTCGCCGCCGTTACGCAATGGCTTGCTTGAGCGCATCTTCAAACTCACCTTGCATGGCACCACGGTGAAGACCGAGCTGATTGCCGGTCTGACAACCTTCATCACCATGGCTTACATCATCTTCGTCAACCCTAACATCATGGCCGACGCCGGGATCGATCACGGCGCCGCATTTGTGGCGACCTGCATCGCCGCCGCACTGGGTTGCCTGTTGATGGGCCTCTACGCCAACTGGCCCGTCGGCCTGGCACCAGGCATGGGCCTGAACGCTTTCTTTACCTACACCGTGGTCGGCACCATGGGCTACAACTGGGAAACCGCCCTCGGCGCGGTGTTTGTCTCCGGTGTGTTGTTCATGATCCTGACCTTTTCCAGGATTCGCGAATGGCTGCTGAATAGCATTCCCGTGAGCCTGCGCTTCGCCATGGGCGCCGGCGTCGGTTTGTTCCTGGGGCTGATCGGCCTGAAGACTGCGGGCATCGTCGTCGATAGCCCGGCCACCCTGATCAAACTCGGCTCCCTGCGCGAACCCGGCCCGTTGCTCGCCGCCATCTGCTTCCTGATGATCGCCATTCTCAGCTACCACAAAGTGTTCGGCGCGATCCTCATCAGCATCATCACCGTGACCCTGGCCGGTTGGGGCCTGGGCCTGGTGCACTACGAGGGCATCATGTCGGCCCCGCCGAGCCTGGCCCCGACCTGGATGGCGATGAACCTGGCCGGCGTGTTCAACGTCAGCATGATCAGCGTGGTCCTGGCGTTCCTCTTCGTGCACATGTTCGACACTGCCGGCACCCTGATGGGCGTAGCCCAGCGCGCCAACCTGGTCGGCGCCGACGGGCGGATCGAAAACCTCTCCCGCGCCATGAAAGCCGACAGTGCATCCAGCGTCTTTGGTGCGATTGTGGGTGTTCCGCCGGTCACCAGTTATGTTGAAAGTGCCGCGGGTGTTGCCGCGGGTGGTCGGACAGGTCTTACCGCCGTGACCGTGGGTGTGCTATTTATTGCGGCGATGTTCTTCGCACCACTGGCCGGCATGATTCCCGCCTATGCCACCGCCGGCGCGCTGATTTATGTGGCGATGCTGATGATGGGCGGTATGAAGCACATCGAATGGGACGAAGCAACCGACAGCATTCCGGCCATCGTGACCGCGATCATGATGCCGCTGACCTTCTCGGTCGCTGACGGTATTGCGCTGGGTTTCATCACCTACGTGGCGTTGAAGGCCGGCACCGGTAAGTACAAGGAAATCTCCGTCAGCTTGTGGGTGCTTTGCGCGATCTTCATCGCCAAGTTCATTTTCTTGTAAGCCGCCTACGTTTCACAAACAGTGTTTCAAAGCAGCCTCACCCCACCGGGTGGGGCTTTTGCACAAATGGAGGAAAGTGATGAGTCTGGAAACCTGGCTGCTGTTCAGCGGCGCTGCGCTGGTGGTAATCCTGATCCCTGGGCCCCTGTCATTGCTAATGATCAGCAACAGTCTGAATTACGGTTTGCGCCGTTCTTACCCAGCATTTCTCGGTGGCGTGATTGCTTCGATCTGCTTGCTCAGTGCTTCCGCGCTGGGTCTGGGCGCCTTGCTGCTGGCGTCGGAACAGTTGTTCAGCGCGTTGAAAATCGTCGGCGCGCTCTACCTGTTCTACCTCGCCTGGCAGAGCTGGCAACAATCGCGTCAGCCATCGGTGGGTGCCGAAGTGCCTCAGGCGGCGCCGGTGCCACGTTTTCGTGCGCTGTTCGGCCGAGCGTTTGTGCTGGGTGCGAGCAATCCGAAAGACATTCTGTTTTTTGCCGCTTTCTTACCGCAGTTTTTGAACGCGGAACAAGCGTTTTTGCCGCAGTTGCTGGTGATGATTGCGACCTGGACCGTGCTCGATCTGTTGTGCAAATTGGCTTATGGGCTGGGCGCTCATGGTGCAGCCAGGTATTTACGCAGTGGCAAAGGACAAAGTTGGTTTAACCGGGTGAGCGCAGGACTTTTCAGTGGAGCGGGCGCGGCCTCCTTATTAAGCAACCACTGATCGGATCGTATTAACCCGGCGATTCAACTCAACAGGCGATTATTAACACCACCGCACTAAGAATTGATTGCCAAGGATGGCAACACTTCAACCACGCCCCGCAACAAACCGCAACACGCGATATACATATATATCGTTGTCTTTTCAGAACTCCTCCTACCATAGCACTGCGATTTTGCACACAACGCCAGGAAAAGGAAGTTCCTATGGCAATGGTTTTCCAATCCCCCGATCCCGATCACTACAATGCTGTCGAAGTGACGGATATTAACCTGCAGGCCAATGAGCACTCCCCAACCACTATTGATTTCGACAAAGTAAGCATCGCCTCCGCCCCGCAACAAACAAACGCCAATAAAAGCCAGCTACGCGTCATTGATGAGTTGTTCGGCCCTATAAAAATAGGCGCCCATTCGATCACCCGGTGCGCACTGGATGCACTGGGCGCGACCTCAAATGGTCAGGGATTGAACGGTCAAAACACGTTCTTTCGGCACCCCAAGCGGTCTTTTATCAACGCCTTGCAATTTGACCCTGTGTTTATTGAAGCGCGTATGCGTTTCACCGGCGCCAGGGATGATTACGCCCTGCCTTCCTTGCTGTTTGAAATGGCGTCTCAACGCCCACTAACGGCTCCGCCCCTGTTAAGAGAATTACCTGATCTACTTGCCGATCCTGAACAGTACCGCCAGAAACTGGACAAGCTGCTGAACGCGGCGCAGAGGCTTGATATACGCCACGCGCACTTGTCCAAAACCACACCTCCCTGGGTGAATCGGATCAAAAGTAGCAGCATGGTCAGCATGGGGACCGGGCTTCAGGCCTTCGGCATTTACAGCGGTCTGCGCGGCCTGCAAGACGCCATTGCAAGAAAAGATCATGGCGAAGTCGTATTCAACAGCCTCAGCACTTCAGCGGAAGTCACTTCATTAGCCGTCGAAGTGGCGGTCACCAAGCAAGCAAAATACATGATCGACGCTGGGCAAAAAGCCTACGGGGATTTTGCCAAAACCAGCTTCGGCGTTCGACTGGGGCGTAGCGCGGGTCTGATCGCGAGCGCACTGACATTGCCCTTCGATGTCATGTCCGCCATCAAATCCTTTAATAGCGCCGCGGCAACCACAGGCAAAGAAGCCATTGATCACTATGTCGCCGCTGGCTTGAGCGTGACCAGCGCGGCCATGACGTTGATTCTGGGTGCTGCCGCATTGGCAGGCTTCTCCTTTATCGGCCCGGTGGGGCTGACGGCCGGACTTCTGCTGGTGGCAGGTTCTCAGGTCTATGCGGCGGTACGCGTTGTCGACGATATCGATGATTACATTGAACTTACTACCCATGAGCGCCTGCGCACGGGCTGGTTCGCCTTTTGGGGAATCACCCCGGACGACAACATACAAACCCGCCATGCAATTGCCAAATCAACCGTTGAGCATTCGAGACTGTTACAAGCGACCGCTCGAAAACTACTGGAAGGAAAATTAAAAGACAGTACAGAAGTCATTGTAAACGGCAAGTTCAAGGTCGAGTTAAAGCCGACACAGGTGCCTAGCTTCGATTGGGAGGCGCAACAGTACCTATATAAAACCGTACAAAAACCGCACGTCATTGATAGTAACGACACGATTGATGCTCGGGACGGTGTGACTGACGACATGCCCGGCGCCGAGTTCGGAACGCCAGGAGAAAACAAAGGTGCGGTGTGGTTTATGGGGGGCGGCGACGACACCATCGTGGGTGTTGAAAAGAAGCCAAACAGATTCTATTACGGCGCAGGCATCAAGCAACTGACCGGGGGTGAGAAAGACGATGAGTTCATCTTCGAAGGCGCCGCCGAACTTCTCAAAAACGGTCCAAAAGACCCTCTGCCCACGCTTCTGAAAGGTGGTTTGGGCAGCGATACGCTAGTCGTTACCGGAAGCTACCTTGAGGGCAACCGGCAAAGATTCGGGTATTTCATCGATCTGAACGATGGACGACTGTCCATCATTACCCGTGACCAGGCCAACGAGGGCCATTTCAACTATCGGCACACGCTTCTGGAGAGCATCGAGAACGTTGAAACCCTGGCCGGTGCGCAAAACAGGGTCATCGGTACAGGCGGTCCGAATGTCATCAAATCGCGCGGGCGCGACACCATTGAGGCGGGCGCCGGGGATGACAAAATCTATCTCCTGAACAATGAAGGTAGTGCCTCTGGTGGTCCCGGAAAGGATCACTACACGGTGTCCCATAAGTCCGGCAACGTATTCATTACTGAAGATGGCGTGGACGAGAGCGTCATTGCACTTGACTGGAGAATGGACCTGATAAAAAGCTGGAAAATCGACAATCACGAACTGGTCATCACTTCAGGCTTTGATCTCGACGATCTTAAAGAGAGGGATGTCTACATCAAGGGCGTCTATAAAACAGCCAACAATCGACGGCAACTGCAGAACAGGAAACTGACGTTCGTTACAAAGGACGGGTTTCATTTGATGCCTGAACTCCCCGAAACCATCGAGACTGCTGGCTCCCTCGAAATTGAAACAGTCATTACCCAGCAGGGAAAAACTCAAAACCCGGTGATACTTTACAACCGCGAATACACGATCGCACATGACAAGAACACGAGTTATTTTGTTTCGCGACTCAATAACCATACGGTCCTGACAGTAAAACAACGAAGCATAAATACGCTGGCAACCCTTTATCTGGAATATGCCAGCCATGAACTGACGCGGGTCGAGGCTTACTTCAAGGTAGACCTGATACGCCAACGTGACTTTGATCGCATCCTGTATAAAGAATGCGCTGTGACCTTTCACTTTGACAGTCAGCGATTGACTATCAACAACCTCGCCAGTTCTATCGGGGGCGGCGACCAGAGAATCACAAGCCGACTGACGCGCCCCACCAACGTGTTGAACCAACCTGTTCTTCTGATCATGAATGACGGTGTTTCGTATAGAGTCGCCCCCCCCTCCCTGCCCGATTCGGTTTTTTCCAACGATCAGTTCGAGATAAACGGTCCAATGGAGCGCACCCGCCAAGTGCCACTGCCACTGGCGGCCAGAGATGGAACGTCTATTTATTGTCAGCCCCTGGACAACGAAGCCCATCAGCTGGGCGACCGAGAGAAGTGCGTCAAACTGGTCGCTTACCCTGAACAAACAACCATCGAACATCTGGAGGGTGGCGGCTCGACGTACCTTGTCCACCTCAGCTCCGAAATGACGCTAGGCATTTCAACGCCAGGTGCTCGAGCGAACGCCATCCTCAAATCGCCTTCGGCGTCTACCTGGGAATTCGATGCAACGAGCCTCGCTTACACCAGAATCAAACGGGTGGAAGACTGTTTGCTGATCGGACATACCGTTATCCACCTTCCGCGCTACAACGACCCACAAGATTTGATCGATCAGATACGGGTCATCACGCCCGATGGCGTTGTCTATAAAATCGATCTGGATTTCGACGAGGTCTACATTGACTCACTGGATGGCCGGTACTTCAAAGGTGACGTTCTGAACGAAGGCGCCCTATTGGCAGAACTGAGGGCCTTGGAAATGGAAGACCTCATCGTTCGAAACATAGCCCTGAGAGACGGTACTGCCGGCAGTCTGTCTTACAACATGACGGACCGTCGCTGGATACTTGATACAGACAAGTCCCGCACGATCCTTTACGCCGACCTGGTGCCTTTACACCGGTGCGCCCACCAACTCGCACACTGTTATGAGTTGATAGAGTTAGGCACCCGTTCCACCCCTCCGGTAAGCGCCGCCGATCTGCGGATACTTTTAGACAACTGCAAACGTTTATAGCACTAGCACAAGACATCAAACCTCAGGATCAGGCGGACGTCTTTTGTAGCAAATACCGCCACACCCTATACATATCTATAGCCTCTCGACGGCTGATCCAATCAAAACTAACCACCGTGTTTTCCGGGGCCGTGCCTTCTCAAGAGAGAAAATCCCCAGCCCCAATACGCCTGGCACTTCATCGTCCTCCCCCAGACGCGCTCCTGAGGATGATGTGGCCAGGGTCGGCCGGCCCCCATTATCAAACGCCCGTTATCGGGCCTCCGATACTTATTGTTTAAACATTACCCACTTATATAAACATCCAGGAATACGTCCGATGGCCAAACCGCCAAAAAGAGTTTCAACGTCCAATACACCTGACTCCTCGACAACACTTCCAAGGTCTTCGTCAGAAGACAGCCGGGTACGAGGAGGCAATCACGCCGCAACGGTTGGCACATCGCGGGGAGGCGCCAACCCCGTTTCCGACGTCAACGTGCCAGGTTCGTCGCACAGTACCTTGCCTCGTCAGCCTGTCGTCGTTCACGACATGCCGGCTAACGCTACAAGCGATGCCGAGATGGCTACCCGCATGATTTCCTGGCCTCGGAACAAGGTCGACGAACTATTCAACATCGCCGACACCGGGCTTTTCATGAGCCGCCAGCAACAGCTTTACGCCGATATTGGAGAGGAAGGCATTTTTCTGATCAGGGCAAACGCGAGGGGCGACTACCAGGTGCCCCTTCCATTTGCCCCGGGCCAACCCGGCCCGGTCCTCACGAAGGTGCCTGGCCAGCCACAGTGGAGAATCACTCGCGAGGGCATGGTCCTTCCCATCGCAAGCGTACCCGCGAGGTCGGAAACGCTGGAGATCATTCCTCGGCACCTGGCCGACAAACTGACGCAGCCCGACGCCAAAGGCCTTCGTTACGACAAGCTGAAAAGAACCTATGTCGACGTGACGGAAGAAGGCGCGGTCATGGTCCGCAAAAATACGGACGGCCACTATCAGGCCTCCTCGACGAGCGAATTGATCCCTTCGGGCCCGTTACTCGAAAATATTGAAGGGATGACACTTTGGCAACGCAAGGCAACCAACACCCCAGCCTCAGACGCCGAAGATTCAGGCCCCATGCCAGGCAAGCGTCCTCGCCTGGGCGAACAGGTCGAGGCGGCCAATCCCGTGGCCGATAACAACCCTCCTGCTGCCACCTTGAATGACAACCCGTATTTATGGGCCTCCTGGGGGAAAATAACCAAGCCTGATTCGGTGGAATCCATAATGATCGGCCAACTGCATTATCCGATCGTGCCAAAGGGGCCGATGGCCGATCAGCTCCCCCTCGTTTTCATTCAACACCCGGGATTTGCGCCCTCGCGCTTCGAGGCCTTCGAGCGCATGTTGCAGGAAGCACCTTCGTTGCAACCCGTCGCCACCAGCTACCACGCCGGTACAAATACCCGGAAAGTCGACGGTGCTGCTCGGCTCTTCGAAAAAACACTGACGCAACAGGTTGCGGATGTTTACAAAGGCTTCACCGAGCCGACATCCCGCGCTGTCGCCAAGCGACTATTCGAGCTATCCAGCGAGTCGGCGGAGTTCAACGGCAGCGGTTTGGCCCGAATAAAGCAGACCTTTCGCTACTGGGAGGGCAACTCGACACTGGGCGTGCCGCGGCTCGGCGACCCTTTGGACATGTTGCCTGTTGCGTCCGGCAATGATGGCGCCAGACGAATCGTCGAATTACACGCTCCGGATTCCGTGACGCCCTTACAGCAGTTGAACTTCAACCCCGAGGGCACTCATGCCTGGCAGTTCTACGTCGAGTTGCCCAACGCGCCGGGGCGACTTTCGTTGTTGCTCGCTTCGATACTGGGCCACAGCGGTTACAAGGTCTTTCTTCCCGCACACGTAGAGAGTGTTCAGCTCACGCCCCCAACACTGGTATTTAAAAGGCCTAATCACGACAAGGTGTACTTTTTGAAACTGGGACGTGTGGAGACCGATGCGATTGAAATCCTGCCGCCGTCCATTCCAGAGCTTGACGACCCTCTGCTGAAGACGCGAGTCGGCGCCGAAGCCCACCAGTCGCTGGTTGCCGCCGATGCGAAGGGTGATGTGGTATGGCTCATAGGCGGTGTCCAGCACCTGCTCGCTGGACGTCCTTCGGTGTTTATCATCAAGGAACGCTGATAGCGAAACGTGCGCACCTCGCCTTCCGACAGCGGGATGCAGCCCAAAGGTATCCGTGCCGAACACAAGATAAAAAAAGCCCGCAGTGTGAGCGGGCGAAAGACCAAAGAAGCTATATGCGCAGTCGCTTCCAGGTTGAGGCAGCTGCTTGGGGGATCAGCTGCCGCGATACGTGGAATAGCTGTATGGCGAAATCAGCAGCGGCACATGGTAGTGATCCTGTTCCGCAGAGATGCCGAAACGCAGCACCACTACATCGAGAAACGCCGGCTCCGGCAACTGAACGCCACGGGCGCGATAGTAATCGCCCGCATGGAACTGAACCTGATAGACCCCGGTGCGGTAGTCATCGCCTTGCAGCAGCGGTGCATCGACACGGCCATCGCTGTTGGTTGTCGCGCTGGCGACCAATTCCAGGTGCGAACCTTCAACGCGGTACAGCTCGACCTTGATCGAGCTGCCCGGGCAACCGTGTGCAGCGTCTAAAACGTGTGTAGTCAAACGTCCCATTGATTCTGCGCGCCTGCCTGCGTGGAGCAGTCAGGCCTCGCGCCTCCCGAAGTCAGTTGAAAAGGAGACCGCACCGATTCGGAGCACGAATCACTGCGGCGAGCGACTGATTAAGACACTTTTCAAAAAAATTGTACACAATAAAAACGACATATTTCCCGCCATGCCCGCCAGTCGGGAATCTGCGGCAAATTTATGGCCACGCCATACGATCAGCGGAGCTTCTATCCTATAGCTGACCAGTCAGGCAGGTTTCTTGCAATACCAGCTATTCATGACAGTTCGCGAAAAATGCAGAAATTCAGGCTTACAAATCGAATATAAAGTTGTATACAATCAGCCCATCGCTGTGACGCCAGCCTGTCATTTCACCGCCAGGCGCCACACAACCTGTCAACGAACAAGAAGGAAGACTGCAGTGAGCGCTGACTACCCACGCGACCTGATCGGTTACGGCAGTAACCCTCCTCACCCACACTGGCCGGGCAATGCCCGCATCGCTCTGTCTTTCGTGCTCAATTACGAGGAAGGTGGCGAACGCAATATCCTGCACGGCGACAAAGAATCTGAAGCCTTCCTCTCCGAGATGGTTTCGGCGCAGCCGCTGCAAGGCGCGCGCAACATGAGCATGGAATCCCTTTACGAGTATGGCAGCCGTGCCGGCGTCTGGCGGATTCTGAAACTGTTCAAGGAATTCGATATTCCGCTGACCATCTTCGCCGTCGCCATGGCCGCCCAGCGCCACCCGGACGTGATCCGCGCGATGGTCGATGCCGGCCATGAAATCTGCAGCCACGGTTACCGCTGGATCGACTACCAGTACATGGACGAAGCGCAGGAACGCGAGCACATGCTTGAAGCGATCCGCGTCCTGACCGAAATCACCGGTGAACGCCCGCTGGGCTGGTACACCGGCCGCACCGGCCCGAACACCCGTCGCCTGGTGATGGAAGAAGGCGGTTTCCTCTACGACTGCGACACCTACGACGACGACCTGCCCTACTGGGAACCCAATAATCCGACCGGCAAACCGCACCTGGTGATCCCGTACACGCTGGACACCAACGACATGCGTTTTACCCAGGTTCAGGGTTTCAACAAGGGCGACGACTTTTTTGAATACCTCAAGGACGCCTTTGACGTCCTGTACGCCGAAGGCGCCGAAGCACCGAAGATGCTGTCGATCGGCCTGCACTGCCGCCTGATCGGCCGTCCGGCGCGTCTGGCTTCGCTCAAGCGCTTTATCGAATACGCTAAAAGTCATGAACAGGTGTGGTTCAGCCGTCGCGTCGACATCGCTCGCCACTGGCACGAAACCCACCCGTACCAAGGGGCTGCCCAATGAGCACCTTTCAAACGCTGAAGCCATCGAGCCTGAGCCGCGATGCATTCGTCGCCGCCTTCGCCGACATCTACGAACATTCGCCATGGGTGGCCGAAAAGGCCTTCGACCTGGGCCAGGACGCCTCGATCGACGAAATCGAAACCCTGCACCAGCGCATGAGCGACATCCTGTTGAGCGCCGATCATCAAAGCCAACTGGCCTTGATCAACGCTCACCCGGACCTGGCCGGCAAAGCCGCCGTCCAGGGCCAACTGACCGAAGCCAGCACCAACGAACAGGCTGGCGCCGGTATTCACCAATGCACGGCCGAAGAGTTCCAGCGCTTCACCGAGCTGAACGACGCCTACAAAGCCAAGTTCAAGTTTCCCTTCATCATGGCGGTAAAAGGCAGCAACCGGCATCAGATCCTCGCGGCGTTCGAAACGCGCATTCACAACTCGGCAGAGACCGAATTCAAATGCGCGCTGGCAGAGATCAACAAGATTGCGTTGTTCCGTTTACTGACCCTATAGCGAGCAGCCCTTGTAAAAAGCCCGGGCGAAATTGAACGCAGCAATCGCCCAAGGCGCTGCAAGCATCCCAAGCCAACTTATTAAAGGCAGACAAGAAGAATGAAAGCTTACGCCGTACCTTTCGAGAAGTTCGTCAACCTGGCCGACGCCCGCCTGGGCACCAAAATCATCTCGGTCACCGATGACTGGTTCGCTGATGCCAACCGCCTGTTCCAGCCGACCCCGGCTGTGTGGAAAGAAGGCGTGTTCGATGACAACGGCAAGTGGATGGACGGCTGGGAGTCGCGCCGCAAGCGCTTCGAAGGCTACGACAGCGCCGTGATTCGCCTCGGTGTACCGGGCTCGATCAAAGGCGTGGACATCGACACTTCATTCTTCACCGGCAACTTCCCGCCGTCGGCCTCCCTGGAAGCCTGTTTCCTGGCTGAAGGCGAGCCGACTGAAAACACCCAGTGGGTTGAAGTGCTGTCGGCCGTCGAGCTGCAAGGCAACAGCCACCACTTCCACGAAATCAACAACGATCAGGCGTTCAGCCACCTGCGTTTCAACATCTACCCGGATGGCGGCGTGGCCCGTCTGCGCGTGTACGGCGTGCCGCACCGCGACTGGTCCGCGGTGGGCGACAATGAGCAAATCGACCTGGCCGCTGCCCTGAATGGTGGCCGCGCCCTCGCCTGCTCCGACGAACACTTCGGTCGCATGAGCAACATCCTCAACCCTGGCCGTGGCATCAACATGGGCGACGGCTGGGAAACCGCGCGTCGTCGTACCCCGGGCAATGACTGGGTGATTGTCGCATTGGGCCATGCCGGTGAAGTCGAGAAAGTCATCGTCGACACCCTGCACTTCAAGGGCAACTACCCGGACACCTGCTCGATCCAGGGCGCATTCGTCAAAGGCGGCACCGACAGCCAGATCGAAACCCAATCGTTGTTCTGGCGCGAACTGCTGCCAGCGCAGAAACTGGAAATGCACGCCGAACACACCTTCGCCGAGCAGATCAAGGCGCTGGGCCCGATCACCCACATTCGCCTGAACGTGTTCCCGGATGGGGGTGTGAGCCGCCTGCGTATTCTCGGCAAGGTCGCTAAATAAGCGCCGCCTCTAATCGCGGGCAAGCCCGTTCCCACAAGGAGTTGTGGTGTACACACAACCTGTGGGAGCTGGCTTGCCAGCGATGACGATAGAACCAACAACACAGAATTCGGATAAGAACAGCATGCGCACACTGACGATTGAACCGCTGACCAAAGAAGCCTTCGCCCCTTTCGGTGACGTGATCGAAACCGACGGCAGCGATCACTTCATGATCAACAACGGTTCGACCATGCGCTTCCATAAACTGGCCACGGTGGAAACCGCGAAACCAGAGGACAACGCGATCATCAGCATCTTCCGCGCCGACGCGCAGGACATGCCGCTGACCGTCAGCATGCTGGAGCGTCACCCGCTGGGCAGCCAGGCGTTTATTCCGCTGCTCGGCAACCCTTTTCTGATCGTGGTCGCGCCACTTGGCGATGAACCTGTATCAGGCTTGGTCCGCGCCTTCGTCACCAACGGCAGGCAGGGCATTAATTACCATCGCGGCGTCTGGCACCACCCGGTGCTGACGATCGAAAAGCGGGATGACTTCCTGGTGGTTGATCGCAGTGGCACAGGCAATAACTGCGATGAGCATTTTTTCAAAGAGGATGAGCGTTTGATCCTCGCCCCCCACCAATAAGAGAAGGTCTGATCACTCGACAACAGAGTGACAGGCGAGAGGTAAAGACTGTGGAAGCACATCTGTTGGAATGGCTGAACCTGAGCGTGCGCTGGGTTCACATGATTACTGGCGTGGCCTGGATCGGTGCGTCGTTCTATTTCGTCTGGCTGGAAAACAACCTCAATCGGGTCAACCCGAAAAGTGGTCTGGCGGGCGATCTGTGGGCGATCCACGGCGGCGGTATCTATCACCTGGAAAAATACAAACTGGCTCCACCGACCATGCCGGACAACCTGCACTGGTTCAAATGGGAAGCCTACTTCACCTGGATGTCAGGCATCGCGCTGCTGTGTGTGGTGTTCTACTCCAACCCGACGCTGTACCTGCTGGCACCGGGCAGCAGCCTGACCGGCCCTGAAGGGGTCCTGCTGGGTATCGGTTCGTTGTTCGCCGGCTGGTTCATTTACTCCTTCCTGTGCGACTCGGCCCTGGGCAAACGCCCTGCCCTGCTAGGCGCAATCCTGTTCGTGCTGATCATCGGTGCGGCCTACGGCTTCAGCAAAGTGTTCAGCGGTCGTGGCGCGTACCTGCACGTCGGCGCGATCATCGGCACCATCATGGTCGGCAACGTGTTCCGCATCATCATGCCGGCGCAACGCGCACTGGTCGCGGCGATTGCCGAGAACCGCACGCCGGATCCGGCACTGCCAGCCAAAGGCTTGCTGCGTTCGCGTCACAACAACTACTTCACCTTGCCGGTGCTGTTCATCATGATCAGCAACCACTTCCCGAGCACCTACGGCAGCCAATACAACTGGCTGATCCTGGCCGGGATCGCAGTGCTGGCGGTGTTGGTGCGTCACTACTTCAACACCCGCCACGACAGCCACAAATTTGCCTGGACCTTGCCCGTGGCAGCGGTCGGCATGATCAGCCTGGCTTACGTCACCGGCCCTGCGCCGATGACCAGCCCGGACGTGGCCAAGGCGCCTGCGAAGATCGAATACCAACCGCTGCCGGAAACGGCTGTGGGCGGTGGCTTGAAACCCGCTGAAGCCAAACCCGCAGAAGCACCCGCCGCGGCACCGGCTCAGGCCTCTAACGCCGGCCCTGGTTTCGACAAGGTCCACAGTGTGATTCAGGAGCGTTGCGCGGTTTGCCACTCGGCCAAACCGACCAGCCCGCTGTTCAGTGCCGCCCCTGCCGGTGTGATGTTCGATACCCCCGAGCAGATCCGCCAGAACGCGCCGCGCATCCAGGCGCAGGCTGTCACCAGCCAGATCATGCCACTGGGCAACATCACGCAGATGACCCAGCAGGAACGTGACCTGATCGGTGCGTGGATTGTGCAGGGAGCCCAGACCAATTAATCGTTGAAAAGCTTTGCGAGCAGGCTCGCTTCCACATGGGTAGTGCAATACCTGTGGGAGCGAGCCTGCTCGCGAATAGCCGCAACGCGGTTTCCCTGATGCAAAAACAGCTGTGAGCAACCCGGCAGCTGTTCAATCACAAGAATAAAAAAGATCCGAGGTGTTGCATGTCCGAGCTATCCGAAGCGCGCATCCCAGACGCACCCGCCATTCAGCGTTTGCCCCTTTTGCAGCTGATCCTGGTCGGTCTGCAACATGTTTTGCTGATGTACGGCGGCGCCATCGCGGTGCCGCTGATCATCGGACAGGCCGCAGGCCTGAGTCGTGAAGAAATCGCCTTTCTGATTAACGCCGACTTGCTGGTGGCCGGGATCGCGACCATCGTGCAATCGCTGGGAATCGGCCCGATGGGCATCCGCATGCCGGTGATGATGGGCGCCAGTTTCGCCGCCGTCGGCAGTATGGTTGCCATGGCCGGCATGCCCGGGATCGGTCTGCAAGGGATCTTCGGCGCGACCATCGCCGCCGGGTTCTTCGGCATGATCATCGCGCCGTTCATGTCCAAAGTCGTGCGCTTCTTCCCGCCTCTGGTGACCGGCACGGTCATCACCTCCATCGGTTTGTCGCTGTTCCCCGTGGCCGTCAATTGGGCTGGTGGCGGTGCGGGCGCCACACAATTCGGTTCACCTATTTACCTGACCATTGCCGCGCTGGTGCTGGGCACCATTTTGCTGGTGCACCGTTTCATGCGCGGGTTCTGGGTCAATATTTCAGTGCTGATCGGCATGTGCCTGGGCTACGTGCTCTGCGGCCTGATCGGCATGGTCGACCTCAGCGGCATGGCGCAAGCGCCGTGGCTGCAATTCGTCACCCCGCTGCATTTCGGCATGCCCAGGTTTGAACTCGCGCCGATTTTGTCGATGTGCCTGGTGGTGGTGATCATCTTTGTCGAGTCCACCGGGATGTTCCTCGCCCTTGGCAAGATTACCGGCCAGGAAGTCTGCCCACGGATGCTGCGTCGCGGCTTGCTGTGTGATGCCGGCGCCTCGTTCTTCGCCGGGTTCTTCAACACCTTCACCCACTCCTCTTTCGCGCAGAACATCGGCCTGGTGCAGATGACCGGCGTGCGCTGCCGTTCGGTGACCATCGTCGCCGGTGGCTTGTTGATCGTCTTGAGCCTGCTGCCCAAAGCCGCCTTCCTGGTGGCGTCGATTCCGCCAGCGGTCCTCGGCGGTGCGGCGATTGCGATGTTCGGCATGGTTGCCGCGACCGGGATCAAGATTCTTCAGGAAGCCGACATCGGTGACCGGCGGAATCAACTGTTGGTGGCCGTCAGCATCGGCATGGGGTTGATCCCGGTGGTGCGCCCCGAGTTCTTTGCCCACCTGCCGGTATGGATGAGCCCGATTACCCACAGCGGTATCGCCATGGCCACGATCAGCGCCCTGACGCTGAACCTGCTGTTCAACATTCTGGGTGGCGCCGAGCGCGCGGCCATGAACGACTGCACCGCACACACGCACTGATCAACCCCCATGAACAGGGCTGCCTTCTGGCAGCCCATGGCTGCCTGCGCCTCAACAATAAAAACAAGAGGAAGCAACAGATGGTTTCTAACGACTCAAGCCGCTCGTTTTGCGACGAGCGACCAACCTCCGCCAACCGTGCCCCACACCTGTCGTCGGTGCGCTGTTGCGGGGCACTTGAGACCTGGCCGAGTAGTCAGTATTCTCCGCGGCCGCCTGAATCCGCTTTAAAAAAAAGCCCGGATTTAATTCCTGACCAGAAAGCCAGTTTATCCCGGCTCTGGACGGTACCAAGGCACTCCACACCCCCTCTCAATCGACTGTTTTTGAGCAGCCGAGCGGGCGTTTTTTTGCTTTTTGAAAGCCTTGGCGCAGCTCTTGCTAACAGCATTAAAGCTGACCGATTGGATGATTTTTTACCGCTACAGAAACAGGCGCCACACCAGAGCGCCGATCTTAAAAAAATAACGTGGAACCACCTACTTTTTGGGAGCAACCGAATGAAACGTACGTGCACCAGCCTGATGCTCGCGGGATCTTTACTGGCCGGCGGCCAGGCCATGGCCGGCGACCTGCTGCAATGGCAGACCAACAGCCTGACTTACCTGTACGGTAAGGATTTCCAGGTCAACCCGAACATCCAGCAGACAGTGACCTTCGAGCACGCCGATGGCTGGAAGTACGGCGACAACTTCTTCTTCATCGACAAAATCTTCTACAACGGCAAGGAAGACGCCTTCGCGGGGAAGAACACCCACTACGGTGAATTCAGCCCGCGTTTGTCGTTCGGCAAGATTTTCGACCAGAAGCTGGAGTTCGGCCCGATCAAGGACGTCCTGCTGGCGATGACCTATGAGTTCGGCGAAGACGACACCGAGTCGTACCTGATCGGTCCGGGTTTCGACCTGTCCATCCCGGGCTTCGACTACTTCCAGTTGAACTTCTACAACCGTCACACCGAAGGCGGCCGCGCGGGTGACAACGTCTGGCAGATCACTCCGGTCTGGTCCTACACCATCCCGATGGGCAGCTCGGACGTCGTGATCGACGGGTTCATGGACTGGGTGGTCGACAACGACGTGAACAAGGAAGGTCAGTACCACGCCAACCTGCACTTCAACCCACAGATCAAATATGACCTGGGCAAGGCACTGAAGCTGGGCGAGAAGCAGTTGTACGTCGGCGTCGAGTATGACTACTGGAAAAACAAATACGGTATCGAAGACAGCCAGGGCTTCAAGACCGATCAGAGCGCGACCAGCTTGCTGGTCAAGGTTCACTTCTGATCCGGCTGTAAGTGGCGTCTGCAAGGACGCCATCGCGGGCAAGCCACGCTCCCACAGGGTTTCAGGTCGTTCTCAAATCATGTAAACGACACAAAACCCTGTGGGAGCGTGGCTTGCCCGCGATAGCCGCACCGCCAATCTCAAGCTGTAACCACAGACTCCGCCAACCCGAGAAACCGGCAAAGCTCTTCACGCTTGGCCAACGCATCCCGCCGCCCCAGATCGATCAATTCGCTGCAATACCCCGCCTCGAACAGCAGGTAACTCAACACCCCCGCCCCGCTCGTCTTCGTTGCCCCCGGCCCACGCAGAAACAGGCGCAACGCTGCCGGCAATTCCTGCCGATGCCGCGCCGCAATCTCATCGATCGGCTGACTCGGCGAAATCACCAACACCTCCACCGGCGCCACGCCCAGCGCACGGGTCGGCGTACCCGCGGGCATCAAGTGGCTGAACTGGTTCAGACGCTGCAACAACTCGATATCGCTTTCCAGGCTGTCAATGAATGTACTGTTGAGCAGGTGCCCACCGATCTGCGCCAGCGTCGGCTGTTGCCCGGTGTAGGCGCGTTGCAGCGGCTGCTGCGGGTCGACACCACGCGGGTTGCCGCTGACACCCACCACCAGCACGCGACTGGCGCCCAGGTGCAGGGCCGGGCTGATCGGCGCGGATTGGCGCACCGCACCGTCGCCGAAGTATTCCTCGCCAATTTTCACCGGGGCGAACAACAACGGAATGGCCGAACTGGCCAGCAAATGCTCGACGCTCAATTGAGTCGGAACGCCGATGCGGCGATGGCGCAGCCACGAATCGATGGTGCCGCCGCCCTGATAGAAAGTGACCGCCTGACCGGACTCGTAGCCGAACGCCGTCACCGCGACCGCCTGTAATTGCTTGTGGGCAATGGATTCGGCAATGCCGGCCATGTTCAGTTTGTCATTGAGTAAACCGCGCAGCGGCGAACTGTTGAGCAACGCCACCGGCACATGAGCGCCCAGCCCGAGCAAACTGTGACTGACAAACCGGCTGGCCTGATGGATGACGCCGGGCCAGTCACTGCGCAACACCAGATGGCTGCGAAAGCCCTGCCAGAACGCGGTCAAACGCTCGATGGCGCCACGAAAATCCATCGCGCCACTGGCGAGGCTGACCGCGTTGATCGCCCCGGCCGAAGTACCGACGATCACGGGAAACGGGTTCGCCGCGCCCATCGGCAGCAACTCGGCAATCGCCGCCAGCACGCCCACCTGATACGCCGCTCGAGCCCCGCCGCCGGAAAGAATCAACCCTGTAACCGGTTCAGCAGGACTCATCGCAACACTCCATGGCGCTTAAAGGGGTCAACCGCGTTTTTTGTACAATTTGGGCTCGCCGGGTGGCCGGCTCTTGAAGCGGCGATGGGCCCAGAGGTATTGCTCCGGACATTCACGCAAGGCACCTTCGACCCACTGATTGATGCGGATGCAATCGGCCTCTTCGGTCTCGCCGGGGAAACCTTCGAGCGGTGCATGGATCACCAGTCGATAGCCACTGCCGTCCGCCAGGCGCTCCTGAGTGAACGGCACCACCAACGCCTTGCCCAGCCGCGCAAATTTGCTGGTAGCGGTCACGGTAGCCGCCTGAATGCCGAACAGCGGCACGAAAATACTTTGCTTGGCGCCGTAGTCCTGATCCGGTGCGTACCAGATCGCGCGGCCGGCGCGCAGCAGCTTGAGCATGCCGCGCACATCGTCGCGCTCGACCGCCAGCGAATCGAGGTTGTGCCGTTCGCGCCCCCGGCGCTGGACGTAGTCGAACAGCGGGTTCTTGTGCTCACGGTACATGCCGTCGATGGTGTGCTGCTGCCCCAACAGTGCCGCGCCGATTTCCAGCGTAGTGAAATGCAACGCCATCAGGATCACGCCCTTGCCGTCGTGCTGGGCCTTTTTCAGGTGTTCCAGGCCTTCGACATGGGCCAGTCTGGCCAGGCGCTGACGCGACCACCACCAGCTCATGGCCATTTCGAAGAAGGCGATGCCGGTGGAGGCAAAGTTTTCCTTGAGCAAGCGCTTGCGCTCGGCAGCCGACTTTTCAGGGAAACACAGCTCAAGGTTGCGTTTGGCGATGCGCCGTCGGTCGCCGGCCACCCGATACATCAAGGCACCGAGCAGGCGACCGATGAACAGCAACGCCGGATACGGCAACTGAACAATCAGCCACAACAGCCCCAAGCCACACCACAGCGGCCAGAAACGCGGCATTAGAAATGTTTTTCGAAAACGCGGGCGATCCATTAAAGGTTCCGGAAAGACAATGGCCGCGCATTCTACATCGTTCGACCCGGCTTGCGGCTTGCGGGCGTTCTCGTTATAAGTCTCGGCACTTTTAGTGACAAGCCGTTGTATGCCGACCATGAGCCAAACCGAACCGCAAGACCAGGATCCCGTGTTCCAGTTGAAGGGCAGCATGCTCGCCATTACGGTGCTGGAACTGGCCCGCAACGACCTCGAGAACCTTGATCGGCAATTGGCCGCCAAGGTCGCACAGGCGCCTAACTTTTTCAGCAATGCCCCGCTGGTGCTGGCCCTGGACAAGCTCCCGGCCAGCGAAGGCTCGGTGGATTTGCCGGGGCTGATGCGCGTCTGTCGCCAGCATGGCTTGCGCACCCTGGCCATCCGCGCCAGCCGCATCGAAGACATCGCGGCCGCCATTGCCGTCGATCTGCCGGTGCTGCCGCCGTCCGGCGCCCGTGAGCGTGCGCTGGATCCTCTCGAAGGCCAGGTGAAGAAAAAACCGGAAAAACCGCCGGAACCGACCATCAAACCGACGAAAATCATTACGTCGCCAGTACGGGGTGGCCAGCAGATTTATGCCCAGGGTTGCGATTTGGTGGTGATCTCCTCGGTCAGCCCGGGCGCGGAACTTCTCGCCGATGGGAACATCCATGTATACGGCCCGATGCGCGGTCGAGTGCTGGCCGGCGTCAAGGGCGACACGAAAGCCAGGATTTTCTGTCAGCAAATGAGCGCTGAACTGGTGTCCATCGCAGGCCACTACAAGGTCTCCGAGGATCTGCGTCGCGACCCGTTGTGGGGCGCGGGTGTACAAGTCAGCCTGTCCGGCGACGTGTTGAACATCATTCGGCTTTAACGGATACTGCCGCATTTTCCAAGCATCTCTAAAACGTAGCGAAAACGGCTCAAACGAAGTAGGAAAACGGCCAAAAGCAGTGTTTACCGGAGGTAAGCCCCGCCCAGGACCGGATTCCAGCCAAGGCTGTCCGACTGCAGTAGTTTTTCAAGAGATGTTTTTCAGGGGCTAAAAGTCCTTTTTCCTTAGGGGTGAAACACCTTGGCCAAGATTCTCGTGGTTACATCCGGCAAGGGTGGTGTGGGTAAGACCACCACCAGCGCCGCTATCGGTACCGGCCTCGCTCTGCGTGGTCACAAAACAGTGATCGTCGACTTCGACGTCGGCCTGCGTAACCTCGACCTGATCATGGGTTGCGAGCGTCGCGTGGTGTATGACTTCGTCAACGTGGTAAACGGCGAAGCCAACCTGCAACAGGCCCTGATCAAAGACAAGCGCCTGGAAAACCTCTACGTCCTGGCCGCCAGCCAGACCCGCGACAAAGACGCGCTGACGGTGGAAGGCGTGGAAAGAGTCCTGATGGCGTTGAAAGAAGACTTCGAATTCGTGGTCTGCGACTCTCCGGCCGGCATCGAGAAAGGCGCCCACCTGGCCATGTACTTCGCTGATGAAGCGATTGTCGTGACCAACCCGGAAGTGTCCTCGGTACGTGACTCGGACCGTATGCTGGGCCTGCTGGCCAGCAAATCCCGTCGCGCCGAACGTGGCGAAGAGCAGATCAAGGAACACCTGCTGATTACCCGCTACCACCCGGAGCGGGTCGAGAAAGGCGAGATGCTCAGCGTTGAAGACGTCAAGGAAATCCTCTCGATCAAATTGCTCGGCGTGATCCCGGAATCCCAGGCGGTCCTCAAAGCCTCCAACCAGGGTGTGCCAGTGATTCTCGACGACCAAAGCGACGCGGGCCAGGCCTATAGCGATACGGTTGATCGCCTCCTGGGCAAAGAAAAGGAACATCGTTTCCTCGATGTCACGAAGAAGGGATTCTTCGAGCGCCTGTTTGGAGGTAGGTAATGAACATTTTTGACTTCTTTCGTGCCAACAAGAAGCCAAGTACCGCATCGGTAGCGAAAGAGCGTCTACAGATCATCGTGGCGCATGAACGCGGCCAACGCAGTACGCCGGACTACCTGCCAGCCTTGCAGAAGGAACTGGTTGAAGTGATCCGCAAGTACGTCAATATCGGGTCCGATGACGTGCACGTCGCTCTGGAAAACCAGGGCAGCTGCTCGATTCTGGAACTCAATATCACCCTGCCGGATCGTTAATCGATCCGGTCGGAGCCACGGCGGCTCAGGGCCCTTCTAACACTGGAAGGGACTTGAGCCGCCGTTGGCGTTTGTTACGAGGCTGTTTTAATGCCGTTGTCCAATGTCCACATCCTTCATCAGGACGCCGCCGTACTGGTGGTGAACAAACCGACCCTGTTGCTCTCCGTCCCTGGCCGGGCCGATGACAACAAGGACTGCCTGATTACCCGCCTGCAAGAAAACGGCTACCCGGAAGCGCGAATCGTCCATCGCCTGGACTGGGAAACCTCCGGCATCATTCTTCTCGCCCGAGACCCGGACACTCATCGTGAGTTATCTCGGCAATTTCACGACCGCGAAACCGAAAAAGCCTACACAGCGCTGTGCTGGGGTCAGCCGGAACTGGACAGCGGCAGCATCGACCTGCCCTTGCGCTATGACCCGCCGACCAAGCCACGCCATGTGGTCGACCACGAATTCGGCAAGCATGCCCTGACGTTCTGGCGTGTGCTGGAACGCTGTGGCGACTGGTGCCGTGTCGAGCTGACGCCGATCACCGGCCGCTCGCACCAACTGCGCGTGCACATGCTTTCCATCGGCCACCCGCTGCTGGGTGACGGGCTCTACGCCCACGAGCAGGCCCTGGCCGCCTGGCCGCGCCTGTGTCTGCACGCCAGCATGCTCAGCTTCACCCACCCGCAAACCGGTGAACGCTTGCGTTTCGAGTGCCCGGCACCGTTCTAAGTGATTGAGCGCAAACCCTGTGGGAGCGGGCAAGCCCGCTCCCACAGGGTTCTCCGACAAATCCAATATCGGAGCCTACCCCAACATCAGTCACCGCCAATTCTCCGACCAATACGTTAAACTGGCGCCATTGCTGTCTGGAGCTTCTTATGCGCGAAGAGTTGAACCAAGGCCTGATCGACTTCCTCAAGGCCTCCCCTACCCCGTTCCATGCCACTGCCAGCCTCGTCCAGCGCCTGGAAGCGGCCGGTTTCGTGCGACTCGATGAGCGCGAGCCCTGGACCACCGAAGCCAATGGCCGTTACTACGTCACCCGTAACGACTCCTCCATCGTCGCGTTCAAGATGGGCCGTCATTCGCCGCTGCATGGCGGTATTCGCCTGGTGGGCGCGCACACCGACAGCCCGTGCCTGCGGGTCAAGCCCCAGCCTGAACTGCAGCGCCAGGGTTTCTGGCAATTGGGCGTCGAAGTCTACGGCGGTGCATTGCTGGCGCCGTGGTTCGACCGTGACTTGTCCCTCGCCGGCCGCGTGACCTTCCGCCGAGATGGCAAGGTCGAGAGCCAGTTGATCGACTTCAAGGCGCCCATCGCGACCATTCCCAACCTGGCGATTCACCTTAACCGTGAAGCCAACATGGGCTGGGCGATCAACGCACAGACCGAATTGCCGCCGATCCTCGCGCAATTCGCCGGTGACGAGCGCGTGGATTTCCGCGCTGTGCTCACCAACCAGTTGGCGCTGGAACATGGTTTGAACGCCGACGTCGTGCTGGATTACGAACTGAGTTTCTACGACACCCAAAGCGCTGCGATCATCGGCCTGCACGGTGATTTCATCGCCGGTGCGCGCCTCGACAACCTGCTGTCGTGCTACGCCGGCCTGCAAGCGTTGCTGACCGCAGAAACCGACGAAACCTGCGTGCTGGTGTGCAACGACCACGAAGAAGTCGGCTCCTGTTCGGCATGCGGCGCTGATGGCCCGATGCTCGAGCAGACGCTGCGCCGCCTGTTGCCTGAAGGTGACGAGTTCGTGCGCACCATCCAGAAATCCCTGTTGGTTTCCGCCGACAACGCCCACGGCGTGCACCCCAACTACGCGGAAAAGCATGACGCCAACCACGGCCCGAAACTCAACGCCGGCCCGGTGATCAAGGTCAACAGCAACCAGCGCTACGCCACCAACAGCGAAACCGCCGGTTTCTTCCGTCATCTGTGCATGGCCGAAGAAGTGCCCGTGCAAAGCTTTGTGGTGCGCAGCGACATGGGCTGTGGCTCGACCATCGGTCCGATCACCGCCAGCCACCTGGGCGTGCGCACCGTGGACATCGGCCTGCCGACGTTCGCCATGCACTCGATCCGTGAACTGTGCGGCAGCCACGACCTGGCGCACCTGGTCAAAGTGCTGAGCGCGTTCTACGCCTGCCAGGAATTGCCGTAATTCCCGACAGCTTCGCGAGCAGGCTCGCTCCTACAGTTGGAACGCATTTCAATTGTAGGAGTGAGCCTGCTCGCGAAGTACTTTGCTTGATTCACATCACTCTCGGTCACCCAAAGCCATCTAAACTTTAATTATTCCTTTAGACAAGGCAGTCTCCATGATCTCGATGTCTTCGTTTCACGCCATGCTGATCCCGATCCTCGTCGGGATGATCATGCTGGCCATCGGCTTCAACTTTCGCGACAAAAACGCCGGTGTATTCGCCATGTGGATTGGCATGCTGATCATTTTCGGCACCGTGGTTTTCAAGATCCTCGCCAAACTCAACGAATAAATCCGACCTCCGACTCGCATTGATTTAGACGGGCTCGTACACTCGGTCGATCCGCTCATCCCGAGGTTGACCGCCTAGTGCTCGCTCGTCTGTTCGCCCTGCCGTGTTTCTTCCTTGTCTGCCTCATGACGTTGCTGCCGATGGCGCCTGCCCAGGCAGTCGGTTTGCCAAGCTTGCTCAGCGGCTCGACGAAAGCCCAGCCAGAGGCGCAAGAACCGTTGGGGCAATCGCTGGACGAAGTGATCAAGTCGCTGGAAAACGACCAGCAGCGCAGCAAACTGCTGGCCGACCTGAAGAAGCTGCGCGACGCCACCAAAAAGGCTCAGCCGGCCGCCGAAGAAGGCGTGCTCGGCTTGATCGGCGGCACGCTGGCCTCGTTCGAAAAACAATTCTCCGGGGCCGACAGCCCGATCAATCGCTGGTCTGAAGAGTTTGGACTGGCGAGAGACGAACTGTCAGCCTTGATCATGCCGGCCAGCGAGTGGCTGCCGATCATCTTCGCGTTCGCCATGATCCTGATGGTCTGGAGCCTGCTGGCAGCGGCGCTGATTTGGGTCGGTCATCGGGTGCGCATGCGCTTTGGCCTGACCGAAGAACTTCCGCAACACCCCAAGGCCGTGGACATGTTGCGCTTCGCCCTGCGCAAGCTCGGGCCCTGGCTGATCGCCCTGGTAATCACGGTCTATATGAGCTACGCCCTGCCCTCGTCGCTGGGCAAAAGCCTGGCGATGGTGCTGGCTTACGCGCTGGTGGTCGGCACGTGCTTCTCGGCGATCTGCGTGATCGCGTTCTCCCTGCTCGATGGTCCGCATCGTCACCGCGCCTTGTATATCCTGCGCCACCAGGCGTTTCGGCCGTTGTGGCTGATCGGCAGTTTCGCCGCGTTTGGTGAAGCGCTGAGCGATCCGCGACTGGTCGCCGGGCTTGGCAGCCACCTGGCGCATACGGCGGCGACGGCGGCCAATGTGCTGGCGGCGATTTCTACCGGGTTGTTCATCCTGCGGTTCCGCCGGCCGATCGCACACTTGATCCGCAATCAGCCGTTGTCCCGGCGCCTGACCCGCCGCGCCCTCAGCGACACCATCGAAATTCTCGGCACCTATTGGTACCTCCCGGCACTGGTGCTGGTGGGCGTCTCGCTGTTCGCCACGTTCGTTTCGGCCGGCGACACCAGCACTGCCCTGCGACAGTCGCTGATCTGCACCGTGTTGCTGGTGTTGTGCATGGTCATCAACGGACTGGTCCGCCGTCACGCCCTTAAACCGCAACGCGGTGTGAAGCGCCATGCGCTGTACTCGGAACGCTTGAAAAACTTTTTCTACACCCTCGCTCACTTGCTGGTGTGGCTGGCGTTCATTGAGCTCGGTCTGCGCGTCTGGGGCATGTCGCTGATCACGTTCACCGAAGGTGAAGGCCATGAGGTCAGCGTCAAACTGTTCAGCCTTGCCGGCACGCTGATTTTCGCCTGGCTGATCTGGATCCTCAGCGACACCGCCGTGCACCACGCACTCACCCGCTCACGCAAAGGCCTGGCCAATGCCCGTGCGCAGACGATGATGCCGCTGATCCGCAACGTGCTGTTCGTGGCGATTTTCATTGTCGCGCTGATCGTCGCGCTGGCGAACATGGGCATGAACGTCACGCCACTGCTGGCCGGTGCGGGTGTAATCGGTCTGGCCATCGGTTTCGGTGCGCAGTCATTGGTCGCGGACTTGATCACCGGTTTGTTCATCATCATCGAAGACTCCCTGGCCATCGACGACTACGTGGACGTCGGCGGCCACCTGGGCACCGTCGAAGGGTTGACCATCCGCACCGTGCGCCTGCGGGACATCGACGGCATCGTCCACACTATTCCGTTCAGCGAAATCAAAAGCATCAAGAACTACTCCCGGGAATTCGGCTACGCGATCTTCCGGGTGGCGGTGCCGTCCGACATGGACATTGATAGCGCGATCAAACTGATGCGCGAAGTCGGTCAGAAGATGCGCACCGACCCGCTGCAACGGCGCAATATCTGGTCGCCGCTGGAGTTCCAGGGGGTCGAGAGTTTCGAGTCGGGTAATGCGATCCTGCGCGCGCGGTTCAAGACTGCACCGATCAAGCAGTGGGAGGTTTCGCGGGCGTTCAACCTGTCGCTGAAGCGGCATCTGGATGAGGCGGGGCTGGATCTGGCGATGCCACGCATGAGTGTTCAGGTGGCTACGGCGGCGGGTGACGCGCAGAAGGAAAAATAGCCCCGAGAGAATGGGGGTTTGTAAGGCCGCCATCGCGGGCAAGCCCGCTCCCACAAGGAAGTCATTGAACTCTGTGGGATCGGGCTTGCCCGCGATAGGATCGAAGCGGTTTCAGCGAGCTAAACCACATCCACCCCGACATGAATCGCATCATGCCGCCAAAACTCCAGGTCACAATCGATCAGCCGTTCATGCTGATCATAATTGACCCGCGCAATCCGCAACCCCGGGCTACCCACCGACACCCGCAGCGCCGCTGCCGCATCCACCGACAGCGACGTCGGCACAATTTCGAACCGCACCCGCCCGTAATGCAAATCGTAATGCCGTGCATACAACTCGGTAATCGACTGATTCAAATCAAACTCGAGAATCCCCGGAAAATACTGCGGATTCAAATAGTGCTCCACGTACAACACCAGCCGCTCATCAATGCGCCGCGCGCGGCAGATCTGGATCACGCTCGACAGCGCCGGCAATTGCAACCACGCGCACACCGCCGCCGAGGCGGGTTGCAACCGCGCTGAAATCACCTCGGTCGACGGCACCCGCCCCTGCGCGCTGACCATCGCGTGAAAATGGCTGCGCTGCATCAAGTTGTAGGCCAGGCGCGGTGGCGAAACGAACCAGCCGCGGCGCTCTTCGCGATAAATCTGCCCTTGCGCCTCCAACTGTAACAACGCCTCGCGCACGGTAATCCGTGTGGTCCCGAACAACTCACTGAGCTTGCGCTCGGCCGGTAGCTTGCTGCCGGGCGCCAACAGGCCGTGGTCGAGCTGTTCCTGCAGGACCTGACCGATGGCTGTCACCGCTTTCGTTGCCTCATCACGCATCAACGTTACCTATCTGGACTAGACCAGCACTGTTTCGGGGCAGAACCGCGCTGAAAGCCGGCTCTTTTTTCATCCTGCAAGCGTAGGCAGTGCAGATGACTGATAGATGACAAAGCTACCCAACGGTCATCCGATCGTTCGCCTCAAACCCTACAATACATCGGCCAAGTCCCTTGTGTGCCGGGCCTTTGCCCATGGTCTACGCTTACCGGGCACCTGCCAATACCGGACAAATAATTGTGCTGCCGGGCGACGACCGACATGAAAGTGTCATCGAGCCCGCCTAAATTGGCTCAGGTATTGCTGACCTAGACCAACACAACCGCAATCGCAGCGTTGAAAACGCCCAAAGGAGCTTCGGATGAAAAAGCTTTTCCTGGCATCACTGTTAGGCTCGACCATCGCCATGTGCACCGCCGCCATGGCGGCTGATGATTTGAAAACCCTCGAAGCCGCTGCGAAAGCGGAAGGCGCAGTCAACAGCGTCGGCATGCCCGATGACTGGGCCAACTGGAAAGGCACCTGGGAAGACCTGGCTAAAACCTACGGCCTCAAGCACATCGACACCGACATGAGCTCGGCCCAGGAAATCGCCAAATTCGCCGCTGAAAAAGACAACGCCAGCGCTGACATCGGCGACGTCGGCGCAGCCTTCGGCCCGATCGCGGTCAAGCAAGGCGTGGTGCAACCGTACAAGCCGACGACCTGGGCACAGGTGCCAGACTGGGCTAAAGACAAGGACGGCAACTGGGCTTTGGCCTACACCGGCACCATCGCGTTTATCGTCAACAAAAAGCTGCTGCACGGTTCGGAAGCCCCCACCAAGTGGGCCGACCTCAAGACCGGTAAATACAAGGTGTCCATCGGTGACGTGAGCACCGCGGCCCAGGCGGCCAACGGCGTACTGGCGGCGGCCCTGGCCAATGGCGGCGACGAGAAAAACCTGCAACCGGCCCTGCTGCTGTTCGCAGACATCGCCAAACAGGGTCGCCTGTCCATGGCCAACCCGACGATTGCCACCATGGAAAAGGGTGAAATCGAAGTCGGCGTGGTCTGGGACTTCAACGGTCTGAGCTACAAAGCGAAGATGGCCAATCCGGATGACTACGTCGTGCTGATTCCATCCGATGGTTCGGTGATCTCCGGCTACACCACCATCATCAACAAGTACGCGAAAAACCCGAACGCCGCCAAGCTGACCCGCGAATACATCTTCAGCGACGCCGGCCAGATCAACCTGGCAAAAGGCAACGCGCGCCCGATCCGTGCAGAGCACATCAAACTGCCAGAAGACGTGAAGGCCAAGCTGCTGCCTAACGAGCAGTACAAAAAAGTCACGCCGATCAAAGACGCCGATGCATGGGAAAAGACCTCCAAAGCCCTTCCTCAGAAGTGGAACGAAGAAGTCATCGTCAACATGCAGTAACCCGGTAGATCCCTACATTGGATAACCCAACGGAAATCCAATGCAGGAGTGAGCCTGCTCGCGATAGCGGTTGAGCATTCAGCATCAATGTTGACTGGCCCACCGCTATCGCGAGCAGGCTCACTCCTAAAAGGGGAAATGGGTTTGTATTTGAAATAACTGTTCGCGGAGTTTTTGCCCCTATGAAGCACAACGTCATCCTTGTCGTGCTCGACGGCCTCAACTACGAGGTCGCGCGCCACACCATGGGGCACCTGCAGGCCTACGTCGGCGCAGGACGCGCGGCACTCTACAAACTGGAGTGCGAACTGCCGTCCCTGTCCCGTCCCCTTTATGAATGCATTCTCACCGGCGTCCCGCCCATCGAGAGCGGCATCGTTCACAACAACGTCTCGCGTCTGTCCAATCAGCGCAGCATTTATCACTACGCCACGGACGCCGGTCTGAAAACCGCTGCGGCGGCGTATCACTGGGTCAGCGAGCTGTACAACCGCTCACCGTTCGTGGCGGCCCGGGATCGTCACACCGACGATGAAGCCTTGCCGATCCAGCACGGTCACTTCTACTGGAACGACCACTACCCGGATTCACACCTGTTCGCCGACGCCGAAAGCCTGCGCCTGCGGCATGCGCCGAATTTTCTGTTGATCCACCCGATGAACATCGACGACGCCGGGCACAAGCACGGTCTCGACACCCCGCAATACCGCAACAGTGCGCGCTCGGCCGATATCATCCTTGCCGATTACCTGCGCACCTGGCTCGACGCCGGTTATCAGGTGCTGGTGACTGCCGACCACGGCATGAACAACGACCGCTCCCACAACGGCTTGTTGTCGGAAGAACGCGAAGTGCCGTTGTTTGTCCTCGGTGACGCGTTCAGCTTCAACGCCAGTGCTGCGCCGAAACAGATTGAAATCTGCGGCACGGTCTGCGAATTGCTGGGCGTGGCCCACGACAAACCTGTGTGCCGGGAGCTGCTCAAGTGAATGCCAATACCCGTAGCAAGTGGCTGGCAGCCTTGTGCCTCGTACCGTTCGCCCTGTTCTTTATCGTGTTCGAAATCGCCCCGCTGGTCTGGGTGATGATCAACAGCCTGCAATCGGAAGAGTTCGGCTGGGGGTTAGCCAACTTCACCAAAATCTTCAATTCGAAGTTCTACTTGCAGGCGATCCAGTACAGCCTCGAGATCAGTTTCTGGTCCAGTGTATTCGGGATCATTATTGCGGTGCTCGGCGCTTACTCCTTGCGCCGGGTCGACTCGAAACTGCGCAACTTCGTCAACGCCTTCGCCAACATGACCAGCAACTTTGCCGGCGTGCCCCTGGCCTTCGCCTTCATCATCCTGCTGGGCTTCAACGGCAGCTTCACCATCATGCTCAAGCAGGCCGGGATCATTCAGGATTTCAATCTGTACTCGAAGACCGGGCTGATCATTCTCTATACGTACTTCCAGATTCCACTTGGCGTGTTGCTGCTCTACCCCGCCTTCGACGCCCTGCGCGAAGACTGGCGCGAGTCTGCCGAGCTGCTCGGTGCCAACGGCTGGCAGTTCTGGCGGCACATCGGTTTGCCGGTGCTGACACCGGCGCTGCTCGGTACGTTCGTGATCCTGCTGGCCAACGCCCTTGGCGCCTACGCGACGGTGTATGCGTTGACCACCGGCAACTTCAACGTGCTGCCGATCCGCATCGCGGCGATGGTGTCCGGTGATATTTCCCTCGACCCGAACCTCGCCAGTGCCCTGGCCGTGGTGCTGGTGGCGTTGATGACCCTGGTGACCATCGTGCATCAGTTGCTGTTGAAGAGGAGCTACCATGTCTCGCGCTGAACTGGGCCCCGCCGGTGTCTACCACCGCGTCGTGGTGTACCTGCTGTTTGCCATTCTGTTGTTGCCGCTGCTCGGGACGTTGATCTACTCGATTGCCAGCAGTTGGTCGGCGACCATCCTGCCCAGCGGCTTTACCTTCAAGTGGTACATCCAGCTGTGGAGCGATCCGCGCTTTCTCAACGCATTTGGCCAGTCACTGCTGGTCTGCGTCGGCGCATTGATTTTGTCGGTGGTGCTGATTCTGCCGCTGCTGTTCGTGGTGCATTACCACTTCCCGAAACTCGATGCGCTGATGAATATCCTGATCTTGCTGCCCTTTGCGGTGCCGCCGGTGGTGTCGTCGGTGGGGCTGTTGCAGCTCTACGGTTCCGGGCCGTTCGCGATGGTCGGCACGCCGTGGATTCTGATTGGTTGCTACTTCACCATTGCGCTGCCGTTCATGTACCGGGCAATCACCAACAACCTGCAAGCGATCAACCTGCGCGACCTGATGGACGCCGCCCAACTGCTCGGCGCCAGCACCTTTCAAGCGGCGTTCCTGGTGGTGCTGCCGAACCTGCGCAAGGGCTTGATGGTGGCGCTGCTGCTGTCGTTCTCGTTCCTGTTCGGGGAGTTCGTGTTCGCCAACATCCTCGTCGGCACCCGCTACGAAACCCTGCAGGTCTACCTCAACAACATGCGTAACAGCAGCGGCCACTTCACCAGTGCGCTGGTGATTTCCTATTTCTTCTTTGTGCTGGTTCTGACCTGGGCGGCCAATATCTTGAACAAGGACAAAAGCGAATGAGCTATGTCAGCGTCCAACATCTGCAAAAAAATTACGCGGGTACAACAGTATTCAGCGACATCAACTGCGAGATCCAGAAGGGCGAATTCGTCACCCTGCTCGGTCCGTCCGGTTGCGGTAAATCCACGCTGCTGCGCTGCATTGCCGGCCTGACCTCGGTCGATGGCGGCAAGATCCTGCTGGAGGGTGTCGACCTGGTGCCAATGAGCCCGCAAAAGCGCGGCATCGGCATGGTGTTCCAGAGCTACGCACTGTTCCCCAACATGACCGTGGAGCAGAACATCGCCTTCGGATTGCGCATGCAAAAGGTCAACGCCGACGACAGTCACAAACGTGTCGCCGAAGTGTTGAAACTGGTGGAGCTGAACGACTTCGCCTCCCGTTATCCGCATCAACTCTCTGGCGGCCAATGCCAGCGTGTAGCCCTCGCCCGTTCACTGGTCACCCGGCCACGGCTATTATTGCTGGACGAACCGCTGTCGGCCCTGGACGCGCGGATTCGCAAGCACTTGCGCGAACAGATCCGTGCGATCCAGCGTGAACTGGGCCTGACCACAATCTTCGTCACACACGATCAGGAAGAAGCGCTGACCATGTCTGACCGAATTTTCCTGATGAATCAGGGAAAAATCGTACAGAGTGGCGACGCCGAAACCCTGTACACCGCGCCAGTCGACGTGTTTGCCGCCGGTTTTATCGGCAACTACAACCTGCTGGACGCCGACAGCGCTTCGAAGCTGCTGCAACGGCCGATCAGCCACCGCATCGCGATTCGCCCGGAAGCCATCGAGCTGAGCCTCAACGGGCAACTCGACGCGCAAATCCGCAGTCACAGCCTGCTGGGTAATGTGATTCGCTACCGGGTCGAAGCCCGCGGCGTGGAATTGGTGGTGGATGTGCTCAACCGCTCGGCGGCCGACCTGCACCCCGATGGTCAGCGTTTGGCGCTTTCCATCGATCCGACGGCCCTCTGTGAGGTAGCCTGATGCCTTTGCTGATGTTGAAGAGAGAACTGCACTGATGGCCCTGGCAATTTTTGATCTGGACGAAACCCTGATCCACGGCGACTGCGCCACCCTCTGGAGCGAGCAAATGGGCCGCCTGGGCTGGGTCGACCCTGAGTCGTTCATGCGTCAGAACAACGAACTGATGGACGCCTACAGTCACGGCAAGCTGCGGATGGAGGAGTACATGACCTTCAGCCTGGAGCCGATGATCGGGCGCACACCGGAAGAGATCGAGCATTTGGTCGGGCCCTGGGTGGAAGATTTCATCGAGCCGATCATCTTCAGTGACGCCACCAAAGCCATCGCCGCCCATCGCAAGGCCGGAGACAGGATTCTGGTGATCTCGGCCTCGGGCACGCACCTGGTCAAGCCGATTGCCGACCGTCTGGGCATCGACGAGATTCTCGGCATCGAACTGGAAGTGATGCACGGCGTTTATAGCGGTCAGACCGTCGGCACCCTGACCTACCGCGAAGGCAAGATTGCCCGGTTGCTGGAATGGCTGGATGCGGAAGAGGAAAACCTCGAAGGCGCGAGTTTTTATTCCGACTCACGCAATGATCTGCCGTTGTTGCTGAAGGTGGATTTCCCACACGTGGTGAACCCGGATCCGGTGCTGCTTGAGCACGCCGAAACGGCCGGCTGGCCGATCCATCTCTGGAAGTAACGCATTGCCCCTGTAGGCGCATGGCTTGCCCGCGATGAACGATGACGCGATCTGACTGATACACCGCGTCACCTGAATCGCGGGCAAGCCACGCTCCCACAGGTTTTGTGTTGTCAGATCAGGCTTTCGTCAATCACCAACACCAGTTTCCCCGCCACGGTATTGCTCGCCAACTCGGCAAACGCCGCTTCGGCATCCTTGATCGGGAACGTCCTGGCCAACTGCGGGCTCAGTCGCCCCTCGGCAAACAGCGGCCAGACGTGCTGGCTCAAATCACTGAACAAATCCGCCTTGAACTGATCGTCGCGGCTGCGCAAGGTCGAACCCAATAGCTGCACGCGCTTGGCCAGCACCTGCGCCAGGTCCAGCTGTGCCTCACGGCCGCCCATCAGGCCGATCAGCACCCAACGACCATCAGGGGCCAGCAACTTCAGATTCAACGCGGCGTACTGACCGCCCACCGGGTCGAGGATCACATCGAATGGCCCAAGGTCATTCAAACTGTCCAGATCGCCCTTTCGCACCACCCCACCCTGCGCGCCCAGAGCTTCACAGTAAGCCAATCGCTCGGTGGAACCGACGCTGACCCAGCACGGGTTGCCAAACGCCTTGCACAGCTGAATGGCAGCTGAACCAATTCCACTTGCTCCGGCGTGCAGAAGAACTTTCTCACCCGGTTTGAGCGCAGCGAGTTGAAACACATTCAGCCAGACGGTCGCATACACTTCCGGCAGCGCTGCCGCCTCGACCAGCGACAAACCTTCAGGAACCGGCAACACATGCCGTCCGTCGACAACTACCTCTTCGGCCATCCCGCCCCCGGCCAGCAAGGCGCAAACCCGATCACCGACCTGCCAGGAAGACCCCGCGCCTACCTCGCTGATCACCCCTGAACACTCAAGACCCAGTACGTGACTGGCTCCCGGCGGTGGCGGATAGAGGCCCGCTTTCTGTAATAAATCGGCGCGATTGAGCCCCGCTGCCGCCACTCGGATACGAACTTGTCCTACATCACATGTAGGACCGGGCTCTTCAAGCCACTCCACTTGACCTTCAACGCCTTGCAATGCTTTCACAGTGCCTCCATAGTGAGTCTGGACTGAGCCCGTAGCTGTAGCGCCGGGCTTTCTTGCATTATGCGACCGGCCCTCGTGGATCCGGCGACTTCAAAGACGGCCTAATATGCGTGATCAATTGTCCCCGCGTCGAATCAGCATGAAGCATTTTTTCCCTGGCACCGCCCTAGCCCTTTTCATCGGTATCGGTCTGTTACCGATATCGACCAATACGTTTGCAGCCAATAGCTGGGACAAGCTTCAGCCTGATCGTGACGAAGTAATCGCCAGTCTGAACGTCGTCGAATTGCTCAAGCGCCATCACTACAGCAAGCCGCCGCTCGATGACGCGCGCTCCGTGATCATCTACGACAGCTACCTCAAGCTGCTGGACCCGTCGCGCAGCTACTTCATGGCCAGCGACATTGCGGAATTCGACAAGTGGAAAACCCAGTTTGACGACTTCCTCAAAAGCGGCGACCTGAACGCCGGGTTCACCATCTACAAGCGCTACCTGGACCGCGTCAAGGCGCGTCTGGACTTCGCCCTTGCCGAGCTGAACAAAGGCGTCGACAAGATCGACTTCACCACCAAGGAAACCTTGCTGATCGATCGCAAGGACGCCCCTTGGCTCAAGTCCACCGCTGAACTCGACGACCTGTGGCGCAAACGCGTCAAGGACGAAGTGCTGCGGCAGAAGATCGCGGGCAAGGATTCCAAGCAGATCCAGGAAACCCTGACCAAGCGCTACAAGAACCAGTTGGCGCGCCTGGACCAGACCCGTGCGGAAGATATCTTCCAGGCGTACATCAACACCTTCGCCATGTCCTACGACCCGCATACCAACTATCTGTCGCCAGATAACGCGGAAAACTTCGACATCAACATGAGCCTGTCCCTGGAGGGCATCGGCGCCGTGTTGCAGAGCGATAACGACCAGGTGAAAGTCGTGCGTCTGGTGCCGGCAGGCCCGGCCGACAAGACCAAGCAGGTTGCACCGGCCGACAAGATCATCGGCGTTGCCCAAGGCAACAAAGAGATGGTCGACGTGGTCGGCTGGCGCCTGGACGAAGTGGTCAAGCTGATCCGCGGTCCGAAAGGCACCGTGGTGCGTCTGGAAGTGATTCCGGCCAGCAATGCGCCAAACGACCAGACCACCAAGATCGTGCCGATTACCCGCGAAGCGGTGAAGCTTGAAGATCAGGCCGTGAAGAAGTCGGTCCTCAACCTGAAACAGGATGGCAAGGACTACAAGCTCGGCGTCATCGAGATCCCGGCCTTCTACCTCGACTTCAAGGCATTCCGTGCCGGCGATCCGGACTACAAGAGCACCACGCGTGACGTCAAGAAACTGCTGACCGAGTTGCAGAAAGACAAGGTCGACGGCGTGGTCATCGACCTGCGCAACAACGGCGGCGGCTCCTTGCAGGAAGCCACCGAGCTGACCAGTCTGTTCATCGACAAGGGCCCTACCGTTCTCGTGCGTAACGCCGATGGCCGGGTTGATGTGCTGGAAGATGAGAACCCAGGCGCGTTCTACAAAGGCCCGATGGCGTTGCTGGTCAACCGCCTGTCCGCCTCGGCTTCGGAGATTTTTGCCGGCGCCATGCAGGACTACCACCGTGCGCTGATCATCGGCGGCCAGACCTTCGGTAAAGGCACCGTGCAGACCATTCAGCCGCTGAACCACGGCGAACTGAAACTGACCCTGGCCAAGTTCTACCGGGTTTCCGGCCAGAGCACCCAGCATCAGGGCGTGCTGCCGGACATCGATTACCCGTCGATCATCGACACCAAGGAAATCGGCGAAAGCGCCCTGCCTGAAGCCATGCCATGGGACACCATCCATGCGGCCATCAAGCCTGCGGTAGATCCGTTCAAACCGTACCTGGCGCAGCTCAAGTCAGAGCACGATACGCGCTCGTCCAAGGATGCGGAGTTCGTGTTCATCCGCGACAAGCTGGCCCTGGCGCAGAAACTGATGGAAGAAAAAACCGTCAGCCTCAATGAAGCCGACCGTCGGGCGCAGCACACCGATATCGAAGCCAAGCAGCTGGTGATGGAAAACATCCGTCGCAAAGCCAAAGGCGAAGAACCGCTCAAAGAGCTGAAGAAAGAAGACGAAGACGCCCTTGCGGCCGAACCGGACAAGACCAAGCCAGAAGACGACGCTTACCTGAGCGAGACCGGTCGGATTCTGCTGGACTACCTGAAACTCAACACCGCGGTTGCCAAGCACTAAGTGGTGACACGCAACATGATGGCAATTTAATGCTGACGCTCCCCGGAGCGTCATCAAACAGTCATCATTCTGTCGTGAAATAAAGGACTGGGAGCACCTCTGACAAGAGGCTGCTCCCAGTCCTTTTTTATCGCCCCGAGATTGCCATGACCACGACAGAACAGCTGAGTGCCTTGAGTTCCATTCTGGCTCAAAGCGGCTTGCACAGCCTGTTCCAGCCGATCATTTCCCTCTCCGAGCGACGCATTGTCGGCTATGAAGCCCTCACCCGCGGCCCGTCCAACAGTCCGCTGCACTCCCCTATCGCATTGTTCTCCGTGGCCCGCCAGGCCGGTCGCTTGAGCGAGCTGGAAATTGCTTGCCGCGAAAGCGCTTGCCGACGTTTCAACGAACAGCAACTGCCGGGCAAACTGTTCCTCAATGTCTCCCCGGAATCCCTGCTTGAAGCGGCCCATCAACCCGGCCGCACCCTGCAACTGCTGCAGGATTTCGGCATTCCGCCGAGCCAGGTAGTGATCGAACTCACCGAACAAACCCCGACCGACGACTTCCAGTTGCTGCAAAACGCGCTGCATCACTATCGGGCGATGGGATTTTCCATTGCGCTGGATGATCTGGGTGCGGGATATTCCAGTTTGCGGTTGTGGTCGGAGCTGCGCCCGGATTACGTGAAGATTGATCGTCACTTCATCGACGGTATTCACCAGGACGCACTCAAGCGAGAGTTTGTCGGTTCAATCCTGCAGATCGCCAAAGCCTCACGTGCTCAAGTGATTGCCGAAGGCATTGAATTGCAGGAAGAGCTCGCGGTGCTGACCGAGATGGGCGTTGATCTGGTCCAGGGCTATCTGCTGTGCCGTCCTCAGGAACATCCGCCCCGGGATGCTCGCGCCCTGATGCCCAAACACGACAGCACCGCCGTTGCGCTGAATGACGAAGGCAGCGACCTCTGCCCCCTGCTCAACGACCAACCTGCCGTTGCGCACGACACACCGAACGCCACCGTGCTCGAAGCGTTCCGCCGCCAGGCCAATCTGAACTCCCTGGCAGTGCTCGACAATCAAGGCCACCCCTGTGGCATCGTTCACCGGCATTCGCTGTCGGACGCGCTGCTGAAACCGTTTGCCACCGACCTGTTCGCCCGCAAACCGATCAGTCGCTTGATGAACGATGACTTTCTCGCCGTGGAAATGAGCCAGTCGCTGCAACAGGTCAGCCGCCTGATCACCAGCCGCGCGCGCCAACGCATTGAAGAAGACTTCATCATCACCCTCAATGGCAGCTATCTGGGACTGGGTCGGGTGATGGATGTCCTCAAGCTGATTACCGAGCTGAAAATCCAGCAGGCCCGCTACGCCAACCCGTTGACCCTGTTGCCCGGCAACGTACCGATCCAGCAATGCCTGACACGTTTGCTGCAACAGGAACGGGAGTCGGTGATCTGTTATGTCGACATCGACAGCTTCAAGCCCTTCAACGACATTTACGGCTACGGCCGAGGGGATGAAGTCCTGCTCTGCCTGGCGCAATGCCTGAATGATCGCGTCGACCCTTCCCGTGATTTCGTCGGCCATATCGGCGGTGACGACTTCCTGCTGGTGCTCGGCCCGGAAGACTGGCGTAAACGGTTGAACCAGTTGCTGGACGACTTCCAGAGCCAATGCCGACGCTTTTACCGCAGCGAACACCTGGAAGCCGGGTGCTTTATCGCGCCGAACCGTCAGGGGGTGCGACAGGAGTTTCCGTTGTTGTCATTGTCGATCGGCGTAGTGCATTTGCATCCACAGGCCTGTGGACAACTCGATGCGAGCCAGTTGGCGGAGATGGCATCGCAGGCTAAACACCATGCGAAGAATGTGCAGGGGTATAGCGTGCATGTGATTGATAGTCTGGCGGTGTCTGGGGCAGAGAATGCATTGCTGGAAGGGCAGCGCTGAATATTCTGGCTCGCGATAGCGTCCGCTCAGTCAACACAGGTTGGGGTTATTGCCCCTCACCCCGAGCCGCCAATTCTTTCAACTTGAGCTCTGCCAATGGATGCCCCGCCTTCACGGCCATGCCCCACCAGCGCGCAGCTTCAACCAGGTCCGGCGCCTTGCTCGGCGTTCCTGCCAGACAGATCACCCCAACCTGATACGCCGCCTTGCCATCCCCCGCCAACGCCGCCAGGCGCAGCAATCGCACGCCCTCCTCGCGAGCCCCAAGGCCGACGCCGCGAAAGGTCAGGATGTGGCCATAGAAGCTCTGGGCACCGACGTCACCCAAATTCGCCATGCGCGCGAACTGGCCTTCGAGCCAGCTCCAGCCGCGCGGTTGGCGCACGAACCATGACCAATGAAACAACCGGCGGGCCAGCCAGTAACCAGCCCGGGCCTTGAGTTTTAAAAACACTCAGGCCTCGGCCGATTCGGGGTATTCGTATTCGAACACACGCACCACTTCCGAAGCATGCCAGGACGCGGCGGCGACACCGTCAGATGGCCCGGAGAAACGCCCCAGACGCTCGACACATTCAAAGAAGCCGGTGCGCGGCAAACGACTGGCGCCCTGGCTGATCACCAGCGAGCTGCGCAACGGTTGCTCGGCCCTGGCATCCAGAGCAGCCAGATGTTCGAGCGCAGCGGTCAGGGTTTGCATGGCCGGCGTGGGCAATTGCAAACGCTCCAGCAACGCTCGATAGGTCAGAAGATGACGCTGACGACGCGCCTGATCCAGTTCACCCAGCAACCCGTCCCAATGTTGACGACTGATGCGTACGCTCACGATTCATCCCTCCACCCTGGCACCGTCAATTCCCAGGCCAGGCTGCGGCGAATCGCAGCGTCGGGCAGACGCTCGCCACTTTCGATCAAGGCCAGATAAGACGGGCTGATGCCTACCGTGCGGGCCAGCGCCTCGATGGCGATGCCCTTCCCTTCGCGCAAACTGCGTAGTTGATCCAGACCTGGAAGAATCTGGTCTGGTGTTGCCGTGCGATGCACTGGCGCGTCTGGCGCCGGTTTCTCGTTGATGCCTGCTGCTTTCAGTAGAGCCTGGTACTGAGCCCACGGTAAAACTGCATACTCGGGCTCGCCTTCGCGTGTGATTATCTGAATATCCATGACTTCCCCGTAGGACAACGACACTTTGCGAGTCGGCACTTTTCCCTAGAAGTGTAATCCTAACAGCGGCCAAGGTCGCGCGGGGGTATCAATAAATTGGATCCTCAGTCACCCATATGCCAATGAGTCAAGCCAAGACGCGATCGGTAGCAGTTGGCGAAGCCTGCGTTCGGCTGCGTAGCAGTCGTGAAATCAGGCGACGCGGTGTTTCAGAAAGACCATAAATACAGATATTACGACTGCTGCGCAGCCGAATGCAGGCTGCGCCAGCTGCTAGAGGAATTGCGTTGCGGCAAAAACGGGTTGGCTGATCTGCATCCTTCAATCACCCCGTATTTTTTGGGGGCCCTGGAGCTGAAGTTTCTCCGGGGTATCGGGCAGGCGTTCGACCACCGCCAGCTTCTCCGGCACCTGTCGCCTGCGCCAGGCGCGGAAGGCATTGAGTTCGTCGTCGAGGACTTTCATCAGCCAGGCCAGCACCGCGATGTCATCGAGCATGCCGAACACCGGAATGAAATCCGGGATGGCATCCACCGGGCTGAGGAAATACATCAGGCCGGCGACCACCGAGACCAACGCCTTCGGGCTGACGGCACGGTACTCCCCACGCCAGTAGGCCAGGCACAGCGCCTGCAACAGGCGCAAATCGTCTTTGACCTTGCCCAGGCGATTGCCTTGGCTGGCGCCTTTGCTGGCGACGGCGAACAGCAACGTCGGCAAGCGCCCGCGCGCGAGCAGGCGCCCGGCGAGGGGCAAGAATCGAGCGAAATTCCAGGGTGCTTTCATCATTCCTCCCACTGAAATGTTATCCACACAAATTGTGGATAACCTTGTGAACAGAGCTGCTTTTCACGGCTGAAAGCCCCGTTTCATAAGGGTCCGGCTCAGATCGGGCGTTTTTTACTCACATAAAAAAACCCAAGATTTCATTGACTTGGCGCGCCGGCGCGGCTAGCACGGGCGTCTTCAATGGCTATGACTCCAGCGTACAGCAACCGTTCGCTTTGTTTACCTGCGCCGAACCCCGGATGCAACAACGCCCCGCATAAGCGAGGCGTTGTTGTCAAAGCAGACGCTGATTACTTGGCGGAGTCTTCTTTGGCTGGATCTTTGATCCCCAGCAGCTCCAGGTCGAATACCAGCACCGAGTTGGCTGGGATCGCCGGGCTTGGGCTTTGGGCGCCATAAGCCAGTTCGCTAGGGATGTACAACTTGTACTTCTCACCAACGTGCATCAGTTGCAGGCCTTCGACCCAACCCGGAATCACACCGCTGACCGGCAGATCAATCGGGCTGCCGCGCTCGACGGAGCTGTCGAAGACGGTGCCGTTGGTCAGCTTGCCGGTGTAGTGAACAGTCACTACGTCGGTCGGCTTAGGCTGTGGGCCATCGGCTTTCTTTTCCACTTCGTATTGCAAGCCCGAGGCGGTGGTCACTACGCCGGCTTTCTTGGCGTTTTCTTCGAGGAATTTCTTGCCGGCAGCCGCCGACTCTTCGCTCATCTTGGCCATACGCTCTTCCGCACGCTTCTGCAGTGCGGCGAAGGCTTCGACCAGCTCCTCGTCTTTGAGCTTCTGCTCTTTCTTGCCAACGGCATCTTCGATGCCTTGGGCTACGGCTTTGGAATCCAGGTCATCCATGCCTTCCTGAGCCAGGCTTTTGCCCATGTTCAGGCCAATGCCGTAGGAAGCTTTTTGCGCCGGAGTTTTCAGCTCTACACTGGTCTGCGAATCACAACCCGCAAGTACCAGGCTAACCAGGGCTACCGCCGCCGCCAACCGATGCTGTTTCATGCTATTTCCTTGTTCATGCGCCTAAAGGGCAATCGAGTAAAGCCGCGAGCTTATCAGGCGGCCACGACCAATGGCTACCGGCATGAGAGCTGGAAACTTCTGATAAGTTCAGGTGTTTTAACGCATTTCAGGATTGGCATCATGAAGCATCTGTCATCTGGCACCTACAGCAGCTGATCCTATATCCCACAACATCTGGCGTAATGGCCACTTGCCGCACCCCGTCCCCTGCGGCATAAGAGAGCCACAACTCGACAAGGATGTTTATCTTGCGCCTCTTATTTCGCCTGCTGATGCTGGTGGCTGTGCTGCTGGGACTCGGCCTGGCCGTGGTTCTGTATTACGTCGCCAATCCGAAACTGCCGACCTGGTCGCCCGCGCAACAGGTGCATTACCTGGAACAATGGAGCGCCGAAGATCGCCAGACTTACTACTTCACGCCTCAGGGAACCCAGGTCAAAGGCTTGCGCTATGCCTGGTTCAACGCCCTCGAACTGCCCTTCTCGCAACAACGATTCGCATCGCCCGAGTACCTCGCCCGCTTTGGTTTCCTGATCGATCCCGGGCAGAAAGCCACGCCAGACAACCCTGGGAATTTGCCGGTAGGTTTTGCCCGCCACCAAAATCCCGGCAGTCAGGACGAATTTCTCGACATCTCGTGCGCCGCTTGCCACACCGGTGAGTTGCGCTTCAACGGCCAGGCGATCCGCATTGACGGCGGTTCGGCGCAGCACGTTTTGCCTTCCAGTGTTCCTACGTTGAAAGGGGGCAGTTTCGGACAAGCGTTGGTCGCCAGTCTGACCTCGACTTACCTCAACCCGTGGAAATTCGAACGCTTCGCCCGCAACGTGCTGGGCGATGACTACGACGCCCGGCACCCACAATTGCGTGAAGAGTTCAAAGCGTCCCTCGTTACCTTCGTCAAAGTTGCCTGGAACGATACCCATCGCGGGCTCTACCCCACCGAGGAAGGACCGGGCCGTACCGACGCCTTCGGACGCATTGCCAACGCCACGTTCGGTGATGCGATTTCAGCCGACAACTACCGTGTGGCCAATGCCCCGGTGGATTACCCGCAATTGTGGGACATGTGGACGTTCGACTGGGTGCAGTGGAACGGTTCGGCGCAACAACCCATGGCTCGCAACATCGGCGAATCCCTGGGTGTGGGCGCCACACTGAGTTTCTTCGATGCCAACGGCCAACCGCTCAAAGGTGACGGACGTTATCCGTCGAGTGTGCGATTACGCGACCTGCACCAGATCGAGGAAACCCTGCAACGGCTCAAACCACCCGCATGGCCTGAAGAGTTACTCGGCGCTGTCGACAAGCCGTTGGCAGCCAAAGGTCGCGAGTTGTTCCGCGAAAACTGCGCCGGTTGCCATTTGCCACGCACAGTCGAGAGTGACGGGCGCTGGGTGCAACATTTGAAAATGCTACCGGTCGATTTCATTGGCACCGACCCGGGCGCCGCCAACAACATTGCCGACCATCGCTTCGACCTCTCCGCCTTGCAATGGGACCTGGCGGAACTCAAGCAGCTGGACGTGCACTTGCAGCCAGCACCCGCTGAACCGCTGGATTTGAGCCAGCTGTCATCGGCCAAGGGGCTGGCATACATCACGGCTTTCGTCGGAAACCGCGCTTACCGTGACGCGAACATTCCTGCCGCCGAACAACCGGCCATGAATGGCTTCGGCCTGCCAATTGGCGTGCGTGAGCTGCGGGCCTATAAGGCACGGCCACTGGCAGGCGTCTGGGCCACTGCGCCGTTTCTGCACAACGGTTCGGTACCGAGCATTTATCAGCTGCTCTCACCTCAAGATGAACGCGCAACGACCTTCTATAAAGGTACGTTCGAGTACGACCCGCAACATCTTGGCTATCGTACCGAGGCCTTTACCAATGGCTTTGTGTTCGACACGCGCATCACCGGCAATCACAACAGCGGCCACGAGTTCCGTGCCGGCCAGCGCGGCAACGGCGTGATTGGCCGCTTGCTGCAACCGCAGGAGCGCTGGGCGCTGCTGGAATATCTGAAGGTATTGGGCGGCCCGCTGGAGGCGCAATTGCCATGAGCAGACTCTGGATGCGCCTTGGCGCTTTTCTTGGCAAGACCCTCCTGTGGTTGATCGGCCTGGGTGTGCTCGGTTATGCGCTAGCCATGGCGTGGTTCGCCTGGCAGCACAGCGGACCTGTTTCAGCGCAAGAAGTGATACCGGATGGCGAAGCCGCCATGACTCAGGACGTCATTCAGACGGCGGTGCGCATCGTCGATCAACACCGTGAGAACACCCGCTACCTGCGCGATGCACATGCCAAGGCCCATGGCTGCGTGAAGGCCGAGGTTCAAGTGCTGGCGGATCTGACCGAGGAACTGCGCCAGGGCGTGTTCAGCCAACCCGGCAAAACCTGGCAAGCGACAATGCGCCTGTCCAATGGCAATGCGTATCCGCAATTCGACAGCATTCGAGACGCCCGGGGCATGGCAATCAAATTGCTCGATGTGCCCGGCAAACAGCTGCTCGCCGATCAACAGACTCGTGGCGAACAGGATTTTGTGATGTTCAGCCACCCGAATTTCTTCGTCAGCGATGTCGCCGAGTACCGTCAGAATGTAGCGGCCCAGGCTGACGGCAAAAAGCTGATGGCGTTTTTCCCGGGTTGGGACCCACGGACCTGGCAGGTTCGGCACCTGTTTATCGCCTTGGCAACCCTGTCACCCGCCCCGGAAAGTCCGACGAAGACCACTTACTTTTCGGTTTCGCCCTACAAGTTTGGTGCCACCAATGCCAAATTCCGAGTGATGCCGGACCCTGATAGCTGCCCGGCCTACACCCTGCCCGCGCAGAACCAGAAGTTGCCAAACTTCCTGCGCAATGCGCTGAACCAGCAATTGTCGACCGACCGGGTGCCGGCCTGCTTCGTCCTGCAAATTCAGCGTCAGGACCCAAGCCAGTACATGCCCATAGAAGACACCAGCATCGAATGGCGTGAAAACGCGGCGCCATTCCAGAGCGTGGCGCGAATCAAAGTACCCGCGCAAGATTTCGACACGCCGGCATTGAATATCCAATGCGACAACCAGTCGTTCAATCCATGGTTTGGTCTTGAGGCTCATCGGCCAATTGGCGGCATCAACCGACTTCGCAAAGCGGTGTATGAAGCCGTAAGCGACTACCGACACAGTCGTAACGCCGAGCAATAAACGCAATTGCCAAACGCCAGACAGCAAAAAGCCCGCATTAAGCGGGCTTTCTGTGTGGTACCTGGCGTTCAGCGTTCCAGGTAACCGAATATGGCGCAGCGGACGGGACTCGAACCCGCGACCCCCGGCGTGACAGGCCGGTATTCTAACCGACTGAACTACCGCTGCGCGTAGCGTTGAAAGTGGTGGGTGATGACGGGATCGAACCGCCGACATTCTGCTTGTAAGGCAGACGCTCTCCCAGCTGAGCTAATCACCCT